>NZ_JACAIJ010000040.1:0-4168 GCF_030325485.1 Acinetobacter sp. R933-2
CGCGGTCGGACTGCAAGTGATCTTGAAGCCACGGGCCCGTCCCACCCCGACATGGACCTCGATGCCCGAACGGACGTTAGATTTCGAGTTCTAGGCGTTCTGCGATGAAGGTTGGATCCCAGCCGGGATTGAAAGTGTCGACGTGGGTGAATCCGAGCCGCTCGTATAGGCCACGCAGGTTCGGGTGGCAGTCGAGCCGCAGCTTGGCGCACCCCTGCGTTCGCGCGGCATGGCGGCAAGCCTCGATCAGCGCGGAGCTGACACCCCGGCCCGCATGTGTCCGTCGCACCGCGAGCTTGTGCAGATATGCGGCCTCCCCCTTGAGGGCGTCGGGCCAGAACTCGGGATCCTCGGCCGACAAGGTGCAACAGCCGACGATGCCGTCGCTGCAACTCGCGACTAGGAGCTCGGATCTCAGGACGAAGGTCTCCGCGAATGTCCGGTCGATCCGCGCGACGTCCCAGGCGGGCGTTCCCTTGGCGGACATCCACGCCGCAGCGTCGTGCATCAGCCGCACAACCTCGTCGATATCACCCGAGCAGGCGACCCGAACGTTCGGAGGCTCCTCGCTGTCCATTCGCTCCCCTGGCGCGGTATGAACCGCCGCCTCATAGTGCAGTTTGATCCTGACGAGCCCAGCATGTCTGCGCCCACCTTCGCGGAACCTGACCAGGGTCCGCTAGCGGGCGGCCGGAAGGTGAATGCTAGGCATGATCTAACCCTCGGTCTCTGGCGTCGCGACTGCGAAATTTCGCGAGGGTTTCCGAGAAGGTGATTGCGCTTCGCAGATCTCCAGGCGCGTGGGTGCGGACGTAGTCAGCGCCATTGCCGATCGCGTGAAGTTCCGCCGCAAGGCTCGCTGGACCCAGATCCTTTACAGGAAGGCCAACGGTGGCGCCCAAGAAGGATTTCCGCGACACCGAGACCAATAGCGGAAGCCCCAACGCCGACTTCAGCTTTTGAAGGTTCGACAGCACGTGCAGCGATGTTTCCGGTGCGGGGCTCAAGAAAAATCCCATCCCCGGATCGAGGATGAGCCGGTCGGCAGCGACCCCGCTCCGTCGCAAGGCGGAAACCCGCGCCTCGAAGAACCGCACAATCTCGTCGAGCGCGTCTTCGGGTCGAAGGTGACCGGTGCGGGTGGCGATGCCATCCCGCTGCGCTGAGTGCATAACCACCAGCCTGCAGTCCGCCTCAGCAATATCGGGATAGAGCGCAGGGTCAGGAAATCCTTGGATATCGTTCAGGTAGCCCACGCCGCGCTTGAGCGCATAGCGCTGGGTTTCCGGTTGGAAGCTGTCGATTGAAACACGGTGCATCTGATCGGACAGGGCGTCTAAGAGCGGCGCAATACGTCTGATCTCATCGGCCGGCGATACAGGCCTCGCGTCCGGATGGCTGGCGGCCGGTCCGACATCCACGACGTCTGATCCGACTCGCAGCATTTCGATCGCCGCGGTGACAGCGCCGGCGGGGTCTAGCCGCCGGCTCTCATCGAAGAAGGAGTCCTCGGTGAGATTCAGAATGCCGAACACCGTCACCATGGCGTCGGCCTCCGCAGCGACTTCCACGATGGGGATCGGGCGAGCAAAAAGGCAGCAATTATGAGCCCCATACCTACAAAGCCCCACGCATCAAGCTTTTGCCCATGAAGCAACCAGGCAATGGCTGTAATTATGACGACGCCGAGTCCCGACCAGACTGCATAAGCAACACCGACAGGGATGGATTTCAGAACCAGAGAAAGAAAATAAAATGCGATGCCATAACCGATTATGACAACGGCGGAAGGGGCAAGCTTAGTAAAGCCCTCGCTAGATTTTAATGCGGATGTTGCGATTACTTCGCCAACTATTGCGATAACAAGAAAAAGCCAGCCTTTCATGATATATCTCCCAATTTGTGTAGGGCTTATTATGCACGCTTAAAAATAATAAAAGCAGACTTGACCTGATAGTTTGGCTGTGAGCAATTATGTGCTTAGTGCATCTAACGTTTGACATGAGGGGCGGCCAAGGGCGCCAGCCCTTGGACGTCCCCCTCGATGGAAGGGTTAGGCATCACTGCGTGTTCGCTCGAATGCCTGGCGTGTTTGAACCATGTACACGGCTGGACCATCTGGGGTGGTTACGGTACCTTGCCTCTCAAACCCCGCTTTCTCGTAGCATCGGATCGCTCGCAAGTTGCTCGGCGACGGGTCCGTTTGGATCTTGGTGACCTCGGGATCATTGAACAGCAACTCAACCAGAGCTCGAACCAGCTTGGTTCCCAAGCCTTTGCCCAGTTGTGATGCATTCGCCAGTGACTGGTCTATTCCGCGTACTCCTGGATCGGTTTCTTCTTCCCACCATCCGTCCCCGCTTCCAAGAGCAACGTACGACTGGGCATACCCAATCGGCTCTCCATTCAGCATTGCAATGTATGGAGTGACGGACTCTTGCGCTAAAACGCTTGGCAAGTACTGTTCCTGTACGTCAGCAAGTGTCGGGCGTGCTTCTTCTCCGCCCCACCACTCGACGATATGAGATCGATTTAGCCACTCATAGAGCATCGCAAGGTCATGCTCAGTCATGAGGCGCAGTGTGACGGAATCGTTGCTGTTGGTCACGATGCTGTACTTTGTGATGCCTAACGCCGCCATAAACGGCGACAGGGTGGCGCGCCTATTGCGCATAAAATGGCGAAGCCATGCGCAACAGGCGCGGAATCTCTGGCGTCCGGTTTGATGGCTTTGTTATGCAAAGGACTAGTCTTCAATGACGTGTAAACCACGGCGCTTTAAGTCCTCCAACGAATCCAACATTCCCCTTATTAATTCAACAGGATGCCCCTCCCAGTCTTCAACAACGCCAACAATTCTCAAGGGTTCGCAGGTTCTATAGGACTGTGTTGGATTACCGGGAAATCTTTTGTTCGTAAGATTCGGATCGTCTTCGAACGGTCCTGTTGGCTCAACTATGTATATGTAGCCGCGACCCTCGAGGCCAGACAGTGACATAGCAAGTTCAGCTCCCCAAACTGCTGGCTCCATCAAGGCTGAAAAGTAGATGTGCTTAAGAATACGACCGTCCTCGAAATGAGAGATGAACCCTGTGGTTAGCAAGTCACCAATCGCCAAATTGGCTTTGGTTCCATGATAGAACGGTCCTTGCACCTGCTTGTAATTATCATGAGAGATGGGAATCCAATCTTTTACCATTTTAAGACCCTTAATTGTTGGGATTTGGCTGCATAACTTTGTTTTAGGGCGACTGCCCTGCTGCGTAACATCGTTGCTGCTCCATAACATCAAACATCGACCCACGGCGTAACGCGCTTGCTGCTTGGATGCCCGAGGCATAGACTGTACAAAAAAACAGTCATAACAAGCCATGAAAACCGCCACTGCGCCGTTACCACCGCTGCGTTCGGTCAAGGTTCTGGACCAGTTGCGTGAGCGCATACGCTACTTGCATTACAGCTTACCAACCGAACAGGCTTATGTCCACTGGGTTCGTGCCTTCATCCGTTTCCACGGTGTGCGTCACCCGGCAACCTTGGGCAGCAGCGAAGTCGAGGCATTTCTGTCCTGGCTGGCGAACGAGCGCAAGGTTTCGGTCTCCACGCATCGTCAGGCATTGGCGGCCTTGCTGTTCTTCTACGGCAAGGTGCTGTGCACGGATCTGCCCTGGCTTCAGGAGATCGGAAGACCTCGGCCGTCGCGGCGCTTGCCGGTGGTGCTGACCCCGGATGAAGTGGTTCGCATCCTCGGTTTTCTGGAAGGCGAGCATCGTTTGTTCGCCCAGCTTCTGTATGGAACGGGCATGCGGATCAGTGAGGGTTTGCAACTGCGGGTCAAGGATCTGGATTTCGATCACGGCACGATCATCGTGCGGGAGGGCAAGGGCTCCAAGGATCGGGCCTTGATGTTACCCGAGAGCTTGGCACCCAGCCTGCGCGAGCAGCTGTCGCGTGCACGGGCATGGTGGCTGAAGGACCAGGCCGAGGGCCGCAGCGGCGTTGCGCTTCCCGACGCCCTTGAGCGGAAGTATCCGCGCGCCGGGCATTCCTGGCCGTGGTTCTGGGTTTTTGCGCAGCACACGCATTCGACCGATCCACGGAGCGGTGTCGTGCGTCGCCATCACATGTATGACCAGACCTTTCAGCGCGCCTTCAAACGTGCCGTAGA
>NZ_JACAIJ010000041.1:0-4074 GCF_030325485.1 Acinetobacter sp. R933-2
GAAATTGTCATTTTTTGCCTATAAAATAGGTTAAAAAATGAACAATTTTAACTTTTTCTGAATTCAATCAAGACTTATAGTGGTTAAAATATCCACAAAATGTGCGGATAAATCTAAGGATAATTTTTAAGCTTTGTAAGCCACAACGTACAACATTTTAAGGTATTGGCGAATAGGCAGATTCCCTCTAATTTTCTATCATGAACCCATAGCGAGCAGGATGCTCCAGACAACAATAAGAAAAGACAGCAACGGATATGCAGGTTCGACAGGAGTCAGACCAAAGCATCAAATATGTAAAAAACCCCGACAGGATGTCGGGGTTTTTTATTGCATAAAATTTTTTATGGGATATTTAATCTTAATATAAATCTGAATTATCCTAGAAAATAGTAGAAACTATCTCCATTTTTATTAAGGATATAGCACATGTCAAAGTCCAATGATAATGGTCGTGCTTTAGAAGCAAGATTAGTAGAAGTAATAACTCAGCAAAATTTGAACATTCATCTAATTGGATCAACAAAAAATGATCAAATTAGAGATCTAGTTCATTTTTATGAATTACCAGTAGGGCAACAAAAAGATTTTTCAGAATTTTCTATACGCTATATTCAAGAAATTTCAGTTCAAGATATTGATTCTATTGAAAGACTTAAAGATACAGCTGCTAAACAAGGTGATGTTACAGATATTCGAATAATTTACAAAGATAAATCGGTTCGAAATATTTCTTTAAAACATAACCATGATGCTTGTAAGCACCAAAGACCAGCAGCACTAATTAAAAATCAATTAGGCATATTAGATAAAGAACTTGATGCACAATACCGTAAAGACCTAAATACTATTTATGAACGTTTTCATTCAAAAGTATTACTTAGCGATAAGGAAAATGATAACTATCTGTTTAGATTAGTAAAAGAAAGAGATCCTAGCTTAATCACAAATCTATATAGCGATGTCTGTAATTTAGTTAAAAAATATCTTTTAGAATATGCAGATGAAGCTGCTATAAAAAAATATTTTAAATTTTTAGTTGGAAATACAACTTTTGAAAAAGTTGCAGTATATCCAAAAACTAGAACAATTATGATTAAAGACTTTACTTCGGTAGCTGATGCAACTGCTGTAATTAATGCCTATATTCATCCTGATAATGGGCACTTAATTGTGAAGTTTAATAATAATTTTATTTTAGATATGAGATTACATACAGCCAGTTCGAGATTTTTACTTGGAAAATCATTAAGTTTGAAATTTGATTCAGTGGTAGATATGGATAATGCACCTGTACCTCAACGGTCTATCTCATTTTAAAAAGAAAAACGTGAAGCTATCGCTTCACGTTTTTTTCAGCTTGCTTTTAATATAGCTTTAGACTGATTCAATGCATTCATAATACTTTCTGCTAGAATCTTAGCAAAATCAACATTTACGGCATTTCCAATCATTTTATATCCATGATTTACATCTGAATATTTAAAAATAAAATCGTCTGGAAAACTTTGAATCCGGGCACATTCTCGTACACTTAAACGTCTATATTCACCCTTTGGTGAAAAGATAAATTTATCTTGTTCAAGCTTAATCATTTTGGGTGCACTAGGATGAATCGGAGCATGGCGACCACCAGCTTGAATCGTAAATGAGGGTTCATCCCAGGTCCTAACGCGATTTCGAGACATATACATTGAGGAAAAGCCGCCAGTCATATACTCATGATTTGCTACATTTACTTCTGGATTTGGTTTTGATTTATTTAAAGCCGGAACTGCATTATGTTCAAGGTCTTGAATAATATCTGCTAAACAATGAACTTCATTCGTTTCTTCTGGAAAAGAATAGTGAATATTCAAATCTGTTCTAAAACCAATGAAAATGACTCGTTTTCGATCTTGAGCAATACCAAAGTCAGCAGCATTGAGAAGCTTAAAGTGCAAATCATAACCAGCTTCCAGAAAGGTATTTTTAATGTTTTCTAGTGCATCCTTATGTCTAGGTGCCAACATACCACTAACATTTTCTGCTAAGAAAAATGCAGGCTTTTTTGCATTTAAAATACGAATGAAATCAAAGAATAACTGTCCTCTTTTATCCTCAATTCCCCTTCTAGAACCAGCTTCACTCCAGCTTTGGCATGGTGGTCCACCAATAATACCATCACAGTCTGGAACTTCTGATTCATTAATCAAAGTGATGCTACGGGTATCTAGAGTTGTGTTGGTATGATTATGCTCATAGGTTGCCCAAATATCCTTATCAAATTCATTGGCAAAAATAATGTCAAATCCTGCTTGTTTAAAACCAAGATCTAAACCACCTGCACCAGAGAAGAAGGAAGCTACTTTAAGAGACATATTAGAAAAACACAGTTGAATATTTAGATGTAATTTTTACATTTTTGGCATCAAAAGGCCAGCTTTTTTTAGAGAAATGTCTTAGGTTGTCGTTATGATAATATTCATAAGTGCAACTTCGCATAAGGTGTATTATGTTAATTTTAGGAAATATTCATAATGAAACCTATGCACTTTATCTACTGAAATTAAAGTTAAAATTTATTATTTGTTGGTAGATTTAAACCTTTGATATATTAGTTAATATCCTTTTTAATTTTATTAAATCATGCAAATACGTTGTGAAAGTTGTGGACATACACAAGAAGTAAATAAAGAATTAATACTGAAAATTATAGGGGGTTCAGTTTCTGGGTTTGGGATATGGGCTTGGACTTCTTTCTTTTTTGCTGGAACAGGCTTTGCCATGCCAATCTGTATTGCTATAGTAATTGGTGGCACAGGAATAGCTGCTTATTCTAAAGAAGTTATAGAATGGCTTATAAAAAAAGGTTATTCATGCCCTAAATGTAATAATAAAAAATGGGTTGCTATCTTAAACGAGGAAAAGTCTAAACCTGCTGAAAAAATTATTAAAAAAAGTGAACATAGTAAAGTTGAAAATGCGACAACGTATTTATATTTATTAAAGTATTTTGCTCTAAAGTATGATCAGAATTGGACTCCAGAAAAAATAGAGTTGATCAAAAAGTTTTGCAAAGAAAATTACTTAGTAGTATCTGACAGAGATTTTTCAATTTTATTAGCAACGAACAGTGTAAAAGGACAATATTTACATAGTTTATTACCTGAATTTTTAGCAACAAATCCGTCTAAGACTAATAAAGAAAATCTATATTCAGCATGCACCAAACTTTTAATAAAAACTTGTAATTCTCAAGAGTACAGAGAAAAGGATCTCATGTATTTTGGGAGTAAATTAGGCTTAAGTAATAGTTTTTGTAGAGATGTTATGTGGAATCCCATTTAACATAATGGGCGTTATACGCAGTCAAAAATGGGAGCCTAAGCTCCCATTTTTATTGATGATTTTTTAATTCTTTTAGCATGGCATCCCGCAAGATTTCATTCATACGTGTCTGATAACCTTTGCCTTGAGCTTTAAACCATGCAAGTACATCAGCATCTAAACGAATGGAAGTCTGTTGCTTCACTGGGCGATAGAATTGATTATGGCGTACAGCATTGCTCCAATCTGTAATTTCAGGCATATCTGATAGATCTAGCTGATCATCAGGAACCGTGCCTTTAGCAAGCAAGCGTTGAATTTCAGCATCTTGCTTCTCACTAAATTTTTCATTTAGTTCTTTGCGTGAGTATCTAACCGTGCTCATATTGATTGCGCTCCGCTTTAGTGACCTGTCTTGCACTAATGATTCTTATGATTTCACAGTCATCTTCATCAAAGATGGTATGAGTTACTAAGAGCATTAGTACGCCTTTCACTTTTCCAATGGTCTGCCAACGTTCTTCGCCATCGGTATGTCTGTCCTGAATTGAGATCCTTAGAGGATCATCAAAGACAAGGCTTGCAGTTTCGAAAGAGATATCATGCTTTTTCTGATTCTTTTGGTTCTTCGCCTCGTCCCATTCGAAATACAGTTCCATAAAAAACATTCAAATTTGTATATACAATAATGTATCACATCTTTGTATTACACAAGACAAAAAGTGGAAATTTTGGTCAAAATTATAGGCAAAAGATATCAGACCT
>NZ_JACAIJ010000042.1:0-3431 GCF_030325485.1 Acinetobacter sp. R933-2
CAGGGGTGTCGAAAGAGTCAACTGCGGTCCAAAGCTGTTGGACTTGGGTGAAAAGGGCGTTTATTCTTCCTATACGTTGTTCAGAATAACATTGTTCCGCCAACAATCAATTCGGTAGATATTGAACCTGAATATAGGGATATATTTAACTTGACGTTACACCAATCACAACAACGGCAAGTGAATTACGCAATGAGTAATACTTTTGGTTTTGGCGGACACATTGCCACAAGTATTTTTAAAAAATATGCTGAATAGAGAGTAGGTGCTAACTTCGGTTTGCTCGTGTTGGCGCTAAATCGAAAGTTCAAGTATCCCAACATGTTCCTTCGTATAGAAGTTAAAAGTTGGCAATTATCGTAGAACAACCTACAGACAACACCAATATGTAACCGATAAATAATTACAAAATATGACCGACAGAGTAAACATCATCAATAACTACATCGATGGATACAACCAATTTGATATCAAAAAAATGGTTGCAGACCTTGACGATAATATTGTTTTTGAAAACATTCAAAATAATGATATAAGTTTATCGCTGAAAGGGTTAACAGCGTTTAAACAACAGGCAGAAACAGCAAAAACATACTTTGCAAAGAGAACACAGACAGTTAAATCGTTTAGGCATTTTGACAACAGCACTGAAATAGAAATTGATTATACAGCAATTTTAGCAATTGACTTTCCGAACGGCTTAAAAAAAGGGCAAAAGCTAAAGTTATCAGGAAAATCCGTGTTTGAATTTAAAAAAAACAAAGTGATTAAATTGACAGACATTAGTTGACATTAAAACCAGCGAACAAGAATATGACTTTACTAAAACATAAAAAAATTACAATAATTGGTGCCGGGCCTGTTGGATTAACAATGGCGAGATTGTTACAGCAAAACGGCGTGGACATTACAGTTTACGAGAGAGACAAAGACCAAGATGCAAGGATTTTTGGTGGGACACTTGATCTGCACAGGGATTCGGGACAGGAAGCAATGAAAAGAGCGGGATTGTTACAAACTTATTATGACTTAGCTTTACCAATGGGTGTAAATATTGTTGATGAAAAGGGCAATATTTTAACCACAAAAAATGTAAGACCCGAAAATCGTTTTGACAATCCTGAAATAAACAGAAATGACTTAAGGACTATCCTATTAAATAGTTTACAAAATGATACCGTCATTTGGGATAGAAAACTTGTTACCCTTGAACCTGATAAGGAGAAGTGGATACTAACTTTTGAGGATAAATCGAGTGAAACAGCAGATCTGGTTATTATTGCCAATGGTGGAATGTCTAAAGTAAGAAAATTTGTTACCGACACGGAAGTTGAAGAAACAGGTACTTTCAATATACAAGCCGATATTCATCAACCGGAGGTGAACTGTCCTGGATTTTTTCAGCTTTGCAATGGAAACCGGCTAATGGCTGCTCATCAAGGTAATTTATTATTTGCGAATCCTAATAATAATGGTGCATTGCATTTTGGAATAAGTTTTAAAACACCTGATGAATGGAAAAGCAAAACGCGGGTAGATTTTCAAGACAGAAATAGTGTCGTTGATTTTCTCCTGAAAAAATTTTCCGATTGGGACGAACGCTACAAAGAACTGATTCGTTTGACATCATCTTTTGTAGGGTTAGCGACACGAATATTTCCCTTAGATAAGTCTTGGAAAAGTAAGCGTCCATTACCCATAACGATGATTGGAGATGCTGCTCATTTGATGCCTCCTTTTGCAGGACAAGGCGTAAACAGTGGGTTGATGGATGCCTTGATATTGTCGGATAATCTGACCAATGGGAAATTTAACAGCATTGAAGAGGCTATTGAAAATTATGAACAGCAAATGTTTGCTTATGGAAGAGAAGCACAGGCAGAATCAATAATAAACGAAACGGAAATGTTCAGCCTCGACTTTTCTTTCCAAAAACTAATGAATCTATAAAACAGAAAGGCGAGGAAATGAAAGAGAAAATAGTTAAAAAAAACGGAATAAGACTTTTTACCGAAAGTTTTGGATGTGAAAAAGATCCGGCAATACTCTTGATTGCGGGAGCAACGGTATCCATGTTGTATTGGGATGCTGAATTTTGCCAGAAACTATCTGAAAAGGGATTTTTTGTTATTCGCTACGACAATAGGGACGTAGGAAAATCTACTAATTACGAACCGGGTTCAACCCCCTATGATATTGTTGACTTAACCCATGATGCTATTTCAATTTTGGACGGCTATAAAATAGTCAAAGCCAATTTTGTGGGAATTTCACTGGGCGGACTGATTTCTCAAATAGCATCAATAAAATATGCCGACAGGGTAAGTTCAATAACACTAATCTCATCAGGTCCTTGGGGCGACTCAGACCCCACAATTCCTGAAATGGATACGCGTATTTTAGATTTTCACGGAAAAGCTGAAACCGTAGATTGGACAAATGAAGACAGTGTGGCAAATTATTTAATTCAAGGTGCTGAATTGATGAGCGGCAGGAAACAATTTGACAAACAAAGAAGTGAAAAACTGATTAGAGCCGAATTTAAAAGAGCTAATAACTATATAAGTATGTTCAATCATGCGGCACTGCAAGGTGGTGAAGAATACTGGAACAGATTGAGCGAAATCAATCAACCAACCTTAATTGTACACGGAACGGACGATAAAATATGGCATTTTAAGAATTCAGCAGTTTTACTTGAAAAGATAAACGGCTCAAAACTAATAACGCTTGATGGAACCGGACACGAACTACATTTCGAAGATTGGAATAAAATTATTGATGGAATAACGCAACATACAACAAATAACAAAAGAATGAACAAATAGGGTATTATGTATTTCCAAATCAACGGTTTAGAGATTGAAGCTAATATCAATGTGTTATGACGCTCAAGCTGGTGGAGCCGCTGCGCGAGCTGTTTAAAGATGAGGTGCGCAAGATCGGTATGGAGTTAGGTCTGCCCTACGACATGGTTTACCGTCATCCCTTCCCTGGCCCTGGCTTGGGTGTGCGTATTCTTGGCGAAGTAAAAAAAGAATATGCCGACAGGTTGCGCTTGGCTGATGCCATCTTTATCGAAGAGCTGTATGCCGCTGACCTGTATCACAAAACCAGCCAAGCCTTCGCTGTATTCTTGCCAGTGAAGTCGGTTGGCGTAGTGGGCGATGCCCGCCGCTATGAGTATGTGGTGGCATTGCGCGCAGTAGAAACTATCGATTTTATGACAGCGCGCTGGGCACACTTGCCGTATGAGTTTTTAGAAACGGTTTCTAGCCGCATCATTAATGAGATTCCCGGTATTTCGCGGGTAACCTACGATGTTTCCTCAAAGCCGCCGGCAACTATTGAGTGGGAGTGACGGGCACTGGCTGGCAATGTCTAGCAACGGCAGGCATTTCGGCTGAGGGTAAAAGAACTTTCCGCTAAGC
>NZ_JACAIJ010000043.1:0-3318 GCF_030325485.1 Acinetobacter sp. R933-2
GCGGAAAGTTCTTTTACCCTCAGCCGAAATGCCTGCCGTTGCTAGACATTGCCAGCCAGTGCCCGTCACTCCCACTCGATTGTAAACAAGCACACAAAACCCTTTAGTGACAACAATTTGCAAGAACTATCAGGCTCAGTGCCATGAAAAATACCATGACCAGATCATGAGGTTGAACACGGCTTGCGCCGGCAGCGTTCACGCTCCTGGTCGGCGATCTCGCCCGGCTGCAATGCTAGCTCAGCATCGGTCATGCGCTCCAGCACGTCGCGTAGGCGGATGGTGCAAGGAATGGGCGGCAGCTCGAACTCATAGCCGCCGGCGATCATTTCGGCCGCAATCTCCTCGGTGATGAAAAACGGCTCGTCGTCTTGGTTCGGCTTCTTCATGCCCTTTCCTCCTGGCGCTCATCCTGGCCGACAGCGGCCAGGGCATCGGCTTCCGTCAATGCGTCCTCCACGAACGCGCCGTGCTGCTTCGCTTCGGCCTGGCTGACCTCGGCCCATATCCGTTTCACCTGGGCCGCACTGTACCCGGCCAGCTCGGCGGTCTTGTTGATGCTGTAGCCGGACTTGCGCAGCGCGACAACTTGGGCGCGGCGCTTCGGATCAGCACGGCGGCCCTTGTACCGCCCGGCCTGGCGGGCCAACTCAATGCCTTGGCGCTGGCGTTCGCGCCTGTCCTCGTAGTCGTCGCGGGCCATCTGCAAGGCCAGGCGAAAAAGCATGATCTGCACGGCTTCCAGCACGATCTTGGCGACGCCCTGGGCCTCGGCCGCCAGGTCGGATAGATCGACCACGCCAGGGACGGCCAGGCGTGCGCCTTTGGCCTGTATCGAGGCCACCAGGCGCTCGGCCTCGGGCAAAGGTAGGCGGCTGATGCGGTCGATCTTCTCGGCAATGACCACCTCGCCGGGCTGTAGGTCGCCGATCATGCGCAGCAGCTCAGGCCGGTCGGCGCGTGCGCCGGATGCCTTCTCACGGTAGATGCCGGCGACGTAGTAGCCGGCGGCCTTCGCGGCCGTAGTGATCGCCTCTTGGCGTTCCAAGTCCTGCGCGTCGGTGCTGACGCGCAGATAGACCCGCGCCACCATCGGCGCGGCTACTGGCTTCGTCCTGCGCATACTTGCGGGCTCCTTTGGGCATACTCAAATGCACCCATCTTAAACTGGCAGCTAATGTACAAAAGTTGATAGAAGCACACAAGTTCAATTTTGCACTTCTGCCCCACTATTGCAAAACTGCTTGTTAGTAGCCGTTTTTTCTTACTGTTTATAGATTCAATAATTTTTGAAACGAAAAATTGGGACTAAACATTTCGGTTTCGTTTTCTGTCGATTCGTCCTGCGTATCTTTTGCATAAACAAACATTTGTTGTTCGTAGTTTTCGATGGCATTTTCAATACTTGTAAATTCTCCGTTTGTAAGGTTTTCAGACAATATCAAAGCATCCAATAATCCCGTATTTACACCCTGTCCTGCAAAAGGCGACATCAAATGAGCAGCATCGCCAATCATTGTTATGGGTAATGGACGGTTACTTTTCCAATCATTGTTCAAAGGAAATTTCCTTGTGGGCAAGCATTGAAATGTTGATACCGAACGTATTAATTGTTTGTAAACTTCACTCCATTTGGAAAATCTTTTCAATAAAAAATCGGCAACGCTGTTTCTGTCCTGAAAATCTAAGGGAATTTTATTTTTCCATTCATCGGGCGTTTTAAAACTAATTCCTAAATACAATGCACCATTATTATTGGGATTGGCAAACAATAAAATGCCCTGATGTCCCGCCATTAATCGGTTGCCGTTGCATAGCTGAAAAAATCCGGGACAGTTTATTTCCGGTTGAAGAATATCAGCTTGGATGTTGAAAGTACCGGTTTCTTCAACTTGCGTGTCGGTAACAAAGCTCCTTATTTTCGACATTCCACCATTGGCAAGAATAACCAAATCTGCTGTTTCACTCGGTTTATTCTCAAAAGTTAGTGTCCACTTCTTCTTACCAGGTTCAAGCATAACAAGTTTTCTATCCCAAATAACCGTGTCGTTTTCTAAACTATTCAACAAGATAGCCCTTAAGTCATTTCTGTTTATTTCAGGATTGTCAAATCGATTTTCGGGCTTTACATTTTTTGTGGATAAAATATTGCCTTTTTCATCAGCAATATTTACACCCATTGGTAAGGCTAAGTCATAATAAGTTTGTAACAATCCCGCTTTTTTCATTGCTTCCTGACCTGAACCTTTGTGTAGGTCAAGGGTTCCACCAAAAATTCTTGCCTCTCGGTCGTTGTCTCTTTCGTAAACTGAAACGTCTATGCCGTTTTGCTGTAATAATTTTGCCATAGTCAGTCCAACGGGTCCACCACCAATTATTGCAACGTTCTTATCACTAAGTAAATTCATTTGTTTGTCCGTATCTATTCGCATTGTCATTCAAAAATGGCACATAACAAGTGGCTATACGCCAAATGGCGTATATATCCACTATATCTTATTTTGCTAAACCTTTCATTATCAGTGACAAATCCGTTTTCAACCGTTTACCGTTCGTTTCTACTCTCTCAAAAGGATTTATATTCATAGTGCTTTTTGTTAAGTTTTGCTCAAATATACAAATCCTTTCTATATATCTAACAAATCCATCGGACTTTTTAATTGTTCCATTCCCTTGGTGGTAATATGTGTATAAACCTCAGTTGTTTTACTGCTTGAATGACCTAACAACGATTGAATATAACGTAAACTCGTACCATTCTCAAGCAAATGCGTTGCAAAGCTATGTCGTAAGGTATGTACAGTAACTTCCTTTTGAATCTTTGCTTTTAAAACAGCTGCTTTAAAAATGTTTTGAATACTTCGGCTTGAGTATGCGCCACCTTTTTGACCTTCAAATAAATAATCTTTTGGTTTATATTCCATAAAGTATGTTCTTAAAATAATTAATGTTTTCTCAGATAAAATGGTATAACGATCTCTTTTTCCTTTTGACTGTTCTATACGAATTTGCATGCGCTTGGAGTCAATGTCTTTTATTTTCAGGTTTATACATTCAGAAATGCGCAAACCTGCCGAATAAATAGTCATCAGAATAGCCTTGTGTTTCACGTTTTCAATAGCGCGTAGTACCCGAATGGTTTCTTCTTCACTCATCACAACAGGAAGTGTTTTTTCTTTTTTTGGTCTTTCGATGAAATATGTTTTCCGTTGTCCACCCAAAACACGTTCGTAATAAAACTGGCACTGTTGCAAAGTTAGCGATGAGGCAGCCTTTTGTCTTATTCAAAGGCCTTACATTTCAAAAACTCTGCTTACC
>NZ_JACAIJ010000044.1:0-3292 GCF_030325485.1 Acinetobacter sp. R933-2
GCAACCGTACCATCCGTTAAGCCACTGATTTTGCCTGTTGCGCCATCTGTCACCACATTGCCCACAGTCACTTTATCAAAGTTGACGTCTTTCGCCGTTGCCACTTCATAGTTCGTTGAACCATCAGCATTCGTCCCTGAAGTCACAACAATGTTGTCACCTTGAGTCACAGTGGTTTTTGATTTCTTCGCTTGATCTGCAATCGCATCAGAAATGGTGTTATAGCTGCTGCCATTGGCATTGAATGGACCTGTCAAGCTACCTGCGTTATTGGTCACACCACCACCAATAAGATCGCCTGTGCTTTGTGCCGTGGTATTGAGCTGATTACCTGTCACAGCCTCAGTTGAACCTGCTGCAACCGTACCATCCGTTAAGCCACTGATTTTGCCTGTTGCGCCATCTGTCACCACATTGCCCACAGTCACTTTATCAAAGTTGACATCTTTCGCCGTTGTCACTTCATAGTTCGTTGAACCATCAGCATTGGTGCCTGAAGTCACAACAATATTGTCACCTTGAGTCACCGTGGTTTTTGATTTCTTCGCTTGATCAGTAATTGCATCCGCAATGGTGTTATAGCTGCTGCCATTGGCATTGAATGGACCTGTCAAGCTACCTGCATTATTGGTCACACCACCACCAATAAGGTCGCCTGTGCTTTGTGCCGTGGTATTGAGCTGATTACCTGTCACAGCTTCAGTTGAACCTGCTGCAACCGTACCATCCGTTAAGCCACTGATTTTGCCTGTTGCGCCATCTGTCACCACATTGCCCACAGTCACTTTATCGAAGTTGACATCTTTCGCCGTTGCCACTTCATAGTTCGTTGAACCATCAGCATTGGTGCCTGAAGTCACAACAATGTTGTCACCTTGAGTGACCGTCGTTTTCGCTTTAGTTGCTGCTGTGTTAACGTTTTTAATAGCATCATCAATCGTACTTTCACCAGTACCACCAATATTTGTATTGGTTAATGTACCTGTACTTGGATCATACGTTGTTAAACCACCGATGATGTTTTTAACACCTTCGCCTTGTGCATTTAACTGATTACCTGTCACAGCTTCAGTTGAACCTGCTGCAACCGTACCATCCGTTAAGCCACTGATTTTGCCTGTTGTGCCATCTGTCACCACATTGCCCACAGTCACTTTATCGAAGTTGACGTCTTTCGCCGTTGCCACTTCGTAGTTCACTGAACCATCAGCATTGGTCGCTGAAGTCACAACAATGTTGTCACCTTGAGTCACCGTGGTTTTTGATTTCTTCGCTTGATCAGTAATTGCATCCGCAATGGTGTTATAGCTGCTGCCATTGGCGTTGAATGGACCTGTCAAGCTACCTGCGTTATTGGTCACACCACCACCAATAAGATCGCCTGTGCTTTGTGCCGTGGTATTGAGCTGATTACCTGTCACAGCCTCAGTTGAACCTGCTGCAACCGTACCATCCGTTAAGCCACTGATTTTGCCTGTTGCGCCATCTGTGACCACATTGCCCACAGTCACTTTATCGAAGTTGACGTCTTTCGCCGTTGCCACTTCGTAGTTCACTGAACCATCAGCATTCGTCCCTGAAGTCACAACAATGTTGTCACCTTGAGTCACAGTGGTTTTTGATTTCTTCGCTTGATCTGCAATCGCATCAGAAATGTTGTTATAGCTGCTGCCATTGGTTGTGAATGGACCTGTCAAGCTACCTGCATTATTGGTCACACCACCACCAATAATGTCGCCTGTGCTTTGTGCAGTGGTATTGAGCTGATTACCTGTCACAGCCTCAGTTGAACCTGCTGCAACCGTACCATCCGTTAAGCCACTGATTTTGCCTGTTGCGCCATCTGTGACCACATTGCCCACAGTCACTTTATCGAACTTGACGTCTTTTGCCGTTGCCACTTCGTAGTTCACTGAACCATCCGCATTGGTCGCTGAAGTCACAACAATGTTGTCACCTTGAGTCACAGTGGTTTTTGATTTCTTCGCTTGATCAGTAATTGCATCCGCAATGGTGTTATAGCTGCTGCCATTGGCATTGAATGGACCTGTCAAGCTACCTGCATTATTAGTAACACCGCCACCAATAATGTCGCCTGTGCTTTGTGCCGTGGTATTGAGCTGATTACCTGTCACAGCCTCAGTTGAACCTGCTGCAACCGTACCATCCGTTAAGCCACTGATTTTGCCAGTCGCACCATCAGTTACCACATTGCCCACAGTCACTTTATCGAAGTTGACATCTTTCGCTGTTGCAACTTCATAGTTCGTTGAACCATCAGCATTGGTGCCTGAAGTCACAACAATATTGTCACCTTGAGTCACAGTGGTTTTCGATTTTTTCGCTTGATCAGTAATTGCATCCGCAATGGTGTTATAGCTGCTGCCATTGGCATTGAATGGACCTGTCAAGCTACCTGCAGTATTGGTCACACCACCACCAATAAGATCGCCTGTGCTTTGTGCCGTGGTATTGAGCTGATTACCTGTCACAGCCTCAGTTGAACCTGCTGCAACCGTACCATCCGTTAAGCCACTGATTTTACCAGTCGCACCATCTGTGACCACATTGCCCACAGTCACTTTATCGAAGTTGACATCTTTCGCTGTTGCAACTTCATAGTTCGTTGAACCATCAGCATTGGTGCCTGAAGTCACAACAATATTGTCACCTTGAGTGACCGTCGTTTTCGCTTTAGTTGCTGCTGTATTGACGTTTTTAATCGCATCATCAATCGTACTTTCACCAGTACCACCAATATTTGTATTGGTTAATGCACCTGTACTTGGATCATACGTTGTTAAACCACCGATGATGTTTTTAACACCTTCGCCTTGTGCATTTAACTGATTACCTGTCACAGCTTCAGTTGAACCTGCTGCAACTGTACCATCTGTTAAGCCACTGATTTTGCCTGTTGTGCCATCTGTGACCACATTACCGACAGTGACTTTATCGAAGTTGACATCTTTCGCTGTTGCAACTTCATAGTTCGTTGAACCATCAGCATTGGTGCCTGAAGTCACAACAATATTGTCACCTTGAGTGACCGTCGTTTTCGCTTTAGTTGCTGCTGTATTGACGTTTTTAATCGCATCATCAATCGTACTTTCACCAGTACCACCAATATTTGTATTGGTTAATGCACCTGTACTTGGATCATACGTTGTTAAACCACCGATGATGTTTTTAACACCTTCGCCTTGTGCATTTAACTGATTACCTGTCACAGCCTCAGTTGAACCTGCTGCAACCGTACCATCCGTTAAGCCACTGATTTTGCCTGTTGCGC
>NZ_JACAIJ010000045.1:0-2348 GCF_030325485.1 Acinetobacter sp. R933-2
CTCTGTACACGACAAATTTCACAGAACCCTTATCCTATCAGGATTCTGCTTTCTTAAAATTGCCAAAATTTCCTTAAACTCTTCTTTTTTCCCAAAACCAATTAAACGCTGAATCGCCATTTGAACATAGTCTAAACCATAGCGAAATAAACTCATTGAGAGTCGTCCATGCTTCTTTATTTTTATCGCTTTTTTTTGATTATGTTGCCATTCACCCGTTAAGTAACACCAACAGAAGCTTATAGCTAACACCGCAATCAATTTTTTCACTCGTCTAGGGTCTGTCAAGCGCGTATTTTCAAGATTAAACCCGCGTCCTTTGAGACAACTGAATAAGGTTTCAATTTCCCAGCGTAATGCATAATCCTGAATAGCATTGGCATTAAACTGAGGAGAAACGACGAGTAAAAGCTCTCCATTTTCTAACTGTAGTGCACTTATATATAGTTTCACCCGACCAACCAAAATCCGTCGTTTACGACATTCAATTTGACCAACTTTAAGATGGCGAAATAAATCACTAATTTTATGATTCTTTCCTAAATGATTGGTGACAATGAAGTTTTTTTAACACGAATGCAGAAGTTGATGTCTTGTTCAATTAACCATGTAAACCACTGCTCACCGATAAACTCTCTGTCTGCGAACACATTCACAATACGGTCTTTACCAAAAATGGCTATAAAGCGTTGAATCAAAGCAATACGCTCTTTCGTATCTGAATTTCCACGTTTATTAAGCAATGTCCAAAGGATAGGTATCGCTATTCCACGATAAACGATTGCGAGCATCAGGATATTAATATTTCGTTTTCCCCATTTCCAATTGGTTCTATCTAAAGTCAGTTGCACTTGGTCGAATGAAAACATATTGAAAATCAACTGAGAAATTTGACGATAATCAAAATACTGACCTGCAAAGAAGCGCTGCATACGTCGATAAAATGATTGTGGTAAACACTTGATGGGCAAGGCTTTAGATGCAGAAGAAAGATTACATGTTTGCTTTAAAATAATCACAAGCATGATGAGCGCAAAGCACTTTAAATGTGACTTGTTCCATTTTAGAGATTTGTTTAAGATAAGATATAACTCATTGAGATGTGTCATAGTATTCGTCGTTAGAAAACAATTATTGTGACATTATTTCAATGAGTTATCTATTTTTGTCGTGTACAGAGATTATTATAGAAGCCCCCATGAATAAATCGCTCATCATTTTCGGCATCGTCAACATAACCTCGGACAGTTTCTCCGATGGAGGCCGGTATCTGGCGCCAGACGCAGCCATTGCGCAGGCGCGTAAGCTGATGGCCGAGGGGGCAGATGTGATCGACCTCGGTCCGGCATCCAGCAATCCCGACGCCGCGCCTGTTTCGTCCGACACAGAAATCGCGCGTATCGCGCCGGTGCTGGACGCGCTCAAGGCAGATGGCATTCCCGTCTCGCTCGACAGTTATCAACCCGCGACGCAAGCCTATGCCTTGTCGCGTGGTGTGGCCTATCTCAATGATATTCGCGGTTTTCCAGACGCTGCGTTCTATCCGCAATTGGCGAAATCATCTGCCAAACTCGTCGTTATGCATTCGGTGCAAGACGGGCAGGCAGATCGGCGCGAGGCACCCGCTGGCGACATCATGGATCACATTGCGGCGTTCTTTGACGCGCGCATCGCGGCGCTGACGGGTGCCGGTATCAAACGCAACCGCCTTGTCCTTGATCCCGGCATGGGGTTTTTTCTGGGGGCTGCTCCCGAAACCTCGCTCTCGGTGCTGGCGCGGTTCGATGAATTGCGGCTGCGCTTCGATTTGCCGGTGCTTCTGTCTGTTTCGCGCAAATCCTTTCTGCGCGCGCTCACAGGCCGTGGTCCGGGGGATGTCGGGGCCGCGACACTCGCTGCAGAGCTTGCCGCCGCCGCAGGTGGAGCTGACTTCATCCGCACACACGAGCCGCGCCCCTTGCGCGACGGGCTGGCGGTATTGGCGGCGCTGAAAGAAACCGCAAGAATTCGTTAACTGCACATTCGGGATATTTCTCTATATTCGCGGTTCAGCAGGCATGTCCCCTTTGAGGGCGACCCGACGACAGGATAATCGACCTTATGGTGCGCAAATATTTCGGCACAGACGGTATTCGTGGCAAAGCCAACGAAGGCGCGATGACGGCGGAAACCGCCTTGCGCGTCGGCATGGCGGCTGGCCGTGTCTTTCGTCGCGGTGACCACCGCCATCGTGTCGTGATCGGCAAGGATACGCGCCTGTCGGGCTATATGCTTGAACCCGCGCTCACAGCCGGTTTCACCTCGATGGGCATGGACGTATTCCTTTTTGGCCCGCTGCCGACAACGTA
>NZ_JACAIJ010000046.1:0-2080 GCF_030325485.1 Acinetobacter sp. R933-2
CAGGGGTGTCGAAAGAGTCAACTGCGGTCCAAAGCTGTTGGACTTGGGTGAAAAGGGCGTTTATTCTTCCTATACGTGAACCGCATCCTACGGAATGAGTAACCCTTGCCCTATTGTGAGTAGAACGTCGTATAATTCAAACGAAAGCAGTTAATAGGTATGAAATATCACAGCACAAAAGAGCGACAGGACATGTTTAGATGATGTTATTATAAAATAATAACATCATGGATGAATAAAAAATAATTTTCTATCTTTACAACTATGTTATACTTCTATGATAAGGCTATGATGGCAAAGCCTTGGTTTTCCTAATCAAATAGTCGCCGAGATGGCTTCAATGCGACAGTAGGTCTACTGTCTCACAATTAATTCATGTATCAGATTTTTGTTCCCTGATGGGAAGTGTTATCCATACGAAAAGAATATGGGTAAAGTGTTACACCTGTATATGACATTCAGAATGTCCTGTCGGGGGAACTGGTACCAATTTAATAAAAGAAAACAGTATAGAAATGACAATCGAAGATATGCAAACATTAGCCCTAGAGCATGGGCTGAGAATTTCGGAAGAGATGAGCGTCAATGAGATGGGCATCGACTTTAGAGTTGCCTTTGTAAAGGAAGTAAACGGTGAGAACTGGGTACTCCGTATACCTCGAAGAAGCGATATGCTTGAACAAATCGAAAATGAAAGTAGAATATTGGATTTAGCCAAAAGAAACCTGTCGATCAATGTCCCTGATTGGAAAATTGTATCGGAGCGCCTAATAGCCTACCCTTTACTGGAGGATGCGCCTGCTCTGACATTCGATGCGATAACACATGAGGTTTCTTGGAACATAGATCGCGATAGCATAGCTTATGTGGAGTCTCTGGCAAAATCATTGGCCGAATTACATCGTATTACAGCTGACGATGTGAGAAAGAGCAACTTGAAAATAATGACTCCAAGTGAATTGAGGACCGAAATAGCTGACCGTATCCACTTGGTGAAATCTGAGATAGGTATCAGCGAGCCGTTGGAAAACAGATACCGTAGATGGTTGGACAATGACCCTTTGTGGCCTGAATTCACTTGTTTCATCCATGGCGATCTCTATGCAGGGCATGTCTTAACCTCGAAGGAAGGTAAGACCTCTGGTATCATAGATTGGTCTACTGCGCATATGGGTGATCCTGCACTGGACTTTTCTGGTCACGTATCGGTTTTTGGAGAGGATAGCCTGAAGAGTTTGATAACGGAGTATGCTAAACAAGGCGGAACGATATGGGATAGGCTCTACGAACAATCTATAGAGAGGGCTGCTGCAGCTCCATTAGCATATGGCGCTTTTGCGGTAGAGTGCAACGACGATAATCATATCAATGCCGCCAGAGCAGCCTTAGGTATTGTTCAATAAAATGATGTGAGGATACTTTTTTAAATGCTAAAATAGGAGTTCGATTGGTGCCACTTAAGAGTATCATTGATTTCTATTTTAGCCAGTATCCTCCACTTTTAGGAGCTCCTCGAAACTCGATTTTATGATCATCTCTTAAGATTTTGAGCCACCGCTCTACTATCTTGACAGGAACTAATAGCTCGTTTACTAAAAATGGTGCACGCTTTCCTGGATTAGTTCTTATCTGATTAAATAGTAGATTTACTCCCTCACTTACTCCCTCATTAGATTCGAAAAGTAGCTTTGATGAGACAATAACTCGAAAACCGTGCTGGAAATTTTCAAAGACAGGGGGACGCAGACCATAGGATGCGAAGCCTTCTTGGATTCGTTTGATGCCTGACCCATATTTTTCAATAAAATGCGCTTCTTTGAACGTGGCAGATATCCTTTTATTGCGCGCCCATGGCGAGTAATCTTCACGAAGAAGCTGATCAATCGTTAAGTTATCAGCTAAACCACCTGGATTGAAAAACTCTATGGAATTGTAATACACCCTGATTATGGAATCGGCAAATTAATTTGGACTTGGGTGAAAAGGGCGTTTATTCTTCCTATTACGTTGTCGGCAGCGGGCCAAAAAGGAATACGTCCATGCCCATCGAGGTGAAACCGGCTGTGAGCGCGGGTTCAAG
>NZ_JACAIJ010000047.1:0-1738 GCF_030325485.1 Acinetobacter sp. R933-2
CCATGAAGTGCCTGCCTGCGTCTGTTAGCCGAACGCCCCGCGCATGGCGCTCAAATAGCAGGACACCAAGGTTATCCTCCAGCGCTTTCACACGCGCGCTGACGCTCGACTAGCTGATACCAAGTGCCTTGGCCGCATGCCGAAAATTCAGATGCTCGGCGACGGCGATGAACTGAACAAGGGAAATGAGCGGTATCCTGCCAGACAGGATACCGACATTCACGAGGTTTCGATGGTTAGTGCGCCGCATCGGAGCGGGCCTGCTACCAGTCGTCGGTTAGACGACTGGCGACTTCTCGGTGGCAGCCCCACGGAGCCGAAGGAGCACCAGCCCCAACGAAACCAGTACCGCCATCGCCGTGGCGTAACAGATCACGGGCCACGCTGTGTCACCGTTTAAAAGTGCCACCGCCAATGTCCCGACAATGCTGACTATCAGGCTTTGAACGCAGAAGTAGAACGCGACCGCTGATCCCGCGATGTCGTCGAACTCTGCCAAAGCGCCGTTCGCGGTAACGGACACCGTGAAGACAATACCGACCGCGACAACCCACATCGGTAGGATGAAGGTGAGGAATGACGGCGAGCCGTAAAGTTCGCCGATCCCCAACAGGACCGCTCCGCAAACAAGCAACGCCATCCCACGCGCCACGCATCCTGCGATGCCCCATCTGGCGACAAAGGACTTCGCGAAACGGGTTGTCACGATCATTACAAGCGCGACAGTGGCGAAGGCAAAGCTGAATCCGATCTCGGAATATTCCGCTTGGCCTATGAGCACACGGGGAGCCGTCGAGAAGAAGACGAAGTAGGTGCCCATACCGGCGCTAAAGCCGACAGTGTAAACCCAAAAAGCCGGACTCGCGAAGATCGGCAAGACAGATCGGCGCGTCTTGACTTGATCCAGAGGGCGGGTTTCGTGCCACCTGAAACCCGCATTTAGGAGTGCGAGCATCGCCAGTATAGCCAAAGTAATGAATATCGCCTGCCATCCCAAGAACTCGCCGATCAATACTCCGGCGATAGGGCCGAGCGCAGGCACGAACGCCAGCATCGAACTGAAAAGGCCGTAGATGACGACACCCTCAGGACGGTTGGCATAAACGTCGCGAACCGTCGCGAACGTCGCCACCAGCATGGCCGACGCGCCCACTGCTTGAAGTAGACGGAAAGCGACAAAGGCCGGTGCAGTTGAAGACCAAGCTGCTCCCAGAGACGCAATGACGAAAGCCGTTGCGCCCGCAAGTAGAATTGGCCGTCGCCCGATTCTGTCTGAGAGCGGACCAAAAATCACCTGGCCCACGCCGAGCATCACCATATAGAGGCTCAACGTGAGTTGGATCATAGCGGGCGTCGTGTTCAGGATGCCGGGCATCGCTGGAACGACAGGGAGATAAATATCCATCGCCAGTGAAGCGAGGATGTCGAAAGGAGCCATCAGCAGCAGTGCTGCCGGCAGCGTATAGGCCCACGCGGGGCGTGTGGTGGTCATGACGAATCAACCCTCGATTAAGGAATACCGGGCGACGTCTGCTCGTCAGCAATCAGATGAGACTAGCCTTACAGAGCGCCGCAACAACAATACTGGTTGTTGCGGCTTACTTGTCTGCTGACTTGGAATTTCCCATCTGATTACTCCACGCTTACGAATATGAATTGCTACATTTTATCCGATTATCTTTTGCTTCGCAATGCGGCATGGGCGCACTCAGCGTTCCAGCCCCCTCTGCCGCCCTAA
>NZ_JACAIJ010000048.1:0-1614 GCF_030325485.1 Acinetobacter sp. R933-2
TGGTGCAGTCACTTCAGTTTTATCTGAAACGTTACCTGCTTCATCTTTGGCAGTTACGTCAACTTTTTCACCATTGGTTAATGGCGTATCCAAACCAACCGTAAAGTCACCATTTTCGTCTGCTGTACCTGAACCTAAGATGTTGCCATCTTTGTCTTTGATTTCAACTGTTGAACCCGGTTCTGCTTTACCTGTAACCGTTGAACCATCTTCACTGATCACAACATCACTTGGTGCATTTGGTGCTGTGCTGTCTGGTGCAGTCACTTCAGTTTTGTCTGAAACGTTGCCTGCTTCATCTTTGGCAGTTACGTCAACTTTTTCACCATTGGTTAATGGCGTATCCAAACCAACCGTAAAGTCACCATTTTCGTCTGCTGTACCTGAACCTAAGATGTTGCCATCTTTGTCTTTGATTTCAACTGTTGAACCCGGTTCTGCTTTACCTGTAACCGTTGAACCATCTTCACTGATTACAACATCACTTGGTGCATCTGGTGCTGTGCTGTCTGGTGCAGTCACTTCGGTTTTGTCTGAAACGTTACCTGCTTCATCTTTGGCAGTTACGTCAACTTTTTCACCATTGGTTAATGGCGTATCCAAACCAACCGTAAAGTCACCATTTTCGTCTGCTGTACCTGAACCCAAGATGTTGCCATCTTTGTCTTTGATTTCAACTGTTGAACCTGGTTCTGCTTTACCTGTAACCGTTGAACCATCTTCACTGATTACAACATCACTTGGTGCATTTGGTGCTGTGCTGTCTGGTGCAGTCACTTCAGTTTTATCTGAAACGTTACCTGCTTCATCTTTGGCAGTTACGTCAACTTTTTCACCATTGGTTAATGGCGTATCCAAACCAACCGTAAAGTCACCATTTTCGTCTGCTGTACCTGAACCCAAGATGTTGCCATCTTTGTCTTTGATTTCAACTGTTGAACCTGGTTCTGCTTTACCTGTAACCGTTGAACCATCTTCACTGATCACAACATCACTTGGTGCATTTGGTGCTGTGCTGTCTGGTGCAGTCACTTCAGTTTTGTCTGAAACGTTGCCTGCTTCATCTTTGGCAGTTACGTCAACTTTTTCACCATTGGTTAATGGCGTATCCAAACCAACCGTAAAGTCACCATTTTCGTCTGCTGTACCTGAACCCAAGATGTTGCCATCTTTGTCTTTGATTTCAACTGTTGAACCCGGTTCTGCTTTACCTGTAACCGTTGAACCATCTTCGCTGATCACAACATCACTTGGTGCATTTGGTGCTGTGCTGTCTGGTGCAGTCACTTCAGTTTTATCTGAAACGTTACCTGCTTCATCTTTGGCAGTTACGTCAACTTTTTCACCATTGGTTAATGGCGTATCCAAACCAACCGTAAAGTCACCATTTTCGTCTGCTGTACCTGAACCTAAGATGTTGCCATCTTTGTCTTTGATTTCAACTGTTGAACCCGGTTCTGCTTTACCTGTAACCGTTGAACCATCTTCACTGATCACAACATCACTTGGTGCATTTGGTGCTGTGCTGTCTGGTGCAGTCACTTCAGTTTTGTCTGAAACGTTGCCTGCTTCATCTTTGGCAGTTACGTCAACTTTTTCACCATTGGTTAATGG
>NZ_JACAIJ010000049.1:0-1559 GCF_030325485.1 Acinetobacter sp. R933-2
GTAAGCAGAGTTTTTGAAATGTAAGGCCTTTGAATAAGACAAAAGGCTGCCTCATCGCTAACTTTGCAACAGTGCCATTTTAAGCGTTATGCTAAGCCCAGGAAGCCGCAGGATCTTTTGAACCACAACTGCATTAACGTCCGCTATTCTGATACGAGTGGATTGTACGCCTGGGAATTCGAGAAAGATGCTCAGAAATTCAGTCTGAAAGTCAAAGGGCAATATATTGCGAACAGCACGATTCATCAGCTCGATGCAGCATTAGACGGGCTGGGGATTGCCTATATTCCCGAGTATGTTGCAGATGGATATATCAAAAGCGGCAAGCTGATTGCTGTTCTGACCGAGTGGTGTCCATATTTTGACGGCTACCATATTTATTATCCTCACCGCCGACAGGATTCTCCTGCGTTTATGGCTTTTCTGCAAGTTTTGCGTGACAGGTACAATAATGGAATAAGATAAATTTATGAGTAAAGGATTATGTCCACGATAAGCACCTGGGTCGATTCCTGGGAGGCGGCCATGAGGGTAGGGAAGCGCCGTCCCGTCAAGTCAGCGTAATGCTCTGCCAGTGTTACAACCAATTAACCAATTCTGATTAGAAAAACTCATCGAGCATCAAATGAAACTGCAATTTATTCATATCAGGATTATCAATACCATATTTTTGAAAAAGCCGTTTCTGTAATGAAGGAGAAAACTCACCGAGGCAGTTCCATAGGATGGCAAGATCCTGGTATCGGTCTGCGATTCCGACTCGTCCAACATCAATACAACCTATTAATTTCCCCTCGTCAAAAATAAGGTTATCAAGTGAGAAATCACCATGAGTGACGACTGAATCCGGTGAGAATGGCAAAAGCTTATGCATTTCTTTCCAGACTTGTTCAACAGGCCAGCCATTACGCTCGTCATCAAAATCACTCGCATCAACCAAACCGTTATTCATTCGTGATTGCGCCTGAGCGAGACGAAATGCGCGATCGCTGTTAAAAGGACAATTACAAACAGGAATCGAATGCAACCGGCGCAGGAACGCTGCCAGCGCATCAACAATATTTTCACCTGAATCAGGATATTCTTCTAATACCTGGAATGCTGTTTTCCCGGGGATCGCAGTGGTGAGTAACCATGCATCATCAGGAGTACGGATAAAATGCTTGATGGTCGGAAGAGGCATAAATGCCGTCAGCCAGTTTAGTCTGACCATCTCATCTGTAACATCATTGGCAACGCTACCTTTGCCATGTTTCAGAAACAACTCTGGCGCATCGGGCTTCCCATACAATCGATAGATTGTCGCACCTGATTGCCCGACATTATCGCGAGCCCATCTATACCCATATAAATCAGCATCCAGGTTGGAATTTAATCGCGGCCTCGAGCAAGACGTTTCCCGTTGAATATGGCTCATAACACCCCTTGTATTACTGTTTATGTAAGCAGACAGTTTTATTGTTCATGATGATATATTTTTATCGGCACTGTTGCAAATAGTCGGTGGTGATAAACTTATCATCCCCTTT
Organism: Acinetobacter sp. R933-2; assembly: GCF_030325485.1. Lineage (NCBI taxonomy): Bacteria > Pseudomonadati > Pseudomonadota > Gammaproteobacteria > Moraxellales > Moraxellaceae > Acinetobacter > Acinetobacter sp. R933-2. The sequence continues at coordinate 1,530 of NZ_JACAIJ010000049.1, forward strand.
TGCTGATGGAGCTGCACATGAACCCATTCA
>NZ_JACAIJ010000004.1:0-277131 GCF_030325485.1 Acinetobacter sp. R933-2
CTTTGCGCTGATGGTAGTGTGGGGTTACCCATGTGAGAGTAAGTCATCGCCAGCTTTTAAATCTAAAAGCCCCCTCAAAGCGAGGGGGCTTTTTTTATGAGCCAAGGAAAGAAAATTAAATAATTTAAACTACCATCGCAATTTTATCTAAGAAAAACTTAGTGCGTTCATGGCGTTCTTCAGGTTTGTTGAAAAAGTCATTTGTTGCACAATCTTCTAAAATTTTACCCTGATCCATAAAAATCACACGACTAGATACTTTACGTGCAAAGCCCATCTCATGTGTCACGCACATCATGGTCATGCCTTCTTTGGCTAGGCTGCTCATCACTTCAAGTACTTCACCTACCATTTCTGGGTCTAGCGCAGAGGTTGGTTCATCAAAGAGCATACAAACAGGGTCCATACAGAGACCACGTGCGATCGCAACACGTTGTTGTTGACCACCTGAAAGTTGACCAGGAAATTTATTTTTGTGTGCAGCTAAACCAACACGATCTAAATATTGTAAGGCTTTTTTTTCAGCTTCAGCTTTAGAGCGTTTGAGTACTTTGATCTGTCCAATGGTTAAATTGTCCAAAACAGTCATATGTGGGAATAGTTCAAAGTGCTGGAAAACCATTCCAACACGTGAGCGAAATTTTGCAAGATCTGTTTTTGGGTCTTTAAGCGCTGTTCCATCGACAATAATATTTCCTTGTTGAAAAGGTTCTAATGCATTTACAGTTTTGATCAGTGTAGATTTCCCTGAACCAGAAGGTCCACAGACCACAACAACTTCACCTTTTTCAATTGATGTTGTACAGTCAGTTAAAACCTGAAAATCTCCATACCATTTTGAGATCTGTTGTATTTCTATCATTGGCATATTGATTCTCCAATTATCGAATTATTGCTATTTTTTGATGTAAACGCTTTACGAGTCTTGAAAGCGCAAAGGAGATACAGAAATAAACGATTGCAACGACCAAGTAGAATGTTGCTTTAGTTTCGGCACCATATGTGTTCGCTAGTGTATTTGCATTGCCTAAGAAGTCGGGTGCGCTGATCACATAAACCAAGGAAACATCTTGAAATAACACAATGGACTGTGTCAGTAATACAGGCAACATATTTCTAAAAGCCTGTGGAAGTACCACATTGGACATCGTTTGCCCATAAGTAAAACCAAGTGCATATCCTGCATTGACCTGTCCCTTAGAGACGGATTGAATCCCTGAACGAACAATTTCTGAGAAAAAAGCTGCTTCAAAAATTGCAAAAGTCACTACACTAGAAAAGAGAGGTCCATAATATGTATCTGACTGAAACTCAAAAAACTTGGGAAGCAAAAAGTAAAATATAAAAATGACTTGAATCAGTGGCACGCCACGGAAGAAATCAACATATACTTTTGCAAAGTTACTCGCCACTTTGTTATTTGATAGACGCATCATAGCTAAGGGCGTACCAATGAGTATCCCACCAATGATCGATAAAATAGTGACTGTAACCGTAAATTTAAACCCAGCAAGAAGTGTTTGAAGAACATCTTGGTTTTGTAAAATACTAAAATCCATAGCTATTTACCTCCCGAGCCTAAACCAGGAACGGTCATACGTTTTTCAATCCAAGCCATGATTAACTTAATGGTATAAGTGATGATCAAATATACAGGTGTGGAAAGAATGAGAATGACAATATCTTGTGAGGTTTCTTCACGCATGGTTTTGGTATAAGCAAAGAAATTCAAAATACTTAAAGCATAGAGTACTGCTGAGTTTTTGAAAATATTCATTGCTTCTGAAGTCAGGGTTGGCCAAACGATACGGTATGCAACAGGGAGTATGACATAGCGATAGCTTTGATTTTGATTTAAACCAATCGCCAAGGCAGCATTTTTTTGCCCACGAGAAACAGTATTTATCCCTGAACGTATTTGTTCTGCAATACGTGCCGCCGTATAAAGTCCAAGTGCAAATACCCCAATTACAGCAGGATTATCATTGAGAATGTTTTGCCACCAGCCTCCATTGACCATTTCACCGCTGCCTGTACTTAAGCTTTTTGGTAGTAACTCTGGAAATACAAAAGCCCAGAAAAAAAGCTGTACAATTAATGGGATATTTCGAAATAATTCCACATAACAAGTACCAATAAATGCTAATTTTTGATTTGGTAATGTTCTTAGAATACCAATAAGTGACCCCAATAAAAAAGCAATAAAGAATGCAGCAACGGCTGTCCAGACCATTGTCCAAACACCAGAACCAAGAAGTTGTAGCCATGTTGGTGCATCTGCGACTGCTGAATAGCTTTCGCCCCCAATAGCTTTACAAATAGATTCTGCCCACGCGGCTTTCTCTAAACTATATTCATTTGAAGGTAGACAATATGATGTCCAGTTAAGTGAGCCTACTGCCATGTGTGCTCCTTGTCATTTTAATTTTTCATGAAGTTAATGGATCAAAGCCGTTAAAATGTTTTGATCCATATGTTCTTTTTAAATTGAGATGATCTATTTAATCCCTGCATCTGTTGGTTTAGCCATCAAGTTTTTATAGGACGAACTCATTGGCATATTCATATTAATATTAATATTTTTAGGTGGAATTGGAGATAAGAACCATTTTTTGTACAGTGCAGCCATTTGCCCATTTTTCCACATACCTGTAACCACACGATCTGCAATCGCTTTGTAGGCAGCATCGCCTTTTGGAATCATGATGCCGTAAGGCTCAGATGAAAGTACAGGTCCAACAACTTTGAAATCTTTAGGGTTAGATGATTTAGCGATTAAGCCTGCCAAAATATTATCATCCATGACAAAAGCAGCAGCACGACCTGACGCAACCATTGCAAATGAGTCTGAGTGATCTTTACCATAAACGTTGTTTACGTTGACTTTTTCGCCTTTTTCACCCATTTTGATGTATTTGTCAGAAGTTGTTCCCTGTGTCGTAACCACCGCTTTACCGTTCAGATCAGCGATTGATTTAATTGGAGAATTGGCTTTGACAGCCATACGAACTTCTGTTGCATAGTAGTTGGTTGAGAAACTTACTTGTTGCTGGCGCTGGATAGAGTTTGTGGTTGTTCCACATTCCATATCAATATTGCCTGCAAGCATCTCAGGAATACGGGTTGACGATGTCACCGCTTTATATTCCACTTTAAGATTTGGTAGGTTTAAAGTTTTTTTCAACTCATTTGCAAAATTATTACAGATGTCAACGGCATAACCCATAGGTTTGCCACCCACCACATAGGAAATTGGATCAGAAGACTCACGATAACCGATGATGACTTTTCCAGATTGCTTAATTTTTGCAAGTGTGTCGGCTGCTTGAACCTGAGTAAATGCACCACCTGCAATTAAGACACCTAAAACCGTTGTTAAAACTTTGGTTGAGTTTTTATTCATTTTGATCACTCCAATCACAATTTATTTATGTCAATTCATCATGCTCAGTAAAAACAAAGCACGTCTTATGCCAAACTTTTTATTTAGAAATAAGGATCCTTCATATTTCTTATATCATTACTTTTATACGTTCATTTATGATAAGTAAAGTAATAAACAATATAAATTTTGTGCAAAAAACGAATAGATACTGAGCGATTGGGGTGGATGCTCATTTTATATAGTAAAATTGGTACGGATGTATTGCATCGAGTATTATTCTTGATTTAAATAAAACAAAGATGAAACTGTGCATAATTTCTTATCAAAACTAAGGATAATAAAAACTTATTCATTTTAATATGCACTATTTTTCTGAAATTTTTGAAGATTGAGCTGCTATTTTTACTATGAACAGGTGAATTGCTGTGCTATAACAATAAAAAGGCATGATTTTTGCTTATTAGAAATGTGATTTTAAGGATGTCGCAAGATGAAATTATCGGTTGGGTTGAAAGTTGCAAACTCATTATCATTAACACCTCAATTGCAACAAGCCATTCGATTATTACAACTTTCTAGTTTAGAGCTTGAACAAGAAATCCAAATTCAATTAGATAGTAATCCTTTGCTTGAAAAAGTTGAAGATGAAAATAACGAAAACCTTGAAAGTTTAGAAAATCTTAAACAAGAACAACCAGAATATGAGTTATCTGAAAGTTTAAATGCAGATCATTTACCTGATGAGTTGGCTGTAGATACAAATTGGGATGATATTTATACACACCAATCTACAGCAATGGAACGTCCTGAATTTGATGATCGGGAAGATAACCGTTATGCCAATGCTTCATTGAAAGAGCATATGCTTGCACAAATTAATTTATTGCATTTCTCGCCTGTTGATAAACTCATTGCCTATTGCATTATTGACGCATTAGATGAAAAGGGTTTTTTAGATGCGGGTCTTGATGAAATTGTCAGTTCAGTACAGCATTTATTACAGCAAATGGATTATGAAATAGAGGTTGAGGAAGACGAAGTTATTGTTGTGCTTAAACATATTCAACGTCTTGAACCTATGGGGATAGGAGCAAGAAATTTAGCAGAATGTCTTTTTGTACAAGTAGATGCATTGCCAAATACAACTTTGTTTAAAAAAGAAGCCTCTCTTTTGTTAACGCATTATGAACTGTTGCTAAGTAATGATTTAAATAAACTGATTAAACAAACAGGTTTAGATGCTGAGCAATTAAAGTCTGCGGTGGATTTATTAAAAACCTTGAAGCCTTATCCTGGAGCAGAGTTTGATCAAAAAGAATCTGATTATCAGATTCCAGATGTTGTTGTATCTAAGAAAAATGATCATTGGCATGTGCAGCTTAATCCTGATATTTTGCCTAAATTACGTATTAATCCATTTTACTCAGGCATGATCAAACGTGCTGATCAAAGTGATGATAATCAATATTTGCGTAATCAAATGCTAGAAGCGAAGAATTTTATTAAAAGTGTTGATGAGCGGCATAAAACCTTACTCAAGGTGACGACTTGTATTGTGCAACATCAACGTGATTTTTTAGAGCTCGGTGCAGAAGGAATGAAACCTTTGGTGCTACGTGATGTTGCAGATGAAGTGGAATTACATGAGTCTACAGTTTCCCGTGTCACGACCAATAAGTTTCTACTCACTCCACGTGGTTTATTTGAATTAAAATACTTTTTTTCAAGTCATGTCGGAACAACATCGGGTGGAGAAGCTTCTTCAACGGCAATTCGTGCAAAAATTAAAAAATTAGTCGCCGATGAAAATCCTCGTAAGCCATTGTCAGATAATAAAATTGCAGATTTGCTTAAAGAGGATGGGGTGGATGTAGCAAGGCGAACCGTTGCAAAGTATCGTGAATCGTTACATATTCCATCGTCTTCAGACAGAAAAGTCTTGATCTAAAATTTAAAATGTGAGTATTCTAGAGATTCATTATGACGAAATAATGAATCTCTTTTTTGTTTATATAGGTTACCAAAATGATGAATTAATACATTACGAATATTACTTTGTTATAGTTCAATCATTTTGGTGATGACATTTCATATCCTGAGAGAAGGAGAGGGATAGAATTATGCAAATTACAATTCGTGGACATCATTTAAGTATTACGCCTGCAATTGAAGAGAATATTCGTAATAAATTTGCTGAAATGACCAAACATATCGATCAGGTTAACAGCATGCAGGTCAAACTGAGTAAGGATCATCAGTTAGATAAAAGATCAAAAAAAGGCAGTGCCAATCATATTGCAGAAGCGATTGTACGATTGCCGGGGGTGGAACTCTTTGCACAAGCCTGTGCAGATGATATGTATAATGCAATTACAAAACTTACAGATAAATTAAAAAGACAATTGGAGCGACATCGTAAAATGCAATTAAATTATCAAGCGATATTTGCACCGAGCTAATCATTTTATTTATTTGAAAAGAGGTTGAAATATACCTCTTTTTTTTATCAATAATTTTTGTACAAGATAATGCAATATTGTGATGAGTTTATAGTAAAATACTCGGTTTTTACACTGTCAGTCCTATAAAGAGGTCATGCAATGAATAGTGAACAGCTCACTGAAATCCTTAAAGCAGCTTTTCCTGATGCTGAAGTTGCTGTCAGTGGACAAGCAGGTAAGTTTGACCTCCGTATTGTTGATGATCAATTTGAAGGCAAACGTACTGTTGCACGCCAACAAGCAGTTTATCAACCACTTAACTCTTACATTGCCAGTGGTGAAGTGCATGCTGTAACAATTCGTGCAATGACTAAAGAAGAATGGCGCAAAGCTAGTCTTTTTGGAGCTTAATAATAAATGGATAAGTTTTTAATTACAGGTGGCACAACACTTGAAGGCGAAGTCCGTATTTCGGGCGCGAAAAATGCAGCATTGCCTTTATTAGCAGCAATGATTTTGGCTGATACGCCCATTACCTTAAGAAATGTGCCTAATCTTAAGGATGTTAATACTTTAGTAAAACTAATCGGTGGCTTAGGTGTCACCATGAAGTATGAAGGCGATACCGTTATTGCGGATACGTCTACACTCGACAATCAGTTTGCACCTTACGAACTTGTTAAAACCATGCGTGCATCAATTTTAGTGCTTGGTCCTTTAGTAGCGCGCTATGGCAGTGCAAAAGTTTCACTTCCTGGTGGTTGTGCTATTGGTTCACGCCCTGTCGATCAGCATTTAAAAGCCTTAGAAGCTTTAGGTGCTCAAATTGAAGTTGAAGCAGGTTATGTGCACGCCAAAGTTGATGGTCGTTTAAAAGGTGGTGAAGTCGTCTTTGATATGGTGACGGTCGGCGGTACTGAAAATATCTTGACTGCTGCTGTACTTGCAGACGGTGTGACCACGATTCGCAATGCTGCACGTGAACCTGAAATCACTGATCTTGCACAAATGCTCATTAAAATGGGTGCAAAAATTGAAGGTTTAGACACAGATACCTTAGTGGTTACAGGTGTTGAAAGCTTACATGGTTGTGAATATTCAGTGGTTGCAGATCGTATTGAAACAGGTTCATATCTTGCGGCTGCTGCGATCACAGGCGGTAAAATAAAAACCACACATACCGATCCAAACTTGCTTGAATCAGTACTCGATAAATTTGAAGAAATGGGTGCAGAAGTTACTCGTGGTGATGACTGGATCGAACTTGATATGATGGGTAAACGTCCAAAAGCAGTCAGCTTTCAGACTTTACCACACCCTGATTTTCCAACTGATATGCAAGCACAAATCATGGCAGTCAATGCCATTGGTCGCGGTTTTGCCACCATTTCAGAAACGATTTTTGAAAACCGTTTTATGCATGTACCTGAATTGGCACGTATGGGTGCAAATATTCAGGTTGAAGGTAATGATGCTGTCGTGACAGGCGTGGAAAAATTATCTGCTGCACCTGTTATGGCAACAGATTTACGAGCTTCTTTCTCTTTGGTTTTAGCTGCCTTGGCCGCTGAAGGGGAAACTTTGATTGACCGTATTTATCATATTGACCGCGGTTATGAAGATATCGAAGCAAAATTACAAGGTCTAGGTGCCCAAATTAAGCGAGTGAGCGAGTAAGTTAATGAGCGATATGAGAAACGATGATCCAAACTTTGACGTAATGGGCAATTTTGATCATGGTTTAACTTTAGCACTAAGTAAAGGTCGTATTTTAAAAGAAACTTTACCTTTACTAGAAACCGCTGGAATCAACTTATTAGAAGATCCAGATAAATCTCGTAAGTTAATTTTTCCAACGACACATAAGCATGTACGTATTTTGATTTTACGTGCTTCAGATGTACCGACTTATGTAGAAAATGGTGCGGCAGATATTGGTGTTGCAGGTAAAGATGTATTGATGGAACATGGCGCACAAAATGTCTATGAACCATTAGATCTTAAAATTGCTAACTGTAAATTGATGACCGCAGGTAAAGTTGGTATGGAACGTCCTAAAGGTCGTTTAAAAATTGCCACTAAATATGTCAATTTAACTCGTCAATACTATGCGAGCCTTGGTGAGCAAGTCGATGTAATTAAACTTTACGGTTCAATGGAGCTTGCGCCATTGGTGGGTTTAGGTGATTACATTGTCGATGTGGTCGATACTGGAAATACTTTACGTGCCAATGGTTTAGAGCCTTTGGAAGAGATTTGTAAAGTATCTTCACGTTTGATTGTTAATAAAGCCAGCTTTAAGCGCAAACAAACGTTATTGAACCCAATTCTTGCTCAGCTTGAAAAAGCCGTTGAAGAACGTGAAAATGCGAAAAAAGCTTAAATAGATTTAAGTGTAAATGACCGCCCAAAAGGGCGGTTTTTTTATAGTTTAAAATATTGGCGAAAATGAAATAAATCGTTCATTTTAAGGGCTGCAATTTACATCAAAAGCAACGTATATTAAAAAACAATCTATATGAAAACAACTCATTCAAATAAAGGATCACAATGAAAACACCACAACAACGAAAAGAACATTCCATTGAAATACTTAAGCAGCATGACATTCCTTATATTGATGGGTTGCCTGTGATTGAATCTGCCGCTGATGTTCAGATACGAAGTGTAGAAAGTATTGCCAAAAGAGCCATTGCATGTTTATGGGTGATTCAAGTCGCTTGTGATCTCAATAATAATCAATATGATGATGAAACACAGACATTTGTATTGGATATTTTAAAAAAGATGCAAGTATTCGAAGTCTTAACTGAAAAAGAACAGGCTATTTTAAACCGTCATGTTTCAGAACAAGATATTGTCAATATGGTCTGGAAATACGAAGCCTATTGGGTTTTATTGTGGGCTTTGGGTATTGTCGATGAATTGAATTATCCTGAAAATATAGTGGATTGTGATTTTGCCGTTCAAGCCGTGGTTTCTGTCAAAAGCTTTGATGAATTTATGGCAAAAGTTCAGTTACGTGACATTGAAGAAATTCTAGATCAGGCGGATTTGATTTATCGTTATGATTGGGCATGTGTGAATGCTCGTCTAAAGCAAGAAAAAGCCCCTGCAAATTTAAACGCCTCAGTTGTTGTTGAACGACATGGGGCATTGAATTGGTTAATCCAAGCGGAAAGTGATTGGGACCATCCAGATGTCAGTACCTAAATCGGCAATCGCATCATGTGTATGATTGTTCATCAAACTTTTTGATTAAGCTAAATAGAATTGATGATGTTATCTCGCCCACAAGCGTATGAAAACAAGGTAAACTAAATCTTTCTTAAATAACCTTGTGGGTAAATTGATGCGACGTTTATCGACTCAAGAGCCGAACTTCAAGCAAGACTTTGCTGATTTGTTGGCTTTTGAAACAGTGAGTGATCCTGAGCTTTTAAAAACAGTAGACCAAATTATTGCAGATGTACGCCATCATGGTGATGCACATGTACTGAAACTCACTCAACAGTTCGATCGACATCCAGCGCATCAATTTTCAGATTTAGAACTGTCACAAGTGCAACTGAAAGCTGCATTTGAAGGTTTAAGCACAGAAGTACGTGAAGCATTGGAAATGGCAGCCGATCGTATTCGCTCATTCCATGAAGCACAAAAGCAGGATGGCTGGACTTATGTCGATGCTTTAGGCAACACATTGGGTCAAAAAGTCACTCCACTTGATCGGGTTGGAATTTATGTACCGGGTGGTTTGGCTTCTTATCCATCTTCAGTACTCATGAATGCTGTACCTGCACATGTGGCAGGTGTAAAAGAAATTATTATGGTGGTACCTGCGCCCAATGGTGAATTAAATCCATTGGTGCTTGCTGCAGCACATTTGGCTGGCGTGCATCGTGTCTTTACGATTGGCGGTGCGCAAGCTGTTGCTGCTTTGGCTTATGGCACTGAAACCATTCCTCAGGTCGATAAAATTACAGGTCCGGGAAATCGTTTCGTCGCTGCTGCTAAACGTGCGGTGTTTGGTCAGGTCGGTATTGACATGATTGCAGGACCTTCTGAAATTTTAGTGTATGCAGAAGGTGAAAATAACGCCAAATGGCTTGCTATGGATTTATTGTCCCAAGCGGAGCACGACACCGTTGCACAAGCAGTATTTATTACGCCTGATGAACAGTTGCTGAATGATGTTGCGCAAGCCATCGAAGAACATCTTGAAGCATTGCCAAAAGCTGAAATTGCACGAACTTCAATTGAAAATCGAGGTGCTTTGATATTGGTCAAAGACCGTGCGGAAGGTGAGGCATTGATTAATCAGGTTGCTCCAGAACATTTGATGTTATGTCTGGATGAAGCCGAGCAAATGTCGGAACAGATCCGTCATGCCGGTGCGATTTTCATGGGGCGCTATACCCCTGAAGCGATTGGTGACTATTGTGCAGGTCCAAATCATGTATTGCCAACATCGGGCACAGCACGATTCTCTTCACCACTTGGCGTCTATGATTTCCAAAAACGCTCAAGCTTGATCATGTGTTCTGAGCAAGGGGTGAAATCACTTGCCAAAACAGCGGATATTCTTGCACAACAGGAAAATCTGGATGCACATGCGAGATCTGCGCGTTATCGTTATAAATAAGTTAAATCCCTTATCCATTTAGAAATGAATGTCCCTCTCTCGGGGATGAGGGGAAACTAATTCTTTTACTAAAGTTAAAATAGGATTGGCATCAATTGACCTCTCCCTAACCCTCACTTGCGCTGAATTTTAAAGTTATACTTTAAAACACACTCAGGAGAGGGTGTTAAAAGACCTCACCCTAACCCTCTCCTGGAAGGAGAGGGAATATTGAGAAAATAAAATGTCAAATATCACACCTGAACAAATGCGTTTTTGGAGCCCATCAGTACGTAAGTTAGAACCTTATGTACCGGGTGAACAACCTAAAATTCAGAACTTATTGAAACTGAATACCAATGAAAATCCGTACCCACCATCGCCAAAAGTGGTTGCAGCAGTACAGGCGGTTTTGGAAAACTCTGCGGATGCTTTACGTCTATATCCTGACCCAGATGCTAGTGTATTAAAACAAGCCATTGCCAAACAGCAAAACGTTGCTGTGGAAAATGTCTTTGTGGGCAATGGTTCAGATGAAGTGCTGGCTCATATTTACAAAGCATTTTTTGTCCGTGATGAACCGATTTTAAGCCCAGATATCAGCTATAGTTTCTATCCAGTTTATAGTCAGTTTTTTGCTGTCAACAGCAAACAGATTGCATTGAATGACAATTTTGAAATAGATATTGCTGACTATAAACAAGCAAATGGTGGCGTGATTATTGCCAATCCAAATGCGCCGACCAGTATTGCATTGCCTTTAACTAAAATTGAAGAATTGCTTGTTGCCAACCCTGATCGGGTGGTGGTGATTGATGAGGCCTATGTCGATTTTGGTGCAGAATCTGCGGTAACATTAGTTGAAAAATACGATAACTTGGTGGTGTGTCAAACTACATCTAAGTCACGTTCATTGGCAGGTTTACGGGTTGGTTTTGCAATCGCACAGCCGCATTTGATTGCGGCACTTGAAGCGGTAAAAAATAGCTTTAACTCTTATCCAATTGACCGTTTTGCCATTGCTGCTGCAGTGGCTTCATTTGAAGATCAAGCCTATTTTGAAGCACAAAACCAAAAAGTGATTGCAAGTCGTGACAAGTTGACTGCACAACTGACTGATCTGGGTTTTAAGGTTTTGCCTTCTAAAGCGAATTTTATTTTTGCGACATCGCCAAGCGATGATGCGGGTGAGTTGGCGAGTAAATTACGTGAGCAAGGCATTATTGTGCGCTATTTCAATAAGCCACGTATTAATCAATTCTTACGCATTACCATTGGTACAGACGAACAAAACCAACGTCTTGTTGATACCTTGAAAAATGATATTTTAGGTTGATTAGGAATCTCCCCAAACCCCTCTTTTCAAAAGAGGGGCTTAAAGTGCATCTTAGGATTCGCTTTTTTCTTTTGAATTTTCAGGTGAGTACCATGTGTTGAGTAAATCCAGTAATGCAGAAACTTTGTCAAAACATTCCTGATATTCCGCATCACAATCCGATGCGATGGTAATCCCTCCACCTGCCCAGATAGAGACCTGATCCTGATATTTCTGAATAGAACGAATTAAAATATTCCATGAACCTGTTCCATCAAAATTAAAATAACCCAATGAACCACAATATGCACCACGTGGACTACTTTCTAACTCTTCAATAATTTGCATTGCACGAATTTTTGGGGCACCTGTGATAGAGCCACCGGGAAGCGCAGACATCAAAACATCAAAAGGGTTGACTTCAGGCTTTAAGGTTGCAGTAATTTCACTCACCATATGATGAACTTGGTTAAATGATTCAATATTAAATAATTTCGGTGTTTTCACTGAGCCTGTTTCTGCATAAACACTCAAATCATTACGTAATAAATCCACGATCATGACATTTTCTGCTTGATCTTTTTTAGAGTGAATGAGCGTGTTCTTAGACTGCTCATCTAAAATTGGATCATCATAACGTGGCATCGTCCCTTTGATGGGTTTAGTCAAAATTTTATGATTATCCTCAAACTCAATAAATAATTCAGGTGAACAACTCAATAATTCAAAATCATCTATTTTTAAATAACCAGAGTAAGGCGCATTCGTTAATTGCCAAAATTTTTTAGCAGTATCAATTAATGTACCTTGAGCTTTTGCAGTAAACGCTTGGGTTAAATTTATTTGATAACAATCACCTGCTTTAATATAGTTTTGTATTTTTTCAAAAGCTTGAATATATTCATTTTTAGTCCATTTTGCCATACATAATGTATTTAATTTAAATCCTGTAGGTGGATGAGAGTAAATATTGAGTTTAGATTTTAATATATCTAATATCCTTTGAGGATTATCTTCTTGACTATAAAAAGTCCATTGTCCTTGATGGTATTTTAAATAACTTAAATATTGACCTAAAAATAAATTAGGTTGAGATTTATATTGATTGTTTATATTTTGTTGTGCTGAAAAATTATAGTCAATAAAGCCAATATAGCCACCTGAAAAGCCTATTTTTGTTTGTTTAGTTGACACGGTTGGTGTAATTTTTATACATTCATAAATATTTGATTTTTTTTGTTTTTCTATATATTTAAAGCTTTCTGTACGCTCAAAATAAGTATAATGTCCAGATTGATGCAGTAAATATTGTTGAGGCAAAAAAGCAATAACAGGATGATGATCATCTTCAAGATAAACACAACCAAATAGTTCATTTAGCCGTTGTAAAATATCAGCAGGTGTAAGTTCCTGAATATCCAAATTTATACTGAAAATTGATTGAGTTAGCATCTTTAAAACTAATAGAACAGGTGCTATGATTATACGATATTTTTTGTACACTGAGTCACAAAAACGCCGTTTATCGGGAATTACTGTTTTTTGATAAACAACTATTGAACAAAAAATAACATAAGGTTAATTTAATAGTGCAAATCGGACTACTCAAGGAAGAAAGTTTCTGTTGTAAAAAAACAAAAACAACGTGAAGCGACGGCGAGTGGTTAAAAATGAAAAAAAATGCTCTTGGGAGAGTACAGATGAAATTATTTACTAAAGTTGCTTTAGTTTCTGCGGTAGCAATCAGTTCGAATGCAATGGCTATGCAAGCTATGGATGATGCAGCATTAAGCGCAACAACTGGTCAAGATGGTATTTCAATTGGTATTGGTATTTCAAAAATTGAAATTGATAAATTACATGTTTTTGATGGCGATGGTTTAGCTGCTAAAGGTGCTGCTGGTGATCCTGGTTTTGGTGGTACAGGTACAACAGGTGCAATTACACTAAATAATGTTGTTGTTGGTGCTAATGCTGCATCTTTGTTGGCTTCTCATAACTTAGCAGATATCACAATTGACACAGATGGTGGTGCAGGTAGTCCTTTCCTAAACGTTGCTGCAGAAGTTTCTGGTTTAACAATTGATCTAGGTAAAATCGAAGTTAATGATGCAACTGGTGCTGCGGGTGCATATGTAGCGGGTACAGGTAGCGCTGAAATTTTAAGTGGTTTATCACTTAAAACTGGTAAATTGGCTGCAAATATCCAGTTAGGTAATACGCCACAAGGCGCAATGATCAAATTAGACGGTGCAATGACTGGTGGTTTAGAGATTAACGACCTAGCAATTAAAGATGCTGCAAATGGTGGTTATATTGTTCTAGGTGGCATTAAGTTAAATGATACGGGTAGTACTGATCTTGCTTTAGATGCAGATGTTGCTGTAAAACCAGAAGGTTTAGCAATTACTGCTCTTAAAAATGCAGCAGGTACAGATATTTATATCAAACAAGTTGTGTTAGGTGGTGGTACAGGTTTTGTACCTAAATCGGGCGCTACAGCAGCTGTTCCAGGTACTGGTACTGGTTCTGGCTCAATCGGTGATGTTGCAATCTCTGGTTTGAAAGTATTTAATGGTGCAGGTGCTGCAAATGCAGGTGCTGTAATCACAATTTCTGGTCACTAATCTGATCTGATTTAAAAAGACGCGTGAATTTCACGCGTTTTTTTTTAACAAAATGATCAAATCAAACAAAAGTAAAAAAAAGCTGTTTTTTTTTGAAAAAACAGGTATCTTAAAAGCACATGGAAGTAGAGTGTTCACTCTAAAAATAAAATTAACACTTCAGGCAATTATTTGCCGATACTTGAATAGTTTAAGAATATGTTAGAGATTACTTTAGGTTCGGCATTAATATACTATTTTGCCAGCCATGCATTAGATATCAAAGAAAAACCAACCGATGCTGTGTACTATACAGAGCTTGCCGATCCTCGTAATGCCTCTTTTTCTCGAAATCATCGTGAGATGGTTCAAATAAAACCTGCCTTAGAAAATCAATTTCGTGGCATTGTCCGTCAGGCATATGACTATAGTTGTGGATCAGCAGCATTAACAACATTATTAAATGGATATGTTGGTACGAATCTTACTGAACAGCAGACAATGGAAGGTTTATTACGATACGGCGAATATAATCGAATCGTAGAACGTCGTAGTTTTTCACTATTAGATATGAAGCGTTTTGTTTCTGCGCTTGGCATTGAAAGTGGTGGCTATAAGGGTGAGTTCTCAGACTTAGTCAAACAACAACAGCCAGCAATCGTGCCAATTTCATATGCAGGTTTTAAACATTTTGTTGTCTTTAAGGCGTATAAAAATGGTCGAGTTTATGTCGCCGACCCTGCTTTAGGGAATATTAGCTTCGATGAAAATCGTTTTAAAGACATTTGGGAAAATAATACATTATTCTTAATTAATGTGCCTAAAGATCAGCAGAAAGATTTTTTAGCCTTGCAGGATGCTGATTTACGACATGTTGAAGATGCTACAATTAATCGATATGCACTTGTTGATATGCAATATTCATATGATTATATTAATAAAATAGCAGATAAGGCATCTACAATGCGTAGAGTCATTGACCGTGGTGATAATTCAGAGACACAAGGTCAGCCAATTACATCATTCATGCGACTATATTATAAACGTAAGTAAAAGCAGATTAGAAAAAATTTAAATAATCACACTTTTAGGTAGGAATAAAATGAATAATCACTGGATGAGAAGAACTTTACTAGCCGTTAGTATTCAACTTGCGATAGGTGGAGTATATGCAGCAGAAGCCGACAATGCTTCAGAAACAGCAGAGACTGTTCAAAGCAGTGAGGTAAATGATCAAGTTGCTACTGCAAGCACAGATGCGACTTTACCTCAAGATAAAGTGGCAGAAGTTGCAACAACACAAGCTGCCCCAGTTTCTGATAAAGTCGAAATTGATAAAGATGCTACACCATCACTGGTACCATCTGCTGGCACTCAAGCGGCTAATGCTTTACAGCAGAAAGAGGGTGATGCAACTCAAGAAACAAACTTGCAAGAAGTATTTACATCAAATGAAAGACAATATTCATTAATTAAAAAAGGTGAAATTTCAGCTTTTTATGATTTAGATTATTCATATTATCGTGATCAGCAGATTAATGCTGCAATGAATGATGGTGATTTATATCAACTCCGTATAGATGAAGATGCAAGCCATACCATTACCAATACATTTACAGCACAATATGGCGTACTTGATAATTTAACTTTTAGTGCATCGTTACCTTTTGTTGCTAAGTCAAATAATATTAAAGATACCACTGCTGCGGGTTTAGGTGATATTAACTTTGGCGCACGTTGGGAACCTTTTCCATTAAAAGCGGGTCGTTTACCACTGATTTTATTTGGAAATCTATCAACTAAAACAGGCGATAGCCCATACGAAATTAATCCAAACAAAGAATTGTCAACAGGTAAGGGATATTACTCGGTTGGTGTTGGTGCGAGTACCCGTAAATATATAGATCCAGTCGTATTATTTGCCTCCGTTTCAGGTAACTATGGTTTTAAAGAAACGGGGTTAAATCAAGTGCGTGGTGGTGGTGATGGTGGTGCACGTATTTTAGATGAATTTGAACCAGGGATTACGGGTGGTTTCTCCTTCGGATTTGCTTATTCATTTAACTACGATGTTTCTATGACGATGTCATATCAACAAACCTTCAATACAAATACATCGTTTACTTATACCAATGGCGAATCTTATAAAGCAGCAGATCAATCGAGTGGTATGTTCTCGATTGCTTTAGGTGTACGTGTATCACCAGAAACGATTGTAAATGGTACTTTAGGAATTGGTTTAACTGAAGATTCACCTGATATTTCTCTAGGTCTATCATTCCCACTAGATATTTTAGGTTTCGGTAAGAAAAAAGCGAGCTAATGGAGAGGTGGTATGAAATACCCACGCTTACGCCCGTTAGTTACAGCTATTTTCTTAACGGGTTGTTCAACTCAAGTTTTTGCACATTTAGGTTTGAACTTATCTGTAGATATTCGTTCATTATCCATGGGGAACGCTGTTACTGCTGACCCTCCTGGTATTAGTGCAATTCACTTTAACCCTGCTGCGTTAACTAAGCTCAAGGGTTTGCAAACAGATGTACAAGGCATTGTTGCTAACTTTGATGTGCAACGAGAGTTTTCTGCACCTCAGGGGTATAACGTTTTTGGTTATTCTGATGATCCTTTAATTTGTAATGATACGCCAGATAATCAGTCAAATTTATGTACGGATTATAAGAGCTCTGTAAAAGGTGATGTGGAATATGCCAGTTTATATATTCCAATTTTGAAAAAAGTTGTTGATTTAGGTGCGGGTTGGCCTGTACTTGCACCTACAGGTGGTGTTTCTTATAACCCACCTGGTTCAAAGTTGACGTATGCAACGGCTGTTTATGCACCGATGGTTGCTGGCTTTGGTTCGGAAAATGGTAATGCTGGTAATTTCATGGGGCAACAAGTTGCGATTGAGCGTATTACATATTTATCACCATCTATTGCTTATGAAGTGAGTGATGAGTTATCAATCGGTGCATCTATTGGGATGTCTTATAATGCTATTGCCTTAAAAACAGACCTCCGTTTCCCAAATGAAATGATTGGTGTGTTACGAATGGTTGATGAAGCTGTTTGTGCACCATTTAGAGAAAATTCAAACGTTATTACAGATTTACTTTTATTTGGTATTTGTAATGGTAATGAAGCGGTTAGCCCATTTAATAAATTTGCTGCGATGGAGGTTTCTTTAGAGCAGAGTTTAAGTCCAAGTTATAATCTTGGTTTAATGTGGGAGCCGAATGAAGAGTTTGGTTTTGGTATGGTTTATCAAAGTGCAGCAAAAATGCGCATGAAGGGTAAATATTTTATTGATAATGCCAATGCACCTCGTGAATTAATTAAAGGTTTGAACTCTTCTGCAACAGGGCAAATTTTAGCTGCTATTTTAGGCTTTCCTGGTTATATTCCTCCAACAGAATCTGGCTTAATTGCAATGGATTTAGAATATCCTGCGCATTTTCAAGCAGGGATAAAATATAAGGTCTTACCTGATTTACAAGTGAATTTTGACTTGGGATGGACAGATTTCAAAGCATGGGAGAAATTCCAATTTGAATTCGATCGTCAAATTTCAGCACTTAAAATTGCAAAATTACTATCAAATCAGGTAACAGATAGTTCTTTATCACTTCCTTTAGGATTTAAATCACCTTGGAGTTGGGGGATTGGTGTTGAGTATTCAGCAACAGATCGTCTGAAACTTCGTGCAGGTTATGAGCCACGTGCAAGTGCAATTCCTGATGATAAACGTAATACTTTAGTTCCTATTAATAATGCACAATTATTCGGTTTAGGATTGGGCTATCGTTTTGATGAAGATACAGATATTGATTTATCTGTAGGTTTTTTACGTAGCCGAGATAATATTCCTGCGAATACCAGTAGTATGGCAAACCAAACTGGGGTCGATAATTTATTATTAAATCCTTATGCAGGTTTAGATATTAAAACCAATACCAAAGTCACCATTTTAGGTCTTAATTATAGAACGAGATGGTAATGTTGTTGCACAAGAAGAGAGTTAGCATGATGAGATTAAGTTTTGTATTTCTAGCGATGAGCTGTATATCTGTAACTTATGCTGCTAACTTTTATACTATTATTGGTCCAGATGGACGACCGATGGTCGTCCAAAAACCAAGTGAATCCGATAAAAAAGAAAAAGTGCAGCTTCAACCTCAGGTTGAACATAAGCCCATAGCCTCAACTCAAAAAGAGCAAGCGGTTTCTCCATCTGAAAAAATAATTGTCGTAAAGCCTGAAAAACCACAGCAGATTGAATCAGTTCCAGTGGCTAAGCTGAATAATGAGACTGTAACTACAGCTAAAAATGTAGAAGTGAAAAGAGAGATTAAAGCGGAACAAAAACAAACTGTGGCTATACAGGAAGTTGAAAAAACCGTTAAACCTAAACAATCAGATCATGTCATTCCGTCTAATGTATCCACTTCAGTTACAGTTCAAAATCAGCCTGTAACTCAGCAGCAAGTAGAAACTGCACCAAACAATAAAACGGTGTCAGCTTCTAAAGATAATGCCAATATTACAGAAATTGATGGTGTTAAGTATGTCAATAATGAATATTTAGAAGATCATGAGTTTAATTTAGAAAGAAAAAAACGTTTTTATGTCATGCCTGAAACGGGAGCAATGGCAGGAGGACGTTTCGAAACTGTTGAAAGACAAAAAGGGTTAAGCCAATCTTTACTTGATAAAATTCGTCAACCAAAACACAAAGAACATAAAGCCATTGCATTAGCTACAACTTATTATCGATTACCTAAAGATGAAGTGATCCAGACTTTAGAACAGTCTTGTTTTTCAGGTAAAAAGATAGATAAAGCAAAAACAATTTCTTTGAAAAATCAGGAAGTCAGCTTTTTTCCAGTTGCTCCGATCAAAGAAAATTTTGCATATGAAGTTGTAAAGTTAGATACGAATATTGAGAATATTTTATTTTCCTCATATGCATCTTCAAAGAAAAAGCCAAGTTACTATTGGCCTTTGGTGGTTTTTTTAGATGAAAAAGGTTGTGTTGTTGAAGGCGTAAGTGGGTTTAAGAATGATGAGCAAAATGAAAGTGCAACACAGTATTCTTCTTTAGAAGGTATTCTGAAAAAGCCAAATTCAGCATATTACTTATTTATGACGCCTTTATCAGAAGCTATTGATATTCAAGATCGTGAATTAACAAATCAAGGACAAATTAAGCTGAGTGTTATTCAGTAAGGATTAAACAATGAAAAAAAATTTTATACTCCCTTTTGCATTAACTGGTTTAGTTGCAGCATTGACAGCTTGTGGCGGTGGTGAAAGTGCCACGATTCATGAAGATCCAAATAAAGGTGTGGCGACATCAACAAATGGATGTGAAGAGACCAGTACAAATAAATGTCAATCTTTTGTTATTGATTATCCTGTTGCTGGTTTAAACTTTGATTGTAGCAGTGACACCAATAACCATTTTGTGACTGAGTTGGTCAGTAGTGTGGCAATGGGAGCTTGTCCTTCTACAGATAAAGTGAGCTTTTATATTCAAGGTGTTGAGTCTGCTAATAAAATATCTTTAGGTACTGTAGACCTAGCAAAAATACGTCCATTAAAAATAAATGGTCAACCTGCACAAATTAGTCTATTAGATTTAGCGAGTGCAATGACAGGGAAAGCGGCTGTAACAAGTAATGCTAACGATGAAACATATCGAGTGATGACCGCGCTGGTGCGTATTTTACAGACTGTTGGTGTAACACAAGATGCAAATATTGTGGGTGATATACAACCGATTACTTTGTCTAAAGACATAAAAGAAAAGTTAAGAAATATTAAATCAGATGTTGTTGCACTAAATTTATCAAATGGCACTTATGCTGAAATTATTAAGCCATGGATGGATGTTGAAAAAGTAAATGCAGCAAGTGCCCAAGATGTGACAGAGCGTTTAGTTAAACAAAATCAGGTTGGCGTTTATACCACTAACTTCTTAACATTTACGGGTAGTAATGTTGATATTCGTGGTTTTAGTGGAGCAAGCCTGACCAATAGTAAAAAAGAGTCAATTGCAAACTTATATTTATTAACAACACGTCAAGGTTATACCACAGGATATACTGTCCAATGGACAGGTATTCCAGTGAATACGAATACTGAAAATCAAATTAGTTCTTCAATATTAAAATACTTTTTGTTAACTCAAGCTGAGCCTAAAAAGCTAAATGCAGATGCCCAAGGCGCTTTACTCAATCAGTTTAGTAATAAAATCACAAAACCATTTATTTTTAAAACAGCCAATAGTAATACAGACACTTTAGAGTTAACGCAGGGTGCTTTGGCAAATGGCACAAATATCGCTGGTACGGCGGACATGTATGAGCGTGTGACAGGAACTTCAACAAAACCTGCAGATGAAACAGTATATGGAAAATGGCGTCAAACTTTAAATAATGAGAGTTTTGCTGGAACGATTGATGTCTATAAGTCAAACCCTGCAACATATTTAGATAAACGAGTATTCCGTACAGTGAATACTGTAAAAACAGGTGAAAAATATATTTTCCCGCTATATGCCAATATTGTATTTAACTTTACAGACAAAACGATTGCGCCTGTGAAGTTGGGTATTGTTATTGATGAACATGGTGATATTCGTACCAATATTGGTCCAAATGCTACAGCAAATAATTTAGCCTCAGATCAATGTACAAATGTGAATGCTTCTACCTATAAAGATGAAACAACAGGCGTTCAACAGTATCGAATTGGTACAACGGGTGCCGCAAACTATACGACTACAGATCCAGACAAATCAATCACGATTCGTATGATTTTAGCGAACCCTATTTTTGGTAATCTAGACGGTGCTTTATTAGGACTAAATGATGCGATCGTATATTTACCAAGTACTTCCGTTGGTGGTGATGGGACTCTTATTCCAGGCGGTGTCCGTTTGAATTTACAACGTTTATTGGCCGATGAAACAACAGATCGTGGGATTAATATTACAGGTTGGGAAGGCGATAAAGCGATTACAGCACAATGGGCAAATATGCATTCAGTTTATCAAACAGTTTATAACGCAGCACATAAAGATAAACTAAGCGATGCACAAAAAGCTTTAGCTGCACGTGCGAGTGGTACTTTGGGCGTTGAGTTACCAAGCTGTTATAAAATTTTGACTAAGCAATAATTAGCTTATCGTTTGAAATAAAAACCATCTTTCGAGATGGTTTTTTATTTGCAAATATTGTATAAGGTGTTTAGCCAGTATGATCTAAACGTGAGCCTAATGTTTCTAGATGTAGTTGGAATTGATTGTTTTTTCGGTCAGCAAAGTAATGACGAAGCGTTCTTTCTACACTCGGAAAGGCAAGTTCATTCCATGGGATATCTTCTTCTGCAAATAAACGGCTTTCTATCGTTTCTTCGCCTGCACCAAACTGCCCATCTTTAATATTTCCCTTAAATAGAACATAAATTTGTCCAATACGTGGAATATTATACATACAGTAAAGTTGTTCAATCTCAATTTCAGCTTCAGATTCTTCGCGAGTTTCACGTGCTGCACCTTGTTCCATGGTTTCAAATAACTCCATGTAACCCGCAGGTAATGTCCAAAGTCCATAGCGTGGCTCAATGGCACGACGACAAAGTAAAACTTTACCTTCCCAAAGTGCAAGGGCGCCACAAATCACTTTAGGATTTACATAGTGAATGGTGCCGCAATGGGTACACACTTTTCTAACTTGATGATCACCCAAAGGAATTTTTTCTATCGTTGTATGTCCACAGGCTGTACAAAAACTCATAAGCTTCATTGAAAAATGAATGATGACTCAGCATAACTGAATTTTCTGAATTTCGCATCATTTATAGCCCCTTGTATGAAATTTCATATATGATGTAAAAATAACAAAAAAGCGAGTGAGGTTTTATGCAGGAGCAATTATTAACACAAGTTTTACAGCAACGGTTACGTTTCGCTAAGCGAACTTACCCTGCACAGGCTGCTGTGTTAATCGCCATCACTCAAGAAGAAGATCCAAAAATATTATTAACTCGTCGTTCTGCTTATTTAAAAAATCATGCAGGAGAAGTGTCATTTCCGGGAGGAAAAAGAGACCCAAATGATACCAGTAATATTGTGGTTGCTTTACGTGAGGCTTGGGAAGAAACCGCATTGGATCCTTTTGAAGTGACTTTATTGGGTGATTTACCTATGGAGCGCGCAAAAAGTGGTATGTCTGTTAAGCCTGTGGTTGGTTTGATTCCACCAGATTTGAAATTAATTGCACAACCAACTGAAATTGATCGTATTTTTTATGCACCTTTAAGAAAGTTAATGGAGTCTCAGCCGATTCCTTATGAGGTACGATTAGCTCACCAGTCCGTTTATTTTCCAAGTTTAAGAGTTGAAAATGAAATTGTGTGGGGGCTTACGGCACGTATTTTAATTTCATTATTTCAGTATGGTTTGAATTATCAAAAAAATTGGCCATTTTTATTAAATTCACCAACTTTTCGTTCAAGAGTAATGAATAAAAAATAGCAACATTTTAAATAAAGGAATTACATAAAATGATGTATAAATTTAAGGGATATGCTCCAAAAGCGCTACATGTACCTTTTGATGGTTGGGTTGCACCGAATGCAACGGTTATTGGGCAAGTTGAACTAGGGCAAAAAGTCAGTATATGGTTTGGTGCAGTGGTGCGAGGAGATAACAGTTGTATTCGTATTGGAGATTTTAGTAATGTACAAGAAAATGCAGTATTACATACAGATGCGGGTATTGAATTAAATATAGGGGAATACGTTACAATTGGTCATCAGGCGATGCTGCATGGTTGTACCATTGGAAATAATAGCTTGATTGGAATTAATGCGGTTGTTTTAAATCATGCTGTGATTGGGAAAAATTGTATTATTGGTGCAAATGCTTTGGTGCCCGAAGGTAAAGTGATCCCTGATAATTCTTTGGTGGTTGGTTCTCCTGCTCGTGTGATTAAAACTTTAGATGATCAGGCTGAGATTCGTTTGAAAATGAGTGCGATGCATTATGCTGAACATTTTCAAGATTTTGTAAATTTAGAAGAAGTACATTTTTAACTGTATGCAATCACGCAATAGATGGATGCAGATTAGACCAAGTTTTGACTTGGTTTTTTATGTCAGATCAATGAATCTGGACAGAAATGGTCGCACGAAGTAAATGAGTGGAGTATTATAGTCAGCATTTTTAAGATAGGTTAATTGTGCATGAAATTGCTGGCATTGGAAACTGCCAATGAGCAGTGTTCCGTTTCGATAGTTGATGAAACTAAAACACTTTTTTTTCAACTTGATACGCGGGCAAAGGCACAAACTCAAACCATTTTGCCAATGATAGAGCAAGGTTTTGAGCAAACACAAACGCAAAATTCTGATTTAACTGTTATTGCTTTTAGTCGTGGTCCTGGCTCATTTAGTGGTGTACGTATTAATGCCGCAGTCACGCAGGCTTTGGCTTGGGCAAATGATATTCCTGTGATTCCTGTATCTACTTTACAAGCTTTAGCACAAGCAGCTTATCGTTTATTGGGTTTAGCTGAGGTTTCTGCTGTGCTTGATGCACGTATGAAAGAAGTCTATATGGCAAGTTTTCGTTTAAATGAAAATAACATTATGCAACTTGTAGATGAAGAAAAATTACTAGATTATCAGCAAGCTTCTGACTATCAAAAATTTACCTTGGTGGGTTCTGGTTCAGCTTTAGTTAAGCCTGATGCAATAGAATTTCAAGGTTTAGTTGCGAATGCTGAAGATATTGCAACGATCGCACGTCAGCAAGCTTTACAACAAGATTGGCTGAGTGCTGAATTAGCATTGCCTGTTTATTTGCGTGATGATGCGTGGAAAAAAATTCCAGAACAAGGTAAACCTTAATTTTTAGGATTGAATATGGATCTTTTACTGCTCTTAAAAGCAGCGATTATGGGAATTGTTGAAGGGATCACAGAATTCCTTCCAATCTCAAGTACAGGGCATTTAATTCTTGCATCAGAATTAATGAATTTTTGGACCAAAGAAAAAAGTGATGTTTTTGTCATCGCAATTCAAATGGGGGCGATTGCAGCCGTTATTTATGAATATTGGGCAAAACTTTGGGGAGCGGCAACAGGGCTAGTTTCTGGTGAACCTAAAGGTCGCCATTTAGGAATTAGTTTAATTCTTGCTTCGATCCCGATTATGCTGGTTGGGCTCACATTTGGTCAGACAGTAAAAGCATATTTATTTAATGATATTTCAATTGCGCTTGGCTTGATTATTGGTGGTTTAATCATTTGGTGGGTAGAGAAAAATCCACCGAAAGTAAATGCACAAGAAGTTGAAAATATTTCTATTAAAGAAGCCATTTATATTGGTTTAATCCAAGTGTTAGCTTTAGTGCCGGGTACATCACGTTCAGGTGCAACGATTATTGGCGCGATGATGTTGGGTGTATCACGTAAAGCAGCGACTGAGTTTTCATTTTTCTTAGGTATTCCTGTCATTGTGGGTGCAGGGCTGCTTGATTTATATCAAAGTTATCATGTATTCCAAGGTACTCAAGATTGGGTTGTATTGGCTTTTGGTACATTGGTTTCTTTTGTTTCAGCTTTGATCTTGATTCGAGTTCTCGTTGCTTATGTGGCGAAGCGTGATTTCATGGTTTTTGCTTGGTATCGTATTGCATCAGGTTTGATTATTTTGTTATTTGCATTAACAGGTTGGAAATTATGGTAAGCGAAATTCGCTTATTTACCGAAACCGCATTTTTTGAGAAAGCACAGTCTTACCAGTCTGTGCTTTCTTTACGTGGAGTGTTGGTAAATATTGAAGTGATTGAAAAGTTAAATGCTCGCTTTCTTCGTTTAAATCCAGAAATTGCTTTATGTGTAGATGAGTCAGGACTGAGTTTATGTGCGAATGGCATGAAAATGCAGCCTGATTGGAAAGCCGAAATTCCACGTTTAAAACGTGCGAGTTTAAAGTCGGAAATGATTGCACGTGCTTGTAATTTATCTGAAAAGCCTCAGCTTTTGGATGCAACAGCAGGTTTAGGTCATGATAGTTTATTATTGGCGAGTTTAGGGGCTGAGGTGACTTTAGTTGAGCGTCACCCTATTTTATTTACCTTACTGGAAGACAGCAAAGCACAAGCTGAAAATGATCCATTTTTAGCAAAAGTTGTTGCTCGGATTCATTTGGTTTTTTCTGACTCTGGCGATTATTTACAACAGCAAATTGATCAAAATAATCATGTCGATGTTATCTATCTAGATCCAATGTTTCCACAGCGTGATCAAAATCAACAAGCTGTAAAAAAGCAAGCACAAGTCAAAAAACAAATGCAATTGTTGCATTTATTATTGCCTGAAGATGGAGAGATGGATTTAGGAGATCATCTTTTAGTCTTAGCACAAGATATTGCGAAGCGAGTTGTGGTAAAAAGACCAAGGCTTGCTGTATTTTTAAACGATCAACAACCTAACCATCAATGGCAAGGCGATGCTTGTCGTTTTGACGCTTATTTCAATGTCTAGCTCAGTCACTTGGTCACTTCTGGGGGAGTTTGGTAACTGCCTCAAAAAACATCAGAAAATTGGTATATAGTTGAAATACACATTGATAATATTTTAAGCAAGCATAAACTAGCTATGCTGATTTAAGTCACCTGCAATTATAGAATCTTTATGATAGACCTCAAACCCTCAATTAATTTTTGGCATGATTTCAAAAGTAATCAGCGTGCGGGACTTTGGTTATTTTTAGGGTCACGTAAGTCTTTACAAATTGTACGTCCTTCAATATTACAGTTGATTTTTTGGGGAGTTTTGGGTGGTTGTGCAAACAGTTTATTTAGTTGGTTAGTTGCTGGAGATGGCGGTGTTTTTAATCGACAAGGTTTAATTAGCTACGCTTTATGGCCTTTTATTGCTTTAATTGTCGGGATTTTTCTATCACAACGTACTGAAAACCCACGTTTAATGTTAGTACCCGCCTTGTTATGGTTGGTTTTAGATACACATATTGCATTTTTGCAAAGTTTTATTCAGTTTTTAGGCTCTTTAGAATATTTACCTGATTTTACTTATGATTATTTGCCCATTATTTTTATGGTGCTTTTTGTTTGGCAAAGTTTAGCTGTTGTTTGGGTTTTTGCACGTGAATTACAATGGCCATGGTGGGAACGTGCGCTCATTATGTTGGCAACTTTATTTACTTTAGTTGTTTGGCAAATGTCAGTCAAAGATCAACCGATTTGGAAGGTTGAAGAAAGCCCTGCAACTTTTGCAGAAAATGCTTTTTATGCGCAAAGTCGTGTTTTAAATAAAGCTTTAGATCAAATTCAATATGGCGAGTTTGCACAAACACATTGGTATTTTCTTGGTGTAGCAGGTGTGGGTTATCAAGATGTATTTAAATATGAAATCGAACGGATTAAAGAGCAGTTCGATACACGTTTTGGTACCTTTGGACGTTCGATTGAACTGATTAATAACCCTTCTACACGTACCACGATTCCTTTAGCATCTAAAACCAGTATGGAGCTGGCTTTACGTCGTATTGGACAGCAAATGAATCGTGAAAGTGATGTGTTATTTTTATATATGACATCGCATGGCTTGCAAAATCAATTTGAAATGGAAAATGATCCATTAGATTTAAATGATGTTGATCCAAAATGGTTAAGAGATACCCTAGATAAATCGGGGATTCGTTGGAAAGTTATCGTTATTTCTGCATGTTATTCAGGGAGTTTTATTCCTGCTTTACAAGCACCTGATACTTTAATTATTACTGCATCGGCAGCAGATCGTGCTTCATTTGGCTGTTCAAATGAAGCAGATTATACATATTTTGGTCGAGCGTTTTTCGATCAGGCAATGCGTGAGCAAACAACCCTCAAAGCCGCGTTTCAACAAGCAGCCGAAACTGTTGGAAAATGGGAAAGTGCTCAAGGTTTTGAGCCTTCTGAACCACAATGGGTGATGGGGAAAAATATTGAATTAGTTTTACCACAGCTTGAGCAACATTTATTTCCTCAAACTAATTCACAAGCCGTTGTTGATGTAGAACATATGAATAGCCATGAGAAAAAAACAGCTCAGGTAATTCCTGTAACCACACAATAGGATAGGAAATGATATGGAACTTTTACAAAAAAATAAGTGTTTTGATGGCGAACAACGAATTTATCAAACAACTTCCAAATCTTTAAAGCAAGTCAGTAAGTTTGGGGTCTTTTTACCGCCACAAGCATTAAAAATACAAAAATGTCCTGCTGTGATTTATTTAGCAGGTTTAACCTGTACCGAAGAAACATTTGTGATTAAAGCACATGCACAGCGTTTGGCTGCGCAGTTGGGGCTGATTTTAATTAGTCCAGATACTTCGCCACGTGGTGATGACGTAGAACAGGGCGATTCTTGGGATATTGGTCAAGGTGCTGGTTTTTATTTAGATGCAATACAACAACCTTGGGCTGAACATTTTCAAATGGAGTCTTATTTAATCAAAGAATTATATCCTTTGTTAATGAAAGAATTCCCGATTGCTGAACAAAAGATTGGCATTTTGGGGCATTCTATGGGAGGACATGGCGCGCTGACTTTAGCATGGAAATATCCTGAGAAATTTAGCTCAGTTTCTGCATTTGCTCCAATTTGCGAGCCTAGTGCTTGTCCTTGGGGAGAAAAGGCTTTTTCAAATTATTTAGGAGCAGATCAAACTGAATGGGCAAAGCACGATGCAACTCAGTTGGTGTTGAATAAAGGTGCTTTGTTTAGTGAGGTTCTGATTGATCAAGGCTTAAATGATCAATTTTATAGTCAATTACATCCTGAAAACTATCAAGCTGCTTGTCATAAAGTTGGGCAAAAACTAACATTACGTATGCATGATGGCTATGATCATGGCTATTTTTTCATTCAAAGTTTTATCGATGAACATTTACAGTTTCATGCTTTGCAATTACAAAAATAACGAATAGATCCAATACAGTGAATAAGATAGTTTGTATTATTTTATTCACTGTATCGTATTTTAAATGACATTATGCGTATAGTTTATTTTAAGTTCAAAAGTAGCTAAACTGATTTTGATTTATTTTATTGAATCCTTCTTTTGGTGTCTTGTGACAGTCACATATTAAAAATAAGAGATAATTATGCAAGAACAAATACCTCCACCATTTCCAAGCCAAGGTGGTTTAGATTTAACGAAAACCTCCGACCCTTTCTCTGATCATTCAAGTCATACAACCTCAAATCCTTCAGCGCAGGGGCGAGTTTATCGCTTCAAGTTTCATGGCGATGCGATGGAGTATTTTGGTATCTGGATTGTTAATATTTTATTAACAATTGTGACTTTGAGTTTATATGCACCGTGGGCGAAAGTACGCCGTCTACGTTATTTTTATGGTAATACTGAATTTTTTAGACGACGCTTTGACTTTACAGGTGTACCGAAAAAAATTCTGATCGGACGTTTGATTGCACTTGGGATTTATGGCGCAATTTCGGCTATATCTCAATATTCGATGACCGCAACTTTGATTGGTTTTATCGTGCTTTATTTGGCTGTGCCATGGTTGATTCGTGCAACCATTCGTTTTACTGCGCGAAATAGTAAATATGCCAATAGTCGATTTTATTTTGCAGGTACAACCAAACAAGCCTACGGTGTTTTTTTGAAATGTGTTGCGATTTATATTTTCACTTTAGGTTTATTTTTTCCTGTTTTGATTTGGTTATATAAAAGTTATTGTATTAATAATCTATATGCAGGACAGTTAAAATTTAAATTACAAGCAGATTGGTCAGCCTATATGGGCGCTGTTTATATTCCTGTATTTATGTTTATGGGTTTATTAATGGTCGTCGGAATTATTTCCAGTGTGTTTGGTGCTTTATCAAATCCACAAGCTTTTCTTGCTGTTTTTGGGGTTGTGTATGTCATTGCAGGCTTGTTTATATTTCCTTTAATGAGAGCCCGTATTTTTATGACGACATGGAATAACACGATTATTGGTAATAGTAAATTTGAAACGGATTGCAACCAATGGCGTTATGCTTGGATTGTTGGCACAAATTGGATTGCTAAAATTTTCTCTTTAGGTTTGATGTCAGCTTGGGCTGCTATTCGTCTTTATCGATATCAAATTGATTCTTTAAGTTTAGTATTACTTGATGATCCAGACCAAATGATGAATTTAGCACAAGCAGATCATAGTGCTTTAGCAGAAGAAATCAGTGACATTTTTGACATTGATGTTTCACTTTAATTGAATGAGCTAATAATCAGATGATGCAATCTGTACAGGTAATTTTTTATGATGGTGTTGTGTCAAAGCCACACCAAGCTGAGGTATTTGCGATAGATGATGAACATATTCAAGTTCGTTATGCTGAGCAAACACGAAACTATTCTTATGCTGATATGCAGTTGATAGGTGCTTTAGGGCAGCTAAAACCTGTAGTTGAGTTAAAGGATGATGCTCGCATTGAGTTTCAAGACCATTTACCTGATTGGTTTCAGATTGCACCTAAAAAAATTTATGGCTCGATTTGGAAATTGGAACGTTCTCCTTCGCTTATTTTGTTTAGTGTCATTTTTGTGGTGTTTTTTGGCTTTGCTTTAGTAAAATGGGGCATTCCAAGCGCTTCACATTATATTGCTTTTCAATTGCCTAAAAATAGTATGCAGCGTTTAGGTGATGAAGCTGAAAAATATGTCAATGAATATTGGACTGAACCGACAAAGTTGAGTAAAGAGCAACAAGAACAAATTCGGCAGCAATACCTCAAACAAATTGCAGAAGGTCAGCCTGCTAAACTTGTATTTAGAAAGGGAACACAATTAGGTGCGAATGCGATTGCATTGCCAAATAATACAATTTTAGTGACAGATGAATTGGTTGAGTTGGCACATAGTGACCAAGAAATTTTAGGGGTTTTAGCTCATGAGCAAGGGCATTTAATCGAACGCCATAGTTTGCAACAAGGTTTATCTAGTCTAGGGATCAGCATATTATATATTGCGATTACAGGGGACAGTTCAGATTTATTTTCATCCTTACCTACAGCAATGTTAGGCGCAAAATATTCACGTAAATTTGAGCAAGAAGCTGATTTATATGCATTGAAATTAATGGATCGTCAACATATTGAAGTTGCGCATTTTGCTAATTTTTTACAAAGATTAAGCGATGAATATGAAAAAGAAGAAGGAACAGCCACGCAACAAAAAGATCAAAAACAAAAGAAAAATGAACAATCTGAAAAAGATGATCAATTTTCTCAAGTATCTGAAATCTTTGAGTCACATCCTGCAACTGCAAAACGTATTCAAATGGTCAGAGACTTTGAAAAACAACAGAAAAAGTCTCCTTAACCTCATGGGATCTTTATTTTTATATCGAAATAAACATCAAGCTTGCCATTAAGCTTGATGTTGCCACTGTACACTAAACTCTTGTTGTGCCATGCGATTGAGATGATCTAAGATCACTTGCTCTAAACGGCTATAATCTTCACGATCTGTACGTAATTCTACGAATAACTGTTGTGCTTCAGGTGTCAGTACAACAGTTGCATCAGGCATGAAAATACTCAAATTTTCTTCAGTTTCGGCAACTTCAAATTTATGTTTCCAGTGGTTGAGTAGACGTTTTGCAATGCGTTTAGCGTCATCTGTTGAAATAATAGTATTGCTTTTCATTCTCATTTGCTCCATGTTGAGTTGATAAACTAACAAAAACAACGTGTAAAATGTGTTGCATAAATGGAACGCTTCGTTACAGATTTGCGATGATCTCATTGAAATTGTCCATTTTTCATGTCTTTTAGCAATGTGTCTGTGGAAGTTTGCTATAATTTCATGATTCCATATTTATCGCTAGGTTGATCCATGTCCAAGCCATTTTTGATTGCACCTTCAATTTTATCTGCTGATTTTGCTCGCTTAGGTGAGGAAGTTGAAAATGTACTTGCAGCAGGTGCTGATGTTGTTCATTTTGATGTGATGGATAATCATTATGTACCCAATTTAACTTTTGGTGCAGGTGTATGTAAGGCATTGAAAAAATATGGAATTAAAGCTCCAATTGATGTGCATTTGATGGTGTCACCTGTAGATCGTATGATTGGTGATTTTCTGGAAGCGGGTGCAGATATTATTACTTTCCATCCTGAAGCAACACATCATATTGACCGTTCATTACAATTGATTAAAGATGGTGGAGCAAAAGCAGGTTTAGTTTTTAATCCAGCAACTCCTTTGCATTATCTAGATTATGTTTTAGATAAAGTTGATCAAGTGTTATTGATGAGTGTAAACCCTGGTTTTGGTGGACAGAAATTTATTCCAATGACTTTGGATAAATTACGTCAAGCACGTAAAATTATTGATGCTTCAGGACGTGATATTCGCTTAGAAGTAGATGGTGGTGTAACGCCTGCAAATATCCGTGAAATTGCTGAAGCAGGTGCGGATATGTTTGTGGCAGGCTCAGCAATTTTTGGTAAACCAGATTATCAAGCAGTTATTAATGAAATGCGCGCTGAACTGGCTTTAGTTGGCGCTCAAAAAGCGTAATCAATAGATGCTTGAGCTTTAAAAAGCGATATTATTTTTTATAAATTTTAAGAAAGAACTCATCTGAGTTCTTTTTTATTATGAGCATTTTATTCAAGCTATTGATTTTAAAATTTCAACATAGATTTTAAACCTTTCATCTATACACAAAGAAATATTTTATGGATGTGTGAAGTAGGTTTGCGCATTGCATGATTGTTGTATATGCTTAAATCGAATTTGGTTTTCCTTTGATGAACATGTTGACGCAACTCTGCAAACAGGCTTGGTTTGTTTTGCTGATGGTTTTTGCCATTGGCTGGAGTGGTGTGTCTATGGCTTCTGTAAAAACCATGCAAATGGGTATGCAGATGCAACATCAGCAGGATTCACAACAAAATTCACAAAATCAGTCAAACAATCATCCAAATGAAGCGCTGTCTCATGCACAGATGATGCAAGGCATGTCTGTACAGGAGATGAAAAATCATTGTATGGATTTGCAACAGCAAGCGGTTGCTGATTCCGAGCAGAATCATGATCAGAGCCATGATCAGCAGATGCAAAATCTGAAAGCTTGTCATGCACAGTTGGTTCAGAGCAAACAGTTACAGCATGACTGTCAGGAATGTACGCTGTTTTCGTGTCAGTCTTCTATCGTGTGGTTTAATGCGGACATTCCTCAATTGAGTCCGCCTGAACATCTACAAAACCGCAATGTGATTTCCATTGCTTACCAAGCTCAGCACCTTGCAGGGCATTGGCAGGAAATTCTGCGTCCTCCTAAAGCTTAACCCGTTTTTCCGAAGCATTATTTTCAAAATAATTTCAGAAATTTAGGTTGAGTTATGTCTATTCAATTTTCAAAAAGCGTTATTGTTGCTGTAGCTGTGTTGTCTTCAACATGGAGTTTTGCAGCTGTTAAGGAATATCACCTGAACATTGATGAAGGAATGGTCAATGTCACAGGCAAAGCGGTCAAACGTATTACGGTCAATGGCAAGTTTCCCGCCCCTTTACTTGAGTTTGAGGAAGGCGATGATGCGGTGATCCATGTGCATAATAATTTAAAAAATCAGGATTCTTCGATTCATTGGCATGGGCTGTTATTGCCCGGCATTATGGATGGCGTTCCGGGCTTTAATGGTTTTAACGGGATTCGACCGCAAGGTGATTTTGTCTATAAATTCAAGGTTCGCCAAAGTGGAACGTATTGGTATCACGCGCATTCCAAAGGTCAGGAACAGGACGGTTTATATGGCGCTTTGGTGATTTATCCCAAGGACAAAAAACCACTTGCTGCACATGAACAAACTGAGCGTGACTATGTGGTGATGCTGTCAGATTTTCATGACAAAACCAGTGATCAAATTCAAAAAGATCTGAAAATTTCAGCTGAATATTATCAAGATCGGCGTGAAACTTTGGGCGATGTATGGAAGCAAGTGCAACGTGATGGGGTAAAAGCCACATGGTCTGACCGCAAAATGTGGAATCAGATGCGTATGCTGAAAACCGATCTGTCTGATGTCACGGACTATACTTTTTTGATCA
The DNA here is from genome assembly GCF_030325485.1 of Acinetobacter sp. R933-2. NCBI lineage: Bacteria > Pseudomonadati > Pseudomonadota > Gammaproteobacteria > Moraxellales > Moraxellaceae > Acinetobacter > Acinetobacter sp. R933-2. The sequence goes on from NZ_JACAIJ010000004.1 coordinate 33,515, forward strand.
ATGGCAAAACCCCTGAACAAAACTGGACAGGTATGTTTAAGCCGAATGAAAAAGTCCGTTTACGCTTTATCAATGCTTCAGCAATGTCCTTTTTTGATGTACGTATTCCGAACTTAAAAATGACGGTAGTCGGTGCAGATGGTCAGCCTGTACAGCCTGTGCCTGTGGATGAATTCCGTATAGGTACAGCCGAAACTTATGATGTGGTGGTTGAACCGAAGACTGGGCATTATCAGATTGAAGCCGAGTCGATTGACCGTTCAGGTTTTGCTATTGGGACGTTGCACAATGAATTGACAGCAAATACGCATGGCATTCATCTGCCACAAGCACGTCCTCGTGCCATTTTAAATATGGCAGATATGGGGCATGGCAGTACTGATATGCAAGGCATGGATCATTCAACTATTCATCAAAAAGCAGTGAATCATGCTGATATGCAAGACATGGATCATTCGAAGATGAATCATGAAGATATGCAAGGTATGGATCACTCAGAACATAAAGTAACGACAGCAAAATCTGATGCTGTGGTCGAAGGTTGGGCAAATGCATCGACCCCGCAAGGTGATAAAGCGTTGCAATATAGCGACCTGAAATCCTTAACCCCACAACCTGATACCCGTGAAGCGACAAGTGAATTGGTGATTCGTTTGGGCGGAACGATGGAGCGTTATATCTGGACGATTAATGGTAAAAAATTTAGCGATGCTGAACCTTTAAAAGTGAAGTATGGCGAGCGTATTCGCATCAAATTTATCAATGACAGTATGATGGCGCACCCGATGCATTTACATGGCATGTTTATGCAACTGGAAAATGGTCAGCCTGCGGTCGATATGCCGAATAAGCACACGATTGTTGTACCTCCTGCAAAAACCGTGACTGCATTATTAACAGCGGATGAACTGGGAGAATGGGCGATTCATTGTCATTTGCTTTATCACATGAGCGCAGGAATGATGAATAAACTGATTGTTGCCAATGTTTCCGAGGGAGAAACCACCACCACACCGATTCAAAAAGCTATGACAAACACTTCGAATCAAGCTGAACAGCAAGGAGATCAACATGCACACCACTAAGTTATTTCCGCATACTGTTTTGGCAAGTTCATTATTGATGATGAGTAGTTGGGCAATGGCGCATGAAGGACATGACATGATGTCAGCATCGCCAACTGCAACTAATGTGAATAGTGAAATGGTGGATCACTCGCAAATGAATCATGCAGGAATGGATCATTCAAAAATAGATCATTCACAGCATCAGCAACATCAAAATCCTGCGGTATCTACTGAAAATCGTACAGCACATCAAGGACATGATCATCGTAAGGAACATGGCGCACAGATTTATGCCATCAGTACGGTAGATACAAAATGGCTGGTCAATGAAGATGGTGAAGGTGCGTTAAAGTCAGAAATCGAAACCCGAATTGGGACGGATGAAAATAAGCTCTTTATTAAGATTCATACGGATAAAGCGGAATCTCATGATGCGCACCTTGATGCCAAAGTTTTGTACAGCCGTATGATTGCAGATTTTTGGGATGTTCAGACAGGTGTACGTTACCGATCTCAAAAGGTCGAGTTGGATCATCATGTTAAAGATAGTGAAGAACAACTCGATGCGGTGATCGGCTTGCATGGAATGGCGCCGTATTTCTTTGAAACCGATGCTTATTTTTATGCAGGCGAAGAGAATTATTCAGGAGTGAGTCTGGAGACCGAACGAGATTTGCTGTTGACGCAAAAACTGATTTTTAAACCCTATTTGGATCTCGATGTGGTTTTCAGTGATGATTCTAAATATGCCAAAAAATCGGGTTTAAGCAGTCTGATTACAGGCTTTGAAACCCGTTATGAGATCAGTAAAAAAGTCATGCCGTATCTGGATATTGCCTATGAATACAATAAAAGCAATGATGAAACTGCATGGCAAGTTGAAAGTGATGCTGAAAAGGGGTGGCGTTATGGTGCAGGGGTGCGGTTTAAGTTTTAAACTTTCAGTTTGATGTTTTAAAGCTTGAGTTGTTTTAGGGTTTTAAATTTTTAAAACCCTACTTTATATAGGTGTATTTTGGGTCAAGATTTGTAAAACACGCTCATTTCTGGGGCGAAATACGTTAATATGTGTTTATTCAAAGGAGGAACGACCTCCCTTTGTGCGATATCATCAAAATCTGCACCAAGAAAACTCGTCAGGACGACCTGACTCTAATTTAAATTTGGAGCTGGTCATGGCTTGGGTCATTCTTATTTTTGCAGGTCTCTTTGAAATCGTTTGGGCATATACCATGAAAATGTCCGAAGGTTTCACAAAGCTCACCCCGAGCGTCATTACGATTTTCTTTATGATCCTGAGTTTTGGTTTATTGGCTTATGCCATGAAATCATTGCCATTGGGAACGGCTTATACGATTTGGACAGGAATCGGGGCAATTGGTTCATTCCTTGTGGGTATTTTTATTTTAGGTGAACCTGCCACGGCAATGCGTATGTTGGCGGCGGTACTGATTGTATCGGGTTTAATTCTGATGAAACTGTCTTCTTCTTAAAAAACCTATTTTCTGATCCAAGTTGACTAATGTGGTTGACTTGGATTTTTTTGATTTTAGTACATTGATTTTTAGGAGTATTGGTATGGCTTGGGTGTTACTCGTAGTGGCGGGTTTATTGGAAGTGGTCTGGGCATACTTTATGAAAGTGTCTGATGGCTTTAGCAAACTCACACCTAGTATTTTGACCATTGTATTTATGATCGCAAGTTTTGCGCTATTGTCCTATGCCATGAAATCTTTGCCATTGGGTACAGCTTATACCGTTTGGACTGGAATCGGTGCGGTCGGTTCATTTGCCGTCGGCATTTTCTTTTTGGGTGAACCTGCTACTGCCATGCGAATGTTGGCTGCTGTTTTAATCATTTCTGGGTTAGTATTGATGAAGCTCTCATCATCTTAAAGTGTATTCGTTCAAGGAGAAGTCAATGAAATTATCATTTATGGAAATGCCTTCTCCTGTGGGCATTTTAAAATTGGTCGCAACGGACACCGCTTTGGTGGCAGTCCTTTGGGAAAATGAAGACCCTAAACGTGTTCGGTTGGCTGAACTGATTGAAAATACACAGCATCTGATTTTGCTCGAAACACAAAAGCAGCTCAATGAATATTTTGCAGGGCAGCGTCAAAAGTTTGACGTGCCTTTAGACTTTGAGGGGACAGAGTTTCAACAAAAAGTCTGGCAGGCATTGCTCACCATTCCTTTTGGGGAAACCCGCAGTTATAAAGATATTGCTGAACAGATCGGCAATGTCAAAGCTGTTCGTGCGGTGGGTGCGGCAAATGGTAAAAATCCGATTTCGATTATTGCGCCGTGTCATCGTGTGGTGGGTGCAAATGGTAAGTTGGTCGGCTTTGCGGGTGGCTTGGAGAATAAGAATGTGTTATTAAAGTTGGAGTCAGCATAAATTCTGTACTCCACTTAATATTATCTAATTTTTTAGTTGTTGAATGTATTTGATTGTTTCAGAGTAATCACCAATATTATTTTCATGATAATAGGTTAAGTATTCAATAATATTACGATTTTGATAGTCTGTAGCAGAAAAATCAGCACCTTGATCATGGAACCATTTAATTAAATTTAAATAACCTAAACTTGCGATTTCAAAGATAATAGGTTCTTTTGTAATTTCTGTTTTGTTATCTAGACTGAAGCCTTGATGATATAACCATTCAACACCTTCAAGATCATTTTCCACAGCTAAGAAATGCAAAACTGTTTCACCTATTCTATTTTTAATATTGATGAGCGATGGTTTAATGTGTAATAAATGTGTGGCTTCCTCAAAGTTTTTTGAATAGACAGCATTTCTTAATCTGTACCAATACCCTTTGTCTTCGCCACATTCCCAATATAAAATTTTGTAATTAGTATCCTCTAGTCCAGCTGTATAAGTAATTTTATCAAGGTAAAAACTGATAAAAAAAGCTTCTTGATCATTATATTTTGAGCGATCTAATATTAATAAGCTTTGTGAAAGTTGCTCTAATAAATCTTCCTGAGAGCTTCGATTATTTTTGATTAAGTTAATAAATGTCGTAATTATTAACTTTAAATCATGAATAATATTTGAAGAAATATTTTTTTCTTCTAACTCTGGATCATAAGCTTCTCGATAAATTTCTATAAAATTTTGGGTGAGAAGTTGTTTTAATTTTTCAATAATTATGGTTTTTTCATTTGTCATATGCAGTATATTAGCCCTAATCTTGGTAGGGTAGTGAATTTACTTTTTTAATATATGATGTTTTCTAGAGTCTATTCAATATAATTTTTTAATTAATTTACAAGAAAATTTATTTAACTAGATATCTCACTTTATCCAAAGAGTTTTCTTTCTGTTGTTTTAACTCTTATAATTTTAAATCAAATCATTCAAGCTTCAATGTACTGAAGCTTGAATATCAAGCAAGATTAGAATCGTTTTGGTATTTTCTGTCCACCTTCAACAGGGGTTTCAGCATTTTTTAACACGCCAAATAACCAAGTTTCAGCATGATTTACCGCAACATTTAAAGCATCACCCAACGCCAGACGACCTGCAATAAAACTTGCAAGCGAGCAGCCTGAACCATGATATTCACCCTCTAAGCGTGGACATTTGGTTTCAGAAATCATTTCACCATTTATATAGAGTGCGTTGCGAATATGGTCAGGCGTATCTTCATGTCCACCTTTGACCAATACTGCTTTTGCACCCATTTCAAACAACTTGGCTGTGGCTTTTTCTAAGTCTTGTTCACCTGTTAAAGCACGTAATTCAACGGTATTTGGTGTGAGTACAGTCGCCAATGGAACCAGTTCGACAAAGGCTTTAACCAAAGTTTCCTGATTGCCCAATGAGCCGCCGCTATTTGCGACTAACACAGGGTCAAGCACATATAAATAATCAGGATGTTCACGTAAAAATTCAGCCAAAGCTGCAATATTATCGGTAGTGCCAAGCATGCCAGATTTGACTGCTTTGATGGGTAAGTCCTGAACCACAGCATTGGCTTGTGCAAGTAGTAATTCCTTTGAAGTGGCTTCAAAACCAAAAACCTGTTGCGAGTTTTGAATGGTCAGCGCAGTACAGGCAATTGCTGCATGTGCGCCACTTTGTCCAATGGCTTCAATATCTGCTTGCAAACCTGCTCCACCAGAAGGGTCTAAACCAGAAAAACATAGTACTGTAGGGCGCACAATGATATCCTTAAATTTATAAATTTGAGTTAGTATAGGCAACTTTAGCAAAACTCTCGACTGTAATTTTGCATCGCTTGAATTTAGTAAAAGGTAAATCTGTGCTTAAAAATATTCTGATTGATTTGGATGGAACATTGACTGATCCTAAAGTCGGTATTACCACTTCGGCACGTTATGGTTTGGCAAAAGTCGGGCATCCGATTCCTGAGTCTGAAAATATCGATTGGATCATTGGTCCACCGCTGAAAGCTTCTTTGGCAAAATTACTTGGTGTTGATGCCAATGATATTTTGGCTGAACAAGCATTGCTCGGTTATCGCGAGCGATTTGCTGTTACAGGTCTATTTGAAAATCATGTTTTTGAAGATGTGGCACAAACGCTTGAAACACTAAAGAATCAAGGCTATCGACTGTTTTTAGCCACAGCCAAACCTGAAGTTTATGCACGTCAGATTTTAGATCATTTTAATTTATTACAATATTTTGAATATCCGTATGGTAGTGAACTGAATGGTGAGCGTACCAACAAAGGGGATTTGATCGCTTATATTTTGCAAAAAGAGCAGCTCAAGCCTGAAGAGTGCCTAATGGTTGGTGATCGTGAGCATGATATTTTTGGCGCACGTAAAAATGGCATTGAAACTATTGCAGTGGAATATGGTTATGGTTCGGCTCAGGAACTGGATGAAGCAAAACCCAAAGCGCGAATTAAAACTTTTGCAGCACTTTTACATGTGATTGCCTAAGCGCGACTCAGCAATCACATGTGATAAAAGTTAAATATTCAAGAGTTGTTTAATTTGCTGAACCAAATGTGGTGTCGAAATTTGATGATGTGGAATGGTGATACTACGTAGTTGATCGCCACGAAATTTACGATCAACTTCAAGCATGACATGGGTTTGATGTTCTTGAGCGACAAATGAGACTTCAACTTCATTGATGCCACTAAAATGCTGTGTTGGTAAAAATTCAAGCTCTTGGTAACAACCAATGGTAGAAAAATAGTGACCACCACGTAATTGACCTTTTTCTACATCAGCAGTTGCTAAAAAGAAGCCACATTGTTGCATGGCTTGTAAAAATGCTTGCATCGCAGGTGTAGGAGCGATGTTTAGATTATCTTTGTCCGTAGCGTCAACCGCCCAGTCAATGTCTAAATGGGTATGTAACCATACACGTGTTTTGTTATGACGACATTGTATTTCGGTGATTGGCGTTTCAAAAGGTAATTGTATAGAAAATGGAAAACTATGTGATTGATTTGCTTTAAGTTCAAAAGCACCACTCACATGCCATTGTTGAATGGTTAAATCTTGGTTAAATTCATGATCACTGCTTTCAACCTCAGCAGAGGTCATGAGTTTCAAATAAATACCATTAATATTTTTATTAGATGCAGCGCCTTTAAAAATAATCTCACCATTCACGATTTGACCTGCTTGTGGTGTAGATGTATAGATGCAAGTATTGACTTCAACACCTTGTAAACCAAGGTTAGACATAAGCTTACTGAACATTTTTATAGAAAACCAATATTTAGTGTTGTTAATATGGCTATTGAAATCAGAATTTAAAATCCTGTCAATGCTATGATTGTGTTTATTTTCAGATCAACTTTATTTTTTAATTTAAAATAAAATGAAAAATATTCTATGAATGATAAAAGTGTAAGGTAAAGGATATCTGTGCGAAATTATAAAATAGATGTATTACGTGGTATTTCAATTTTATTGGTCTTAATTCACCATTTTAATATTCCATATAAATTACATGATACCTTTTTAGGGATACAGATTTTTGGTGAGAGCCTAAGTACCTTAATTGCTCGTAATGGCAATTATGGCGTGACCATGTTCTTTGTGATCTCAGGTTTTTTAATTACTCAGCATAGTTTGCAACGTCATGGTTCATTGGTACACATCAAACTTAAAGACTTTTATATACGCCGTGTTGCACGAATTATTCCATGTTTGGTTTTATTGGTGGCTATGGTGACGGTATTGGGAAGTTTTGGGTTAAAACCTTTTATCAACCAAGCACCGAATGGTATAGAAGTGTCTTATGCCTTAACTATATTTGCAGCATTTAGTTTTTGGATGAACATTCTGATTATTGAAAATGGTTGGGTAAATTATGCTTTAGGTGTGCTGTGGTCATTGTCTGTCGAAGAAGTTTTTTATCTCGCATTTCCACTTTTATGTTTGCTTTTAGGGCGTAGTCAAAAACACTTTATTTTACTGTTGTTTGCTATTATTGCTTATGCACCTTATTTCCGTTCACTGCATTTTGGTGCAGAAAATGGTGCTTATCTTTACCATTATTTTTCCAGTTTTGATGGAATAGCAATAGGTTGTTTAACTGCGATTGTCGTGCAAAATTTTAAAGGAATCCTCGCTTATAAAAATCTGATTGTGAGCATTGTTTCAAGCATGATGGTCATGCTTTATTTTTATGCGCCCATCAAAGAAGTCAGTACTTGGGGAATTTCGGTCTTTGCTTTGTTCGCTGCAATATTAATTTTCTGTTTCTCGCAAAATGCTGCATCAAAAGCATCTTCTATCACCTCAAAAACGATGGTCTGGATTGGGCAACGCAGTTATGAAATGTACCTATTTCATTTAATTGTTTTAGGGTTATTTAAAGTGGTTTATTTTCCTAAAGAAACGCTGCCTGCTGAAAAATTAATGTTATTACCGATTTATTTTATCTTGGTGTTTATTTTAAGTTGGATGATCGAAAAATATTATTCAGCACCTTTAAATCGAAAAATTCGGCAACGCTTTATACGGTCAAGTTCTTAGAAAATGAGAACTGAGCTGTTTAATCTTTGAATTTGAGTGATTCGATGAGAAAATGATTGAGCATCAAAAAACAGAATTTACAGACAAAAATAAACCGACGATTCGAGTGATGAATAAATCGTCGGTCAAAATACTTCGCTTAATTTGATTTAGGCTGCTGTTCCAAATCAAATTATAAGAAGCATGAGTTTATAGGTCTCATGGGATAGAAGGTTACCGAGTCAAATCTGCGGATGCCAGTGCAAATTGTTCGCGGTTGCTGCAACCTTATACTTATATAACGACAGCTCTTTTGCTTTGGTTGACAAGAAAGTGAAAAAAAATTAAAAAATTTTCCTATAATGTATTTTTGAGTTGTGGAAATTCCCATATGACATCACTAAGTAAATATTTTTTATGGTTTTTTGTACTTTGTTTGATGTTGACAATGGTGGTTGGCGTTTTGGTCGCTTTATTACCTAGTCAGGTTGCAGGTGTTTTAACGGCATTACCTTATCTGATTTCTATGATTATTGTTTTACACTTATTTCTAAAGCAGCAAAAGCGCGCTCCAAGTAAAGCAGAACAAAAAAAATTCTCTATCGGGTTTAGTCTGATTTTTTGGACATATAATTTTATTGGCATCTTCATTGGGGTGATGATTTTTGCACGTCATGATGCTGAAGTCTGGAATAATTTTTTACTCTATATGCAAAGCCCACAATTTTTAATGATTTCGGCAATGATGTTATTGATGTTAGCGATTCCATTATTTCTGATTACTTACTGGTTTTATGGTAAACAGGCGCAACGTATGGCAGCGAAAATGTTTTCATAGGTAAATAAAGCAGCTTTATGAGTGTTTAAAAAGTATGCTTGAATGGAATTTATAATAATCAAAAGAGTATTTCATTCATGCAGACCGTTTTAGTTACTGGTGCAACAGGTTTTATTGGCAGCCATTTGTTGCGCTATTTGTTACAGCATCATTTTCAGGTCATTGCATTGTCACGGAAAATGCATATTTCAAACCATGTAAATTTACAATGGATTGATTCACTCACTGCACTCGAAAATATTTCACTAGATTATGTGGTGAATTTGGCAGGTGAGAGTATTGGTCAAGGTCGTTGGACAGCAGCACGAAAACAAAAACTACTGCAAAGCCGAGTTGATACCACAAAAAAATTGTATCAAGCGCTCGCACAATATCAAATTAAGCCTAAATGTATTATTTCAGGTTCTGCGATTGGCTATTATGGGATTGATTTGAATGAGCAATGGTTAAATGTTTGTGATGAATCTTCATCTCCTCAAGCGATTTTTATGTCTGAACTTTGCCAAAAATGGGAAGCTGAAGCGTTGTCTGATCCATTGAAAAACACCAAAATCATGCGTTTAGGCGTCGTATTTGGCAAAAATGGCGGCATTCTTCCACAAATGTTATTGCCAATTAAATTAAATTTAGTCGGGCGAATTGGATCAGGGCGCCAACCTATGACTTGGGTGCATATTGATGATGTCATTCAAGCGATTTTATTTTTATTTCAAAGCAAATCAGACCAGAAAATTTATAATGTGGTTGCACCTGATCATATTGACCAAATGAAATTTGTGAATGTTGCTAGCAAAGTGTTCAAGCGTAAACCATTTTTGCCATTACCCAGTTTTGTGATGAAGCTTTTGATGGGTGAACAATCTCAATTGGTGTTAAATGGGCAATATGTGCAACCCAAAGCCTTACTGAATGAAGGCTTTAAATTTAAATATGCAGACTTGAACAGTGCCTTAAAACAAATTATCCATTGATGATTTTGCATCATTATACTGTTTCAAGTGAAACTAAACGTTGAGTTGAATAGGCATGTGGGTCAACTATAGTGTCTTGTTTGAGCATCATCTGACGCAGTAAGCATGCTGATGCAGGACCCATACAAAGCCCATTGCGATAATGCCCAAAATTTGCCCAAAGGTTTTCTATGTCAGGCATTTGCCCAATATAAGGAATGCCTGTAGGTGAACTTGGTCTTAAGCCCGCCCATTGTTTTACGATTGGGAAATTGGCGAGTTCAGGCACCATTTCAAGGCAGGCTTTATAAATATTTTGCTGTGTTTGAATGCTTGGACGTTGGTCAAAACCAAGATGATTCATGCTTGAGCCACATACAACATGTCCATCCATACGGGGAATAAGGTACATGACATTGTTCATACACATGGTGGGTAACCAATTTTCAGGGGTTTTAAAAAGCATCATTTGCCCCTGCACAGGCTCAACGGGAATGCTGCATTTTAGCTGTGTTGACCATGTGTTTGACCAAGCACCTGTCGTCATCACAAATTGATCTGCTGCAAAATGTTGACCATTTGAGGTTTGAATAGACTGAATTTGATTATTTTGCAGATTAAATTTTTCAATCCAAGTATTTTCAATCACTTCGGCATTAGGATGCTGTTTTAAATATGAAATTAATGATTTGAGTAATCTTGGATTACGCACATTTGCTAAGTGTGGGAAATAAATTGCATGTTGGAATTGTTCGGCAATATGTGGGTTAACGGCTTCCAGTGATTCACGTTGTAAATACTCACAATGTTGCATCGGTTCTTGGTATTGGTCTTTGTAATTCAAACCAATTTCAAAATCAGCTTCATCAAAGATCAACATTCCTGTTTCATGAATTTCAAAATCAATACCTGTTTCAGGCAAAAGTTTTTGATTCCAATCTTGATAGAGTTGTTTACCATGTTGTGCGAGATGATTCACTTCTCGTGGATAACGCCAAGGATACATTGGAGAAAGAATTCCTCCACCTGCCCATGAGGCTGCATGACCTGCATGTTGTTGGTCAAATATGGTGACTGTGCAACCTTGTTCAACAAGTTCGAGGGCGGTGAGTAAGCCACTTACTCCTGCACCAATGATGGCGATATGCATGAAAATCAATACCACTTTTTTTAAGTTGAAATGATCTGGATTAGATTTCAACTCATAACACTAAAAAATGAGTACAACCACAAATATTGATTTGAGGGCATGTACCTTTGCGTAGGTAATTCCTTACTTTTCAGAGATAAAAAGTAACAAAAATCTTTTGTTGGACTGAGGGGAATTCCTTTTCCCCCAGTCCAACGGTGGCATCCATGCCACCTACCGCGAATTAAATACTGAGTAGAATTTAAATTAAAAAATAAGAAGTAGAAAGTCTTACTTCATCTCTTTTAACTGGCGTGCTGCTTGTTCTGCATAGTACGTCCAAATTCCATCTGCACCTGCGCGGCGGAAGCACATGAGTGATTCCATAATCACGCTTTCAGAAAGCCAACCATTTTGAATGGCAGCAGCCAACATCGCATATTCACCACTGACTTGATAAACAAAAGTAGGCACGCCAAAAGTGTCTTTGACTTCACGGACGACATCTAGATAAGGCATACCAGGTTTAACAATCACCATGTCAGCGCCTTCTTGAATATCTAAAGCGATTTCATGTAAAGCTTCTGCACGGTTACCGACATCCATTTGATAGTTATATTTATTACCACCTTTAAGGTTGGATGAAGAACCAACAGCATCACGGAAAGGGCCATAGAAGCTAGACGCATATTTTGCTGAATACGCCATAATGCTCGTATAAATATGACCATTGCTTTCTAAAGCTTGACGAATTGCACCAATACGTCCATCCATCATATCACTTGGTGCAATAACATCTGCACCTGCTTCAGCATGACTAAGTGACTGTTTAATTAGACATTGTACGGTTTCATCATTTAGTACATAACCCGTATCATCAATGATGCCATCTTGACCATGCGTTGTGTATGGATCTAATGCACCATCTGTAATTAGAACCATTTCTGGTAGTTCTTTTTTTAGTAAACGTAAGGTATTTTGCACTAAACCGTCTTCGTGCCATGCAGCTTCAGCGGTTAAGCTTTTATCTTCTTGTGGTGTTACTGGAAATAATGCGAGTTTAGATACACCAAGTTCTAACAAAGTTTCTGCTTTTTTCAACAATAAATCCGCAGATAAACGTTGTACGTTTGGCATACTAGGTACATCTTGGGTTTGATTTTGCCCAGGAAGTACAAATACTGGATAAATGAGATGATCTGCTGTGAGTTGAGTTTCTCTGACCATGGCACGGAGCTTGTCATTTTTACGGATACGGCGCATACGAGTGGCTGGAAAAGCAGGACGATTGAACGTATAAGTCATAACAATCTCAATATTCAGTATTAAACTAAGCATTATTGTAGCCCTTTCACATATTTTTTGGGGAAAAGCTGCATTTTTTTCTTAAGATTGGTTTTGTATTTATTATGAGTGATTCTCCTAAAATTGATTCGACCTCGAGCGAGTCACAAAAAAAGTGGACTGGAAATTTACATCTAGGCGCTAAAGCTGATTTAAATGTTGTTCTGAAACAGTTAACCAAAGCATTTAATAGTTCACCTTATTTTGCACATAACACCATGCAAATGCGTGTGGTCAATGATGAAATCGAAGGCTACATTGAAATGCAACCTTTTTTGATTGGCAATGTTGCATTTCAAATTTTACATGGTGGCGTCGCTGCAACTTTACTCGACAGTATTGGTGGAATTGTGGCAATGGGTGAGTTATATAAAAGAGCTGAACCTGATCAATTGCCTGATACCTTGAAAAAGGTTTCTCGTTTAGCCACTATAGATATGCGTGTCGATTATTTATCACCGGGTCGTGGAAAGTTTTTTATTGCTAAAGCTGAAACGTTGAGAATGGGGCGTAAAGGCTGCACCATGCGTATGACCATGGTGAATGATGAGGGTAAGGCGATAGCAACAGCGATTGCTTCATATGCTTACTAAAAAATAGTGTACTGCCCAGTACACATTGTATTTATTCTGTCAATATAAGTGGTCGAAATTTAGATTTTGATCACTGAGTTTTGCAAAAAAATAAGATGAATATCAATAGTTTTCTATAAAATCAACCAATAAACTCTAGAGTAAATATTTTTATTCTCATATTATGATTTTTACCTGTAAAATTGACCCCCACATTTTTAAAACAACCTTGACGCTTTCATTGGCATCATTTCAAGTGATTTTGAACATTAAAACCATGATTCAGTTCGATCTCTAGTTTGATGTAATGTGGTGATGAGGTTCCTAAAAGCTAGGAATATGCGATGACTGAAGCGCAGATGACGAATGCCTCCCCAAATGAAACTCCATCTCCAGCAGATGATGAAGCAAAACAAAAACGTAAAAAAATGCTGAAAATATTTGCATTATTGGTGCTTGTTATTGGCATCTTATATGCACTTTGGACATTTTTTTTCGGAAATAAGGTTGAAACTGACAATGCATATGTTGGGGCTGAAACTGCTGAAATTACCTCAATGGTCAGTGGTCAAGTTGAAAAAGTGCTGGTAAGTGATACACAGCAAGTCAAGAAAGGGGATGTCTTAGCGATAATTGACAATCGTGATGCCAAAATCGCAGTTGCACAGGCAGAGGCAGAGTTGACGAAAGCGAAACGTCAATATACACAAAGCTCAGCAAATAGCAGTTCATTATCTTCACAAATTTTAGTCAGTGCTGATGATATTAACAGTGCAAAAGCACAAGTGGCACAAGCTGAAGTGGGTTATCAGCAAGCACAGCAAGAGTTTGCCCGTCGTCAACAATTAAGTGCTTCAGGAGCGATTTCTAAAGAAGAATTTACCAAGTCACAAAGTGCTTTGAATAATGCAAAAGCCAGTGTCGATGTTGCTAAAGCCTTTTTAGCTCAAGCAGAATCAAAACGTAAAGCAGCACAAAGTAATTTAGATGCAAATGAAGCACTCATTAAAGGTACATCACAAACATCAACACCAGATGTTTTAGTGGCTCAAGCCAAACTTGATCAGGCACTTTTAGATTTAGAGCGTACAGAGATCAAAGCGCCATTGGATGGGGTGATTGCACGTCGTAATATTCAAGTTGGACAGCGTGTTGCTCTTGGTGCAAGTCTAATGAAAATTGTGCCATTGTCTGAGTTGTACGTCGATGCAAACTTTAAAGAAAGCCAATTACAAAATGTGAAAGTCGGACAGAAAGCGACTTTAACTTCAGATTTATACGGTAAAAAAGTTGAATATCATGGCACTGTAATTGGTTTTTCTGGGGGGACGGGTTCTGCATTTGCTTTGATTCCTGCACAAAACGCCACAGGAAATTGGATTAAAGTGGTACAGCGTTTACCTGTGCGTATCAAGTTAGATCCAAAAGAGTTAGCAGAGCACCCTTTACGTGTAGGATTATCGATGACAGCCGAGGTTGATACCTCATCAGCGAAGTAATCGCCTATGAACAGCTCAACATTTCAAGGTGAGTTAAAGGGCGCTAAGTTATTACTGGCTGCCTTTTTCTTGGCATTGGCAAACTTTATGGTCGTCTTAGATATGACCATTGCCAATGTATCTGTTCCTCATATTACAGGTAGTTTGGCAGTTTCAAGTTCGCAAGGAACTTGGGTGATTACCTCTTATGCGGTTGCTGAAGCAATTTGTGTTCCATTAACTGGATGGTTGGCAGGGCGTTTTGGCGCTGTTCGCGTTTTTAGCATTTGTTTGATTGGATTTACAACATTTTCAATTTTATGTGGTTTATCAAATAGTTTAGCAATGTTGGTAATTTGTCGTATTGGTCAAGGTTTGTTTGGTGGACCGATTATGCCACTCAGCCAAACTTTACTGATGCATATTTTCCCTCCTGAAAAGCATTCGCAAGCCATGGGAATGTGGGCAATGACGACTGTCGTAGGTCCAATTTTAGGACCGATTTTAGGCGGTACGATCAGTGATAACTGGTCATGGCATTGGATTTTCTTTATCAATATTCCTGTAGGATTGTTGTGTGCTGTAGGTGTTATGCGTCTGCTCAAAGTTGCGGAAACACCAACTGCAAAATTGCCGATTGATGGGATTGGCTTGGCTTTGCTGATAGTTTGGATCGGCGCTTTACAGTTAATGCTCGATTTGGGGCATGAACGAGATTGGTTTAGTAGTGGTCTAATTTGTGCTTTAGCCGTTATTTTAGTGGTTGGTTTTATTGCTTTCTTTATTTGGGAATATTACGAAAAACATCCAATTGTGAATATTCAAATCTTTAGATATCGTGGTTTTACCATTGCGACCTTATCTCTTGCTTTTGCCTTCGCGGCATTCTTTGGCAGTATTGTGCTCATTCCACAATGGTTACAGATTAACTTAGGATATACCGCGTCTTGGGCAGGTTATCTGACTGCAACTATGGGTTTTGGTAGTTTGATGATGTCACCTATTGTGGCGAAGTTAGCCACCAAATATGACCCACGAGCTTTGTCGAGTTTTGGTCTCATGATTTTGGGTGGCGTGACCTTGATGCGGTCATTCTGGACCAGTGATGCTGACTTTATGGCATTGGCATTACCGCAAATTATTCAAGGTTTTGCGGTACCATTTTTCTTTATTCCCCTTTCAAATATTGCATTGGGTGTGGTACACCCTGATGAAGTTGCTTCAGCAGCAGGTTTAATGAACTTTATGCGAACGATGGCAGGAGCGATAGGGGCATCCATTGCGGTAACGATTTGGGATGATCATACCAAAATAGCACGCAGCGAAATTGTTTCTACAATGCATGTTGAAGAGACTCAGCGGAATTTGGTCAATAGCGGCTTTAGCCCAGAAATGGCACTTGGTACAATTTCAAACTTGGTGGATAAAGAAGCTTTAACCATTTCAGTGAATCATGTGTTTTTAATCTTTGCGATGGTTTTTATTTTCGCAGGTTTAATCATTTGGTTATGCCCAAGACCAAAAGGTAATGTGGGGGCAGGGCATTCACATTAATAAATAGCTGTCTAGAAAGCCCGATATTTATCGGGCTTTTTTTGTCTCTAAATAAAAATAGAGGTATTTTGAATACATTCTCATGTGACTTGAACAATCGAACCATCCAAAGAAATCAGCAAACAATATTGGTCAAAATAGCTCACCAAAAAAAATGCAAAGCCTTGAAAAGATGAGCAAGCGAGATCTATAAAGCGAAATGAATTATTGAAAATAGTCAAAGGTTTGGAAGATCACCTTGGAAAAAAATGGTCTAGTTATCATCAACGTAGTTTGGTTGAAATCAAGATACATTGTATCAAACTTTTAGAAGATAAATGAACAGCAAGGGGGTTTTCTAGTCAGGTGAAAGAGATTTATGGTTTTGATTTTAGTTGAGAAAACACAATGGTAATATTTGGAAAACCTTTTGGAACATGGGTGTTTACGAAAGAAATAAACTCGATAGAAGATGATTCTATTAAAGATCAATTAATTAATAACTTATGTAGCTTACTAATAATATTAGAAAAGTATGGGGTTTTTTTCCAAAACTTATAGAACTATATGATAATGCAGAAACTAAAGAAAGTTCTTCAATTGATTATAATTTTGAAAAATATTCAGTTTCAGATCAGGATGATTATAAGCAGAGTAACTATTGGTATCAATTATTTTATAAGTTTAATCATGCAGAAAAAAAACTTCCTTATACAATTGATATTAATGGCTCAACTCTTTTATTAGAAAATGGCAATAAAATTTTTACAGAGGATGGTTTTTTTGTTTATATTTATTTTGAAATGAATAAAGTTGTATTTATTTTGAAGACCTATGCGACAGACTGGTTACCTTATCGTGCGGATTTACGTGGTGGTATTAACCCAGATTATGAAGTGAATGCAGAACGTTTGGAGCAAGCTTTACTGGAGTTTACAAAAACATGTTCTGATTATGAGGTCGAACAAATTGAAGATGAGATTGAGGCTTATGATCCAAACAGATTATTTCGTTTGGTAAATCAACGTTATGCTGAGTTTGAAGGTGTTGAAGAAATTGTACTTTATGATCCTTCAGGACGAATGATGGGGAGCTATAACCCTGTGACAGGTGAAGTTGAATAAATAAAATGTGCAATGTACAAGACAGTGTGCACGGTGTATGTACACTATAACTATTTATGTTTGGTTATGTTCAGGCAAGAAAAAAGGCTTAATCCCTTTAGAATCAAGCCTTTTATCTTTAAAACTTGGCATATTTTGCGATGGCGTCAGATGAACACATTCTCTAACCAATTAATTTTAAAAGCAATTAAACATTAAAAATTAATTTATTACCCAATCGTTACCCAAAAGATTTAAACACATTTTATGCCTGAAATTAATTCGAGTTCAAATCCTATTTTAGGATTTGAACATGGAAGTAATTATATTAACAAAGAAAGTGTTTTTATAGAAAGAATACGTACAGTAAATTTGTAAGAGCTAGACTAGGCTTAAATATGGAACTATTTTCAATGCACATTATTTCTTAAAATAATTGTAATAAGGCAAAACATGAATTAATTCAAATTTTCTAAATCAAGCCATACTTACAATAAGTATGGCTTGAATCTTATTAGAAATTACAGTTTATCCCAAGCATCCTTCACTGCATGTTTAGCATGTTCCCATTTTAGGCGTGACTCTGCTTTTAGTTCTTCCCATTTAGTTCGTAAATCACTTTCTGAATCCTCAAATTTTGCATTTTCACCATATTGGCTACGTGCATTTTGTCCTAACTCATAAGCTGAACGAAGATCCTTGTCATAGTCTACATCAGGTAATTCTCTTTGAATATCGCCATAGTAGGGGCGATTTGCATAGTCAGTACGCCAATCATGTGGTATGCGATGCTCATTTTGATGATCATTCATAGTCATTTTCTATACTCCATGTAACTTATAAAATTAGAAATATTAGAATTAACATATTAAAATTTTTATAAAAAACAGAGCTGTTACATTTTATTTTTTTGTAATCTTGAATTTTATTATTGTTCTGAAATATAAGGTTTTTATTTTAATTGCTTTTACATATTTATAAAATATTTTATTAAAAATATAATTTGAAACATTTTTATTTTCATTGTTAAGTTTAATTTTTTATTAGGTGTTATTTTTAAGTTTTTATTTTAAATAATGATATTGATATCACGTTAAATTTGAAAAATGATACTTGTTATTTTTTAATGTGTAATTCCATAGATAATATATTAAATAAACTATAAAGAAAAGATACATAATTTAACTATTTTGTTGTCAAAATATACGTTTTATCCATAAATTTTACTTAGGAATAAGGATATGCCAAAATTTTTAAAAATTGCGGAGAGTATTTATAATAAAGTGGAATGTAAAAATGGGTTTTCTAATAATATATTGGAAGATTTAAATAATATAATGATTGAATTACGTAAAGAAATTAAAGAATCAGATATTAAGCTAGTGGTGAATTATATTGATTTTAATGAATTATTCACTAATTCTATTAAATATTATAAATTAAAAATTGATCTTAGTATTTTACCTGATTTTAAAAATAAACAAGAATTTATACTCTGGTTAGCAGGTTTTGTTGAAAGAATAACGATAGGTGGGAGAGAGAAATATCCACCATTAGATCATAAACTTTATATTTTTGATAAAGATATACCTCCAAAAGTAGATGATACAAGTGAGGATATAATTAATTATTTTAAAAATAATTAATTTTTTTTTATTTTTATAATTTGTAATTTTTTATTTTCATGTGGGTTTGTTGTAATTTTTTATTTTTTTTATTTTCCTGTTTGTATCTCATTATTTTTTATTTTCATTTTTTATTAATTTAATTTGTTGGATATCAATGTCTTTTATTGTTTTGGAATTTACATATTTAATATATGAAACATTTAGAAGGTTTTTATTTTTAATAGAAAGTTTAAAGTTGGTTTGTCGATTTTATTTAAAAACGAAATCGATTAATTTATTTAAAAAGGAGTTTAGACACCATGGCTAATATACATGATGATTATGAAGACAACACTTCTAAGCGCGGTTTTGCAAGTATGGATCCAGAATTACAAAGGGAAATTGCTGCTAAAGGAGGGAGAGCAGCTCATGCTAGTGGTAATGCTCATGAGTTTACCTCTGAAGAAGCACGACGTGCTGGGGCTAAAAGTCATATAAATGATGATAATCGTGGACGCCGTAGCCGTGATGACGATGATAACTACGGACGTCGTAGTCGCTATGATGACGATGATAACCGCGGGCGTCGTAGTCGCTATGATGACGATAATAACCGTGGACGCCGTAGCCGTGATGACGATGATAACTACGGACGTCGTAGCCGTGATGACGATAATAACCGTGGACGCCGTAGCCGTGATGACGATGATAACTACGGACGTCGTAGCCGTGATGACGATGATAACCGTGGACGCCGTAGCCGTGATGACGATGATAACTATGGACGTCGTAGTCGCTATGATGACGATGATAACCGTGGGCGTCGTAGTCGCTATGATGACGATGATAACCGTGGACGCCGTAGCCGTGATGACGATGATAACTATGGACGTCGTAGTCGCTATGATGACGATGATAACCGCGGGCGTCGTAGTCGCTATGATGACGATGATAACCGTGGACGCCGTAGCCGTGATGACGATGATAACCGCGGGCGTCGTAGTCGCTATGATGACGATGATAATAACTACGGACGCCGCAGCCATGATGACGATGATAACCGTGGACGTCGTAGTCGCTATGATGACGATGATAACCATCATTCATATTCTGGACAGAACTCATCAAGAAATATTCAAAATCGAAAACGAGATGAATATGGTCGATTCGTTGCTGAATAAAATATTAAAAATTTGATTTTTAATTGTTAATTGAATCAAATCGAGTTTTATAAAGGATATTAGAGATGAAAATTTTTACTTTAGTAGGATTAGGTTTAGCTTCATGTTGCTGTTACAAATTTATGAAAAAGCGTCAACTTGAAGAGAAGAAAAATAAGTCTTCTTCATCACCTAATAAATAATAATGATGTAATAAGCCTGAAGGTAGAAGGTTTAATCAAATCTTCTACCTATTTAATTTTAGATCTTAAAACAATTTAAATATTACATGAATAGAATATTAATATAAGAAAATAAAGTTTTTAAAAATTTAGATGTTGTGAAAATAAGATTGTTACAATGGAAATTTTTTACTTATGATTATATTAGGTATTTCCATAATAATTCTTTTAGCCCGTTTGTTTTTTTTGATTGTTGTAAATAAGATCACATTAAAATATTATAATTAATAGATATAGATAAGAGATTATATATTTTTTACTGATTAAGAATAATTAATCAATTTATTGATGAGATAGATCGAATATTTATTGAGTGATTTTAATTAAATGATTACAAATATCGTTTAATAGTTTTCTTAGTTTTTTTTCTGGTTTTCCTTTATAAATTTTTTTATAACTGTATATTTTATTATTATAGTAAATACAGTAAAAAAAAGTACCAACTGGTTTTTTATTATTTTCTGAACCTCCTGGTTTTAGTAGTCCAGTACATGAAATGTAAATATCAGCATTAAATTTTTTCTTACTATAACTTATTAATTTCTGTGTAACTTTTTTAGACTCAGCTGTATGTTTTTTAATAATATTAGGTGGTATTTTTAGAAATTTTTCTTTTATTTTAAGATCATAACAAACCAAACCTCCCTTTAATATATCTCCAGAAAAAGGACTAAGAGAAAATTTATAGGACAGATATCCTGCTGAAGCACTTTCTATAAAAAATAAGCTTAATTTTTTATCGGATAGATGATGACATAATTTCTTAAACATAAACTACTCCAATAATTTCTCGTTACTTTATTATTGATAAAATTTTTATAAAATTACTAATTTAAAATAATTCAAAATGTAATTATGTAAAATCTATTTTTTGTATATTTTTGATTTTAAATGATATTGCTATTTTTATTATTAATTTTGTTAATGTTTCTTAACAAAAAATAAGCTTTAAAAAGTATTACCTAACGTAATGTATTTTATATATTCCTTTTGGAGAATGAAAATGTCAGTTGTTGTGAAACAAAGGTTATTAGAGTTACTTCAAGAACAAAATAAAAATTTTTATGAATTATTCAATTTCTTTTTAGATGGTAATATTTCTTGTCATTTAAAACAGAATAAAGCAACTGAACTATTAAGGTATGAATTAGAGCATATTGGGCAGTCTGAGTCTTCTTTACCTAATGAAATTGAAGAATTTAAAAGATGGTATCTGAATGAAAATACTAAAGTATGTTTGGAATATCAGGATTATTTAAAAAAAAGACAGGAAGGAGCCCAACGGCAATATTTTGTAAATATAGCACAGGCATTTGAATTTTTAATTAAGGTTGCACCTACTAAAAAAGTGGATGGTGCTTGGTTGTATAGTGTTATAAAATATTGGCATGACATTGAATTTCATGAATTAATTTTAATTTATTTAGAAGAATTAGGTGGGGGGTACGAGAAATCAAACCATGTATGCATTTATAATAATCTATTGCATAGCTTAGGTTTAGAAGATTTTGAATACTATTTGGATGATGCCTATTATCACAATGCTGTAGTTCAACTCGCACTTGCTTATGCACCTCCAGAATTTATTCCTGAAATTATTGGATTTAATCTAGGTTATGAACAACTTCCATTACATTTGTTAATTTCTAATTATGAGTTAAAAGAATTAGGGATAGACGCCAAATATTTTAATTTACATATTACCATCGATAATTTAGCCAATGGACATGCACATAAGTCTCTAAAAGTTTTAGAACAAGTATACAAAGGTTTTAAAAATAAAGATGATTTTTTAAATCGTGTTAAACAAGGATATGCTTTAAATAATTTAGGTATATCATCCACACAAATTATTAAAAATTTAAACACCGAACATTTTGTACTGCAAATATTTAAGAAAAAGGCACAGATGGGACAGTTTATACATAATGATCAAAAAGTTATTGCATGTAAAACGGTTAATCAATGGTTGGGAAAACCTGAACAAATAGCTGATTTTATTCAAACATTAATTAATAAAAAATGGATTAAATTAAATGCTGAACCTGAAGAAAGTCCATTTTGGAAAATGATCCATTATCCTGATGGCAAAATGTATGGTGTATTTACACCAGCTGAAAGGCGAATTATTCATGATTGGATAGCAGGCGAAGTTTCAACAGAAGCATTGCCAACCAATTTATTCAAAAGTGCTGATTTGAATTTTCATAATGCTGACTTAAGTTACTTAAATGTTGCTGAATTTGATATTTTGAAACAGCAGATAGCAGAAACTTCTCATTCAGGATTAACTCTCAATACCCTAATTCCTTTTTTAGCTCCTCATGTGCATCACAGTAATATAGGGTTATGGAGTACACAGAAATATGCAGCTATTTTATTTCCCTATTTAGATAATACCTTCAAATGAAATAAGTGAACTAAGATTTTTATTAGCAATATAGTTGAATAGGATTGTTCAAATGACTAAATCAAATAAGAAAACTCACAGTAATATTGATGTTATTACATCAAAAGATAACCAGAGCTCAGAAAAAACTAAACAGTTAGATCGATATAGAAGTAATGCAACCAATCAAGCATTAACAACTAATCAAGGTGTTAAAATTGCAGATAATCAAAATAGTTTAAAAGTGGGTCATCGTGGTTCAACGCTTTTAGAAGACTTTATTCTGAGAGAGAAAATTACTCATTTTGATCATGAGCGTATTCCTGAAAGAATTGTTCATGCACGAGGAGTGGGGGCTCATGGTTATTTTCAAGCTTATGCAGGCAATGAAAAATTTACAAAGGCAGCATTTCTAACAGATTCCACTATTCAGACTCCTATTTTTGTACGTTTTTCTACTGTTCAAGGATCTCGTGGTTCAGCGGATACTGTTCGTGATATTCGAGGCTTTGCAATTAAATTTTATACCCAAGAGGGTAATTTTGATTTAGTAGGAAATAATGCTCCCGTATTTTTTGTCCAAGATGGAATTAAATTTCCTGATTTTGTACATGCTGTAAAACCTGAGCCTCATACAGAGATACCAACGGGTGCAACAGCTCATGATACTTTTTGGGATTTTGTTTCACTTGTTCCTGAGTCTGCACATACAGTGATGTGGGCAATGTCTGATCGGGCTATTCCTAGGAATTTACGTTCGATTCAAGGCTTTGGGGTACATACTTTCCGATTTATTGATCCACATGGAAAAGGGAGGTTCATTAAATTTCATTGGACACCTAAACAGGGTTTAAACGCACTTTTATGGGATGAAGCACAAAAATTAGCAGGCAAAGATCCAGACTTCCATCGTCGAGATTTATACGAAGCGATTGAACAAGGTTTTTATCCTGAGTGGGAATTGGGAGTTCAGATTATTGAGGAAGAAGATGAGCATCGTTTTGACTTTGATCTACTTGATCCTACAAAATTGATCCCTGAAGAATTAGTTCCTGTGACACCTTTAGGTAAGTTTATATTAAATAGAAATGTCGATAATTTTTTTGCTGAAACAGAGCAAATCGCATTTTGCCCTGGGCATATTGTATCTGGAATAGACTTTACTAATGATCCGTTGTTGCAAGCGCGACTTTTCTCTTATACCGACACGCAGTTAAGTCGTTTAGGCGGACCTAATTTTCACCAAATTCCTATTAATAAACCAGTTTGCCCATTTCATAATCAGCAGCGTGATGCCATGCACCAGATGACTATTCATCAAGGACAAGCTTCTTATCAACCCAATTCAATTGATAATAATTGGCCTGTGGAAGTCCCCTCTGCACCAACTCAAGGTGGTTTTGAAAGCTATCAAGAGCGGATAGATGGTAAAAAAATTCGCGAACGTAGTTTGTCCTTTTCAGATCATTTTAGCCAAGCACGTTTATATTACTTAAGTTTAGCTGCACACGAGCAAAAACATGTTGTAGATGCTTATACTTTCGAACTCAGTAAAGTGAAAAGAATGCATATACGAGAGCGAGAAGTACAAGAAATATTAGTCAATATTGATTTGGATCTAGCACAGCAAGTGGGTAAAAACTTAGGAATAGAGGTTTCTAAATCTGATGTAAAAGTTGAAAACGTATCTATTGAAAAATCTCAACGTTTATCTATGTTGGCATTCATACCTCAAGATATTCAAGGTCGTAAAATCGCAGTATTAGTTCATGATCAAGTAAATACAAAGACACTTAAAAAAATTGAAATATGGGCAAAGCAGGAAAATGCAATTGTACATTATCTCACCCCCACATTAAGTCCTGTAAAAGATATGTTAGGTGAGGTCGTTGATTCTAATGGAATGCAAAAAGCCGAGCCATCTATTATTTACGATGGTGTTATAGTACCTGATGGCGAAAATTTGGATCGTATACTCGCAGATGGAGTAAGTAAACATTATATTTTAGAAGCCTATAAACATCTAAAACCAATTGTATTTTTACAGGACAAAAAGCAATTAGTTGAGTATTTAGGTTTAAAGCTAGATGAAGGTATATTTATAGAAGATCATTTTAATGATATTCAGGAAGATTTTAAAAAGCGTATACAGCATCACCGTATTTGGTCAAGAGAAGCATGGATTGAAGCAATACCCGCCTAATATATAAGCCCCTTTTAAGGGCTTTTTTATAAATGAAAAGTTTAATTCTACTTGTGTTCAATGAGGATTATGCCTATAGCAATTCTTTCAATATGTTGATAATGAGGCAAATCAAGTTCTTCACCAAATACATCTGAATCAACTTCCTCGTAATGATATTGAAAATTAGGATGCTTTTGTATCCAAATTTTTAAGCTTTCTAAAAACTTGTTTTGTCCTTGATCATCTATTGCAATGCCTGTATATAAAAATAAACTGCCTGTAGAGGTTAGCTTATTAATTCCTTGTTCCAATATCTTAAAGGCAATTTCTGAACCTTCAAGTGCAGTTCCTCCATGTCGATATTGGCGCTGCTTTATATCCATAATGTAGGGAGGATTAGCGAATATAAGATCAAATTTTTGGTTAATATTACCCAGTAAATCACCCATAATTGGAAGAATATGCTTGCATTTCATAAAGTCTTTATGGATTTGACTATACATTAAAGCTTTGGGGTTTAAATCTACAGTAATGATTTGATTAATAGAAGGAAATTTTTTTGCTATAGATAAAGCAACAGCTGAAGTACCACAACATAATTCAATTGCTTGATGAATAGGTGTTTTTCGGTTTAATAGGTATTGTTTGAGGTGGTAATAAAAACGATAAGTATCAGGACCAAAAAACACTGCATTTTGTTCATCTGTAGGAAAAGCGGAATGAATAAATAATTCATCAGCTAAAGATGCGATACGAATTTGACTAATATATTTCCCATTTTGCAAAGAGATTAATCCAGTGTTCAGAAGTTGACTAAACAGTTGGGATTCTAGATCGTTGGCTTCAAAAGGCAAATTCCAACCAAAAATATCTCGTAAACTAATCGTAGAAATATTAGGTTTTTTTCTGCGATTTAAAATACGTTGGTGGGTTAATGGAGTGATCACTGTAAATTCATAATGTTTATTTTTTAAAAACGTTAAGAGATTTAATAAGACATTGTAGAATATATGTTCACTTTGTAACTCATATATCATGTTAAATCCATGCAT
This sequence comes from Acinetobacter sp. R933-2, assembly GCF_030325485.1. Lineage (NCBI taxonomy): Bacteria > Pseudomonadati > Pseudomonadota > Gammaproteobacteria > Moraxellales > Moraxellaceae > Acinetobacter > Acinetobacter sp. R933-2. Next base: position 59,129 of record NZ_JACAIJ010000004.1, read on the forward strand.
AAAAAAACTTCCAAAGGAGGTTTATTAACCGTTTACGATCTCTCCACCATTTACATGGATTACTTGACCTGTAATATAACTGGCATCATCCGAAGCAAGAAATAGATAGGCAGGCGCAACTTCACTTGGTTGCCCCATTCTCCCCATTGGAGTAGTTTGACCAAATTTCTCTACAGTTTTAGCATCAAAACTGCTTGGAATTAATGGTGTCCAAATTGGACCAGGAGCAACTCCATTGACGCGAATTCCTTTTTTCTGTTTCATCAAATTTGTCGATAAACTTCGCGTAAAGGTAGTTATTGCGCCCTTTGTACTGGCATAGTCAATCAATTCATCATGTCCATGATAACTCGTAATACTTGTAGTATTAATAATACAATCACCCTCATTTAAATGAGGAAGTGTCATTTTAGTTAAATGAAATATAGAGAGAATATTGGTATTAAATGTTTTTTTAAGTTGTTCGATACTGATATCATTCAAATCTTTTTGTTGATACTGTACACCCGCATTATTAATTAATATATTAATTTTACCAAATGTTTGAAGAGTATCTGAAACAGCTGTTATAGATGTTTGAGGATCACAAATATCACCTTTAATTAATAAGCACTCTTGACCTTCTTGTTCTACGAGTTGTTTAGTTTTCTGAGCATCGTCTTGTTCTTCCAAGTAGAGTATAGCAATTTTTGCACCTTCACGTGCAAACAAGACTGCTATTGAACGACCTATGCCACTATCTCCTCCACTAATTAAAGCTACTTTATCTTTTAACTTATTACTACCTTGATGAGTACTTTTAATGATTTCTGGTTCAGGATGCATTTGACTTTGTTGACCAGGTTGATGAGATTGCTCTTGTGCAGGAGCCGATTGAGGATAGTTTTGTGATTTGTGATTCATATTAAAAATCCTTTTATGGTATGAATTTAAATAATGCTTGGAAATGTTGTAAGTTTTGGTAGTAACTATATCTACGATTAGTTTTAAGTGTTTATTTTTTGTACTTAATTGTAATTATTATTTTAAAATAAAATGAAAAAATACTGATCTATTTGGAGTAGTTTAATAGATAGTTAAAATAATTTTTTTATAGAAATATTAAGTTGCAAAAAAATGGTTATTTTAACTTTACTGTATAAATAGATTAAATATTTAACAAGAATGAATCTAAAGCTATACATTTATTGTTCGTAAGACTTAGTAAATTTTAAAAGATATCTTAAATAACTTTTGGAGCAAAAAAAATGACCAAAAAAGTATTACTAATAACCTCCAATTTTGGTGTTGAACATGATGAATTAAAAAAACCTTTAGATTTTTTAAAAAGTAAAAGTCTTTTGTTAATTCTGCACGCATCAAATCTTAAGAGGCTGGATTTCACCAGTCTCTTAAATTTACGAAATTAGAATATTCTCATTTCAAGCATTAGTAAGCACCAAGGTATATATAATAATATTTAATATAATGTTATAATATCACCTTAACCCATAACTGAACTTGATCACTATACCAATTCATCATCTTGACACGTTCATCCCAATATTGTGCTCTATTGTAAGCAGAACGAATTCTATTTTGAGGAACATGAGTCAATTGGCGCTCAATTGCATCAAAATTAAATAAATTAGATTCATTGACGACTGTACTAAATAAAGAGCGGAAACCATGTGTCGTCATGCGACCTGCATAACCTGAACGTTTGATGACTTGTAGAATGGATTCACTACGCATTGGTTCTTTATTATTTAATCGGTGCGGAAAAAGCAAATCCTGATTATGCGTTAAACGTAGCGCTTGTAGCTCTTTAATCATAAAGTTAGTTAAAGGTACACGATGTGCTAAGCCATTTTTCATACGTTCAGAAGGAATATCCCATTTACGTTCCTCTAAATTAAACTCGTCCCATGTGGCTTGAAGTAATTCACTAACACGTACACCTGTAAGCATAATTAATATAAGTGCATGGTGTGTTTGTGCATCACTTGGATAAGCACGAACCTTTGCTAAAAACTCAGGCATTTCGCTGGCGGCAAGTGAAGCTAGATTCTTAACTCGCTTAGATTTAAGTGCATAAACTAAATCTCCAGCAGGATTATCTAAACGATAACTATTTGCAATGGCATATTTCATCACCATACCGCAACGAGACAAGGTTCTTTTTGCAATTTCAAGAGAGCCTCTTGCTTCAATTTTTTTAATGTTCTGTAATATTTCAGGGGCTTGGATTTGGTTAATACGCTTATCGCCTAGACTCAGATACAATTCATCTAGAGAAGCGCGTACATTACTAATATGTTTCGTAGACCAAGTTTCTTTTTGATTTTCAAACCATTCCTCTGCGACATCACGAAAAAAAGGTTTTAATTCTTCATGGATAGTTGAGCGAGAATATTTATATTTTAGTTCAAGTGCGATCTCACGTGCTTTCTTTAAACTAATATCTGGATATTGTCCTAAGGATTCAGATTTACGCTGTCCATGAACAGTGACACGGATATTCCAATATTTCTGTCCTTTAGGGCTAATAATTAATGATAAGCCATTCGCATCTGAAAGACGGTATTGCTTATTGCTAGGTTGCGCTTTTTTACATTCTTGATCAGTAAGTGCCATTTGTATTACCCAATATGTTTATGATATTTGCTGGGTAAATTTTCCCAAAAATTACCCAAAGAAGGCAAAGTTAGGGTCAAATCGCATCGGATAAGATCGGACAATGGCGCTAATAAAAAAGCCCTTAAACATTGAGTTTAAAGGCTTTTTTACATTCAGTCGGACATCTCTGAATTAAATTTTGGTGGGATGGCGACAATTGAACTGAGTTATTAACATATTGTTATTTAATGATTAAAATTTATATAAAAATATAGGGATACACATGGGGATACAAATTGTCTGTTGCTAGGCATTTTTTAGCTTAGTTTGGTGGATAAAATGGGAGTACAACTAGATGAATGGACGCTAGTTTGGTGGTCGCCATCGGAGATGAATTTATATTTGTGTAGAGCAGTAGGGTAGTGACTTCTTATCTACATATTCTCAAACTTATCTATTAGTGCTTGGAAATTTACTAAAAATTGCCTCTCATATTCATCATGCTTGGCGACCATAGCCTTAAATGTCTTGTGGTGCATATTTAAAGGCTTATTTATTCTTTTGATAAATGGCACATGATTATAGCTCCAACCTAACTTATCCCTCATTTTGTGCATGTGATAACGTGGCTTATCTTTGTTGCTCATTTGCTGAATGGCATAGTTCGCGTTATTACAATGCCTGCATGTGAAATATCCACTTTCTGACAAATACAGCTTAGCAACTCGCTTCCTACATTGTGGAGATGGGCATATAAACCATGACCGTGTTCCGCCATAATGACAGGCTGTCCGATCTACACGAATGGCATAGTCATAAGATTCACCATTACAACAATAAGAAAGCGTTAATTGTTGATCTTGATAGCTGTAACCTATATTAGCTCGTACCTCATTGGTGTTTGCATCTTTCCAGTAATATGAGCCTGCACCATTTTTAAAGATGCCTTGTTTCTGCATTATTCGGCTATCCATTGCCCTTAGGTTCTCAACTTGTATTTTTGATTGCTTAAACATGCTTAAAACTCACTATTTTTGACTAAAAAAGGCTTATTTTTGATGAAAATAGGGCTAAAAATGACTAGAACTCGCTAAAAGTAATTACAGAATAGCTAAAAACAAGCTATTTTAAGTTGACGGATAACATTTTGTATAACAAGGCTCTAAGCCTTACATATCAATGCTTATAGAGAATTTAAGCGTGTTTTCGTTGCATTTTTTTCCTAATGATTTAGGTAAATAGGTAGGGGGGGAACTAAAAAGCTAGAGGTTTAAAGCTGCATGACCGCACCTATAAACATATTTTTATACGCTCGAAATTAAAAATTGAGGGTCTTGACTTGATGAATAAATGGTTCTGCTGCTCTGCCTCATGCGCTCCAGTGCGTTTTATTCTACTGGTGGCTTGTTCAGGTTCATTATGTTTTTCACATTTCAAATGGTGAGTTCGACCGCCTTGATCTGTAGGCAATGACAACTAGGAACAACTTTTTAAAGTTGTTCATACCGACTATTTACATGTGAGATTATATTTGAAGTACAGTACAATTTTCTTAGATATAAGTATCTCTCATAAAAGAAAAATTGATACTACTCTAAAGCCCAGTAGGAAATATAAAAATGGAAAAGCATATATTTTCATATAAAAATGATGGTCGCGAAGTGATTACCTTAGTAATAGAACCTTGGTTAATGATTTATGAAATTAAGCCACTTTCGACTATAGTATTTACTTATACAAGTAATGTAAAAAATGTTGATATTATTGGTTTTAAGGATAACTTGGTAAATGTTTATTTTGATTTTGAAAGAATACGAGTTGTTTTAGATGATAGAGATATCACACGACAATACCCTATCCCTATGCTAAATGAATAAATCATGTGATGTGTGCTCAATTGAGGATCTTGACTTAAAATTATTAAAGAAAAATTTAAAATGATTTGTGATAAAAATTAACTCATATAGTATTTTTTTGTGATAAGAGTCACAAATAATATGATAAATTTCAATTTCTAAAAATTGGGTAATAATTCCGTGAAAAAAATAGCATTTCTTTTAATTTCTGTATCTTCAATTTCTTTAACTGGATGTGTGCAAATGTTTCCTGCGACTGTTGCTGATATGGGGAACGGTATATATAACTTGAACGCTCAAAGTAATGCTTTTGGTTCTCGAAGTGCTTTAAATGCCAAGTTAGAAAGAAAGGCAGAACAAGTATGCAAAGGCAAAGGCTATGAGCAAGTGAATCAAGTAAGTGGGACAAATCATGATACTGTTTTTACTAGTGGTATGTTAGTTCCTGTCAGTATTAAATCTAATTCTTTAATCATCAAGTGTAAGGACTAAGATTAGGTTATACCTAGTTACCTCATGCGCTCCAGTGCGTTTTATTCTACTGGTGACTTGTTCAGGTTCATTATGTTTTTTCACATTTCAAATGGCGAGTTCAACTGCTTTGATCTGTAGGCAATAACAACCATAAACAACCATTCAAAAGAAATTTTAGTGATTAGTGAGGTGGTATTATCCCACTTCACTAAATGATTGATTTAATACCAAAGTGCACAAATGCGTTTTGTAGTTTATTAAGGTCGTCAAAAAAGAGGAGCTTTCAATCATCATAATTTCAGTGATAGATCCACTTGGTCACATTTAGAATCGCAGCAAGTTAAGCCTCAATGGTTAAAATGATAATTTAGATACTAAAAAGCTCCTCATATTTAAGGAGCTTCTTTTTTTAAAGCAACTGTAATACATCTGCCCGAACTTCGACTATCTCCCGATCTGCACCGCTTTGGTCTTTCCATTTCCGTGTCCTTAAACTGCCCTCAATATAAATTTTACTGCCTTTTTTAAGGTACTTACTGGCAACGTCCGCTAAACGGTTGTTGGTGCTGATTCGATGCCATTCGGTTTATTCTTTACGTTCTCCAGTGGTTTTGTCTTTCCATTGTTCAGTGGTTGCTATACTGAAATTGGTAATACTGCCACCATTCGGAAATTGTTTTGTTTCAGGGTCACGACCTAAAACGCCCATTAAAATAACTTTGTTCACATTTGGCATTGTTCTAAATCTCTTAAATTCTCTCAGAATGTCTATTTTTAAGGGGCAACATAGGTAACATGGGTAACACGCTTGCTATCAAAGGGTTTCAGCGTGTTACCTACTTATTTTTTCATAGGTAACGTGGGGTAACATGGGTAACAAATATGAAAAAACACCGAACTTGTTACCTCTGTTACCTCTGCATTTTTGCTATAGGTAACGCCCTCAAAGCCTTTATTTATAAGGTTGTTACCTGTGTTACCTCTGTTACCTTGCTTTTTTAGGCTTCCCAACTAAAAATAGCCTCTTTAACGGCATAAACCTTAACGGCATTTTTCTTTGATGGGATTCTAACAGTCTTACTGGTCTTGCCTGTGTCATGCTCTAAGAGTTGCTCAAGCAATAAAGCCTTTGCCACTTTTCTATTGTCATGTCCTTTGCACACTTCATTTTTGAATTGCTCAGGTAACACAAGAAATAACTTTTCACCGTTCTCAATCTTCCAGTAGCCAACACGGTTGATAATTTTTTCAAGTTGATCAGGGTCAGGGGTGATGGATTCAAAACGGCTTGATTCATTCGCCTCAAAGAATGCCTTAACATGTAAAATATATTCTTTGGTTTGGTAGTCACCGACATATTCAAAGTCATTGACCCAAGCATTGAATACTTCTTTCACAGCGTTGAATGCTGTACCTGTTTCCCATTCTGTGATGCCTGCTTGTGTAGCGAGTTCGCCTGCAACGGCTATCAAGGCAAAGGCATTTGCAACACGGACAATATGACCTTGCTTATGTTCTGCTACCAATTCACGGTTATATTGCTCTAATAGTTGTCGAGCCTGTTGAATGACTTTACTCTTATCATTTGTGAGATATTGCAACCATACCATGCCTGCAACGCCATAGAACTGATTAGAACGCTCAACCAATAACCTTGACTGTTTTGCACCATCTTCGGCAAAGTCGATCTGATCAAATAAACCATATTCAGACTGATCTATATCAATATCAATCAAACGGATTTCTTGTCCTAACTTGGTCTTTTGCCCATTCTCTTGCATGATTTCCTTGAGGCTCTTTTCACCTGTAGATAGGAAAATGACTTTCCATGTATATGATGGCTTGGCTTTGATTTCCTTAGTCAGTCTTGCTTTACCTTTACCATTGGCAAGCATGTAGGCAATATTACCCAACTCTTTGGGGTTGGCGACTTCTCCAATCTCATCTAAAGCTAAGAATCCATCATTATGGATGTATGCCGTGTGTTCTAAAGCGTTCCCTGTGGATTTCCAAGTTTTACAATAATTGCTTGGTTTACCCCATACACTACAGCCGACATATAAAGCGGTGGTTTTACCTTTGGATGACTGTCCTTTGAAATGAACGCCTGCACCTGTCTGCTGTTCCAGTGGTGTGAGTAATTGCCCTGCAAAAGCCGAACTCAATGCCACGACTAATTTAGAATGAGTAGACAAAGGGATAGAGATATTATTTTGCCACTGTTTTAAACTACCTTTACTCTGATAGTTGCTATCAATACCTTGTGTGGTTTGATAGACAATTAAATCATCATGTTCATGTTGTCCGATCTGCTCATTGGGCAACACAAAAACATTGTCATGCCATCCAACACGATCAACACATAACGCCCTTGCATGGGTTGGGTAGCTCATCAAATAACTTTGCAATAAATTTCTTGCTCTGCCATCTGGTGCAATGATAACGCCTTGATAAGCCAAAGCCTTGCGAAGTTCCACGCCATCAGATTGGAATAGTTCCATTGATAAGGCTTGTGTGTGTTTTACACCGTCTGCATCGTACCATTCAAGCAATCGACCCCATGCGTTATTGGTGGTGTCCCTTGTTTGTGCCAATACTCGAATCGGACTGGAAATATAGCGTCTATACTCATCATCCTTTGTTTGTTCAATGTAGTACAAGCCACTATCTAAAAGATGAAATACACCATCACCATAACGAAATGGCTTGGCTAAATGTCCTTTAGGTAATGGGTCGAGTTCAGGCAATAAAGCAATTGATTCACTGATAAATGCTTGTATTTCCTCAACGTCATTGTCCTTGTTCAACTCAGTAAAAAACTCACTTTCACCAATCTTGAGATATTGATTGAGCAAACGGACAGGGGTGTTTTGTTCAAGCTGCTTGAATGGCTCAAGCTGTATCTGTTCAGGTCTAACAGGTAGGTATAACTGTTGATAGCCTGCTTTAGACAATTGATGAATAACATATTGTATTTGTTCAAAATCAAATGCTTTGAGTTCTGATTTATTGGGACTACACAAATGAGGCAACATGACCAAAACAACGGCATAACCTGTCTGAGCCACTTTAAAAAATGCCTCTACATTATGGGTAATAATGACAGGTTTATCCTGGTGCAAATGACCATAGTAGGCAAAGCCTTTTGCTAAACCATCAGGGATGACTTGAACTCGCTGTTTATCCTGTAATACCGCACATTGTACGAGTTCTAATTGAGCGTTATAAATCGGTAGAATCAAAGGCTGTTCATACATCACGCCGTTAATGTCTACATTGCATTGATCAACATAGATCGGCTGTGATGGACTGCCAAAGCGTTCAATGATGGGATGGTTTAGATATGTGTCATCCAGTGGATTAAGTACCGTACAATTTGCTAAGATTGAATCGGGTTTGATGGAGGTGGTGATATTCATAGTGTCACCGCCTTTTCATTGGTATTCCATTCAGCTTTATATGATTCTGCTTCGCCTTTATGATATTTCAAACGGTCATCAATCAGGTATTCATACATTTCTAAAAAGTTTCGATTTGAGCAAAATGAGCTTCATGTGCGCCATAGGCTTTGATCATGTATTCTTTATGATCTTTAAATTTGGATTTTAAATCTGATATTGCTGTATCACACCAAGCTAGATCAGCCTCAGCTATAGAATGAGCATCCCATAAATAACCTGCATCATAAGTCTTAACAGGTAACTGTTCTTGTTGCGGTTTTTGGGTATTGTTTTGTTTAGGCATGATTATGCGCTCCGTTTGAGTTTAAAGGAGCTTTACCATTCACGACCAAATGAGGGTGGCAAAGCTGTAAAGGGTTGGTCGATAGGTTCAAACGGATACCTACACACGTAAACGTGTCCCTCCACAGCTTCACCATAAAATGCGAACGCATAGAGATATTACGCACAAAAAAAGCCCTTTCGGACTGTGCGCCGTTTGAATCATAGCCGACCAAAGCTAACTTTGAGATTTTGCTCAAAGCAAGGGAACTATAACCATACTTGGACATGTTGGCAATATTGAATGATTTATTTTTCATGTTTAAGCATAAATCCAGTTTTGGATATATCCCTATAGAATTTAGTGGCTCAATCTGAGCTAAATAGATGCGCTCAGATTTGAGCGTATCTATTGCCTGAATTTTAGGGGGTGTATGATTTTTCATTGCGCCACTCCCTCAAAAGTAAGTTGCAAATTGGCTTTGCATGTTTCGATACGCAAAGTATTTAAATGCTTTTCACGTTTACGGCGGTGCATTCCAAGACTATGAAATGAGCCTTTGTCCTTGGATATTTTTTCTTGTATGCAAAGGCGGTTTAATTCATCAAAAGCGGTTTGTCGTGCTGTAACTGAATAATTGCCAGTCTTGCGAATAGTTGGTAGTACCTCTGCAAATATCCAGTTTTGAAAGTTCAACGCTTCTTGTTTATTTGATCTGAAAATGATGCGGTATAAATTAGGTTCATTTACAAACTTAACCTTTTGAGTACCACCATTTGTAAGGATGTGGCAATCTGCCATACCCTTTGCATCTAATTCACGTAATAAGCGTGATGTACGATCTACAGATAAAACACGGCATACATCAGTAAGACAAAATAAAGGCTCACCATCGACTCCATAAACAACTCGAACGCCGTGTTCATTAAAATTAAAAATAGATGGGTTCATACTTGCACCTCATTTAATTCATATCGAGCGTGTGTGCCTTTGTTGTTTAAGTTCGGCTCTTGGTGGGTCACAATGTCATGACCTAAACGGCGTAAACGCTGAATAACAGCACTCAGGCGGTAACAATCAAAGTGATGAATTGCCTCTGCTTGGCTCAATGTTTTACCTTGTTTGAGGTGGTCTAAAACTTGGGTTTGATGGTTCATGGTTAAGCCTCCAATTCTGCATTGGCTAGGCTTTGCATTTGGTTCTTATGCCATTCAACGAGTTGGGCATAATCGAAGTAAACAGGGGATTGTTTTGCTTCACCTGTTTTGATTGCTTGGGGAAATGTTTTATCTGTACGTACTAAATGACGTAATGATTCACGGCTAATGTCTAGGATTTGGCAAGCTGTTTTAAATTGAACTCTGATTGGTTTAATAGTCATTTATGCACCTATACGGCTAAATATTGTGTAGGTGCATTATGTTTTTGATTTTTAGATAAAAACGGAATTTTAAAAAAAGTGAAAAAGCGGAAATTTTTACAAACTAAAATCTTCCATATTTTTCAAAGCAAATAATTCAGACATAATTTTATAGTCATCATTTATTATATTTTGAACAAATGGCTTTATGGTTTTTCTAATAAATTCACCATCAGCACTACCATCATTAAAAAGCGCATGAGCATAAACGGATAGTTTTATTTTATTTCCTGTTTTTAACTCCCATAGCATTAAATCAATGAATGGAATTATCTTGTATTTATTGATTTTCTCAGCAATTTTTACCCCATTTGAATCTATTAAAAAATCAGAGCCTAAATCATCCTCTATTATCACTTTACTGGCTTTTTTTCTTGTATTTGATAACCATGCACTAAATTGCTCTCTAAGTACCGCATCGGGCATATTTAAATTTATTGAAATACAAGGATTGGCAGAATATGGGTGCTCATCTTCAGTAGCAAATTCATAATAATCTAGCTCACAAAATTTCTCGTACCCATCACAGTCATCAGAGTCTAAATTTAAAAAATAATTATCAAGCTCTTCTAGGTAACTATCACGCGCTTTTTTGCTGACACAACCATCATATGCACTATCATATTCACTATACTTGTGCAGTAAATACTCTCTAGCAGCATGTGGGATGTGTACACTCATACAACCAACGTCATCAATGGTCAATTCTTGTATAGGATTAACCTCATACTTCCTAATACACCTATCAACAAGATTTTTTAATAAATAATTAAGTGTCAAAAAAGGCTGGCTATTAATATCTAACCAATTATTTAAAATAAGAGGGTCATTTATAATTTTTGAGAATGCGTAATCAAGACAATCATTATATAAGTACTCCCTTTCATTTAATGAAAGAATACTCTTTTTGAATACTGTCCTTTGATTAACAAAAGCTAAGGGAATTTTATTAAAATTATTTATAACTTGTAGTGCATCTTGATCTTGCAGCACCTCATCACATGAAATATCAACATCATCTAAAAGCAAATCTAATATAGTAAATCTAATTATAAATAATTGAAGCAAATCATTGGCGGGCAAGTTAAACCTATAATTATCTAAGTTAAACCACTTTGGTAATTCAGATACATTTCTTATGTAAGCCATTCATGCCTCCCACAGCATCCCCAAATAAGCTGCTAAGCCAATCGGATTGGGTGTCCGACTTTCGGGAGCTAACCTAGACTTAGCAAACTGAATATAAACGATATTTAATTATAATTCTGTATATTTTGGTATGTAATGCGACATAAGCTGTCACTTAGCTTTTTTAAACTGGATAATGCTTTGATCTGCGATTTCTTCTAAATAATTGGCGTACCATTGCATCATATTGGCTCTGTCCTCTAAATACTGAGCCTTGTTATAAACACCTGCTACACCATCCTTTACGTGTGCCAATGCAGCTTCAATATGACGCTCATCAAAACCACGATTATTTAAAAGGGTACTTGCAATGTGCCTAAAGCCGTGTGGTGTTTGTCGTCCCTCATAGCCCATACGGCGCAAAGCCATAATGAAAACGGTATCTGATTTAGGCTTGCTCTTGTCCGATCTACTCGGAAATAAAAACTCGGAATTGGTTTCATACGTTTTTAATTCTTGCAGAATGGCAACGGCTTGTTTTGATAAAGGCACAACATGTTCACGGCGCTTCTTCATACGTTCTTCGGGAATATTCCATACAGCATGATCAAAATCGAACTCATTCCATTTTGCTTGTCTTAATTCACTTGGACGACAAAACAACATTGCCAAAAGCTGTAAACCAATTCTTACATCCATAGTAGGGTAGTTATTAATGGCTCTGATCAATGTCGGTAACTCCTGTTCACTGACATGCGCCATGTTTTCTTTTTTACCTTGTTGCAAATACTTTTGAATACCCTCTAAAGGATTGTAGTCAATACGACCAGTGACCTTTGCATAATCATAAATATCTCGGCACATTGCCCGAACTCGGTTGACCTGTTCATAGATGCCTTGCTTCTGTTGAATACCTTGTAAATGATTCATCCATTCAATCGGCTTGATCGTGGTATACAAGCGTTTGCCAAAAACTGGGAATATATGCTTTTCCAATGCGCCTTTATTTCGGGTCATGGTGTCATTCACCCAAGTATTTACTTTGGTGTCTAACCATTCTCTAGCCAATAATTCAAAAGTAGCATTATTCTGTTCTAACTCTTGGCGTTTACGTTCTTGTTTTGAAATGATTGGGTTTTCACCCTTAGATACATCATCCAAAAGTTCTTTGGCTTTCTTACGTGCTAATTGTCCACTGATTTCAGGATAGCCACCTAAACCTAGCCATGACCATTTACCATCAGGTTTTTTATATCGAAGTTGCCATGACTTATTACCATCAGTTTTGACACGAATGTATAAACCATTGCCATCGAGTTCCCGATACTCTTTTAATTCAGGTTCAAGATTGGCAATTACAGTATCAGACAAAGGACGGCGTTTTATTTCTGATCTTTTCATTTATCCGTGTATCCCTTGAGTTCAATATTTCTCAAAGGATACACAAGGGGATACATGGAAAGCAACACTATAACTAGTTATGTTTGGTTATGTTCAGGCAAGAAAAAAGGCTTAATCCCTTTAGAATCAAGCCTTTTGTCTTTAAAACTTGGCATATTTTGCCATGTTTTGGAAGGTATTTGGTGGAGATGGCGGGAGTTGAACCCGCGTCCGCCAACACTACACTCGAGAATACTACATGCTTAGATATCGTTAATTATTTTAACGACAAGTGACCCAACGAACAGGGTACAAGCCGCGATCCTCTAAGTTTGGTATAAAGCCCCGAGGCTTGACTTTATACGGACTTGTGTGCGTGCGCTTCGGTCGGGTTCACTGACCACAAGTATTCAGTGAAGCGGACAAACTGCCCTTAGGCAGCTAGAGCGTAAGATTCGTCGTTTGCGACTAAAATATGCAAATTTGATTTACGAGAGAAAATGCGCTCTCGGCATGCATCTATGAGCTTCATCATCAGCGTCGAAGCCAAAAACATCCCCTAGATAACAATGCAATCATAACATACATGTTGAAAATTACGCAGTGAATTTACGACATTTAAGTGAAATGATGCAATTGCTTACATCATTGCGTTAATATGAGTATTTTTCAAGGGTCAAAAACAAAAAAGATGAGCTATTTACTCGTACTTGATCAAGGAACAACCTCTAGCAGAGCAATTATTTTTGACGAGCATGGAAAAATCCATGCAACTGCACAACGTGAAATACAAATCAAGACCCCTAAATCAGGTTGGGTAGAGCAAGATGCGCAAGAAATTTGGACGACTCAAATTGCTGTGGTACAACAAGCAATCGCATCTGCACGATTATTAGCCAAGGATGTCAAAGCTTTAGGTGTAACCAATCAACGCGAAACAACGGTGATTTGGGATAAACGCACAGGTCGAGCTTTAGCTCCTGCAATTGTGTGGCAAGATCGGCGGGCAGTAGAGTGGTGTAATGACTTACTACAAAAAAATTATTTAGAAAAAATACAAAATAAAACAGGTTTAAGAATAGATCCTTATTTTAGTGCTGGAAAATTAGTATGGTTATTGGAAAATATTGATGGACTCAGAACACTTGCAGAGCAAGGACATGTGGCTTTTGGTACGATTGATAGCTGGCTGATTTGGAACTTAACGCAAGGTTCAGAACATGTCATTGAAGTCAGCAATGCATCTCGAACAATGTTGATGAATTTGAAAAGTCAGCAATGGGATGACGAGCTGATTGCGTTATTTAATATTCCACAATCAGTTTTACCTAAAATTATTGATTCCGATCAATATATTTCCAACACAGCAGCAGGTTTATTGGGTGCTGAGATTCCGATTGCAGGTATTTTAGGAGACCAACAATCTGCATTATTTGGTCAGTCATGTTTTGAAGTCGGAACAGCAAAAAATACCTATGGCACGGGCTGTTTTATGCTGTTTAATACAGGTCATGACATTCAATACAGTCAAAATCAATTATTAAGTACATTGGCATGGCGCTGCCAAAATCAGTCGAATTATGCACTTGAAGGCAGTGTGTTTATGGCTGGTGCGATTGTGCAATGGCTTAGAGATGGTTTAGGCATTATCCGAAATAGTACTGAAGTCGAAAAATTGGCGTGTAAGGTGAAAGATACCGATGGTGTTGTATTGGTTCCTGCATTTACGGGTTTAGGTGCACCACATTGGGATAGTGAGGCGCGTGCTTTACTTTGTGGTATGTCACGAGGTACAAATAAATCTCATATTGCACGAGCAGCTTTAGAGTCCATCGCATTTCAAGTTTCAGATGTACTGACTGCCATGCAATCTGATATTTCACAACCATTAAAAGAGCTGCGTGTAGATGGCGGTGCAAGTCAAAATGATATGCTTATGCAATTTCAAGCAGATATTTTAAATGTTCCTGTACTGCGCCCTAAACTTTTAGAGTCAACGGCTTGGGGTGCAGCAGCGATGGCAGGTTTGAAAATGGGGGTATTTTCAAATCTAAATGAAATCTCTGAGTCTTGGCAATTAGACCGAGCGTTTGAACCGAATATGCAAGAAGATAAACGACAGTTCCATTTACAACAATGGAATGATGCTTTGCAAAGAGCAAAAAGTCATTAACTGATTTACAGGTGCTTATTTCATTCATCAACCTAAAAAAGATGCTGATTATTTACAGCATCTTTTTAGATCTTGGATTTAAATGGTATTGAGCGCTTCAAAGCGAAATGAAGCGCCTCGGTGTTCTTCTGGTAAATACGCCCCACGCCCAAAAAGCTTTTCACGTAAAGTTCCTTCACGATAATCTTTTTGATAGACGCCGCGTTTTTGTAGTTCAGGAACAACATATTCCACCACATCTTCAAAAGTTTGATGCGCCAAGATATACGCTAAATTAAATCCATCAATGTCTGTATCTTCAACCCATTCCTGTAAACGATCTGCCACAGTATGAGCAGCACCGACAATAACAGGTCCATTGCCGCCCACACTTGTCCACTTCGCGATTTCTTCAATCGTCCAAACTCGATTTGGGTCAGCTTTAACATAAGAATTTAATAAAGACTGAATCGCATTGGTTTCAATATATTCAACTTGATCAGTTGATTGATATTGAGAAAAATCTACACCTGTCCAACCAGAAACCAGCGTTAGTCCACCATCATAACTGCCATAGCTTTGATATTCTTCAAATTTACTTTGAGCTTTAGCATCAGTTTCATCAACAACAATAGAAAGCATGGTATAAATTAAAACGGATTTTGGGTCTCGACCTTCTTCGACCAGTTTGGAACGAATGCCTTGTACAAGTTGTTTAACCGCAGTTTTAGTGGGTGCAGAAATAAATACACATTCAGCATTTTGACTTGCAAAACTTTGACCACGATGAGAAGCACCTGCTTGATATAAAACAGGTGTGCGTTGTGGTGATGGTTCACAAATATGAATGCCTGGGACTGTAAAATATTGCCCTTCATGTTCAATGGGATGAACTTTATTGAAATCGGCAAAAACACCACGCTTTTTATCACGTATTACGGCATCATTTTCCCATGAACCTTCCCAAAGCTTATATAAAACTTCTAAATATTCATCGGCAATATCATAGCGATTATCATGTGTAACTTGAGTTTTTAAACCAAGATTTTTCGAACCACTTTCTAAATAAGAGGTGACAATATTCCAACCTGCACGTCCTTTGGTCAGATGATCTAAAGTACTCATCCGTCTTGCAAAAGGATAGGGATGCTCAAATGAAATAGATGTTGTTACACCAAAGCCTAAGTGTTTGGTTACGGCTGCCATTGCAGGCACAATTTGTAAGGGATCATTGACTGGAACTTGTACCGCGCCTGTTAGCGCATGTTGGGCATTGCCATGATAAACATCATAAATGCCTAAAACATCGGCAAGAAAGATACCATCGAATTTACCGCGTTCTAAAATTTTAGCTAAATCAGTCCAATATTCTAGATCTTTATACTCTGTAGAACGATCAAGCGGATGTCGCCATAAACCAGGTGATTGATGCGCAACACAATTCATTTCAAAAGCATTAAAGCGGATTTGTTTGGTCATAATAATAAAAATCTTAGTGGATATTTTTATCTTATAAAAAATAAAGGCATTATTTTATATTTAAAGCTGAGATATAAATCTGTTTTTTTACTTATGAAAATACTTGTAAATGATATCAGTTAATCTTTTTATTTATAAATAAAAAGATTTTTTACTTAATATTTTGATTATTAATTGAATATCTCTTATTTTTAATTTTTTTATTTTATTTAAAGTGAATTACTTTCCATCTTAATATATAAGTGAATAATAATATTGGTGCTAGTTTTAATATAGAAAATCAAACTAGGGAAATCTAAATGACAGCAAAGATTAATATCCAATTAAATTCAGCAGAAAATATTCCAAAAGAATTTTATTTATTAAAAAATAAAGCATATATTATTCAAAATGATGCTGAGGCAATCCAAATTGCTCAAAATTTGGCGCAAGAATTTAAAAAGGAAGCAGCAATTCGAGACCACGAACGGCGTTTACCCTTAATCGAAATTGAAAAATATTCACAGTCTGGTTTATGGGGAATTACCATTCCTAAGCAATTTGGTGGGGCAGGTGTGAGTTATAAAACGCTTGCTGAAGTTGTGAAAACGATTTCGAGTGCTGACTCTTCATTGGGGCAAATCGCCCAAAATCATTGGGCTTTTGTTGAACATATTCGTTTAGATGCAACACTTGAACAGCAAGCTTTTTTCTTTGATCAAGTGCTACAAGGACATCGTTTAGGTAATGCATTTTCAGAAAAAAGTTCGAAAACTGTTGCAGATTTAACCACAACAATTGAATTTAAGGAAGATCATGCTGTAGTAACGGGGCAGAAATTTTTTGCAACAGGTGCACTTTTAGCGCATTGGATTCCTGTGGTTGCTGTAAGTTCTGAAGGGAAACCTTTTGCCGCTTTAATTCCACAACATCGTGAAGGTTTAACCATTAGCAATGATTGGAGTGGTTTTGGACAGCGAACAACGGTGAGTGGTTCTGTCACTCTAGATCATGTAAAAGTTGATTTGGAAAATATTGTTCCAATTTATCAAGCCTTTGAACGTCATACTGTGGCAGGTGCTATTTCTCAGTTTATTCAAGCCGCAGTTGATGCGGGCATTGCACGTGGTGCAATTCAAGAAACCATTGATTATGTACGCCAATATACTCGCCCTTGGATTGATTCTGGTTTAGAAAAAGCGACAGATGATCCTTATACCATTGCCAATATTGGCGAATTAAAAATAAAACTCCGTGCTGCTGAAGCTGTTTTAGACTTAGCTGCATTGGCAATAGATGCGGCTTTAGCCGAACCTTCTGAGCATCATGTTAATGAAGCAACTTTGTTAAATGCTGAAGCAAAAGTATTAACCACCGAAATTGCATTATTGGCAGCCAATAAATTATTTGAACTTTCAGGTACACGTTCTACTTTGTCAGAATTAAATTTAGACCGTCATTGGCGCAACGCAAGAACACATACTTTGCATGATCCTGTACGTTGGAAGCTAAATATCGTAGGTAATTATTATTTAAATGATATTCCACCACCACGTCATGCTTGGAGCTAATAGGAGAATAACAATGACAACATTTACACAAAATCATGAGCTTTCTTTGGGTGGGAACTATGAGCAAGTTGCCCAAAAGTTTCGCCCAATTTTTTCTAAAATTGCAGAGGATGTTTTAGAGCGAGAAAAAAACCGTATTTTACCAACCGAGCAAATTGAGTGGTTGAAACATGCAGGCTTTGGGGCTGTGCGTGTCCCTGTACAATATGGCGGTGAAGGTTTATCTCAACGTCAGTTATTTCAGCTACTGATCGAATTAGCAACGGCTGATTCAAATATTGTACAAGCATTGCGTGGGCATTTTGCTTTTGTGGAGGATCGTTTGGTTGCCCATAGAGATTCTTCCCAAGAAATTTGGTTTAAGCGTTTTGTACAAGGTGATTTGGTGGGGAATGCATGGACTGAAATTGGTAAAGTTGAAATTGGTGATGTCATTACACGTGTTTCACAAAATCAACAAGGTAAGTTAGTGGTAAATGGTGAAAAATTCTATTCAACAGGAACTATTTTTGCAGATTGGATCGACCTTTTTGCGTATGATGAAACCTTAGATCAACATGTGATTGCAGCTGTATCGACACATGATCAGGGCATTTTGATAACAGATGATTGGGATGGATTTGGGCAAAAAACCACGGGCAGTGGCTCACTCAAAATTAATCAAGTTCCGATTGAGCGTGATCATATTTTGTCATTTGAACAGCGTTTTAAATATCAAACAGCCTATTATCAAGTCTTTCATTTAGCCACTTTGGCAGGTATTGCATTGAGTGCAGTTGAAACTTTTTCAGAGGAAGTTCGCCAACGGACTCGTATTTTTAGTCATGGTAATGCAGATCTGGTTCGTCATGATGCACAAGTTTTACAAGTGATTGGTAAAGCATCTGCACAAGCTTTTGCGAGTCAATCTATTGCATTAACAGCAGCAGAAACTTTAGATACCGCATATTTGAGTCATTTTCAAAATAATGATATTTCAGATCAAAAAGCCAACAATGCGGCTGAGTTAGAGTCATCACAAGGGCAGGTAGTGATTGCAGATTTGGTTTTAGATTTAACGACATCTTTATTTAATGCTTTGGGTGCATCTGCAAGTACAACAGCAAAACAATTAGACCGTTTTTGGCGTAATGCACGTGTAGTTTCTTCGCATAATCCACTTATTTATAAAGAAAAAGTGATCGGCGATTGGTTGGTAAATCAAACACCTTTACCTTTTATTTGGCAGATCGGAAATAGCCCATTGGCAAAACATATTTCTGCTTGATATTTATACTTGGCTAATTCGGAGCTTTCATTTTACAATGAAGGCTCTTTTTTTATGGTGATCATCTAACAAGTGGCGTTATAACATAAATGTAAAATAGAGAATGAAAAGATGGAAATTTCACAGTTTAAAATGCCAAGATAAGTCTAAAAAGCAACAATGAAACGAAAAAATAAAACCCGCTAATTTGGGCGGGTTTAATTCAATTCTAGATGAGTATTTTTAGTTTAAGCAACTTGTACAGGAATACAGTTCGCTGTGTGATTGACTGTATTGTCTGGGTTTGCATATACAAGACGTGGTTTATGTGCATCTGCTTCTGCATTGGTAAAGTCACCAAATGTTGCGATAATCATTAAATCACCAACATCAGCTTGAAGTGCAGCACCGCCATTAACTGAAATAATGCCTGAACCTTCTTCACCACGAATCGCATAAGTTGTGAAGCGCTTACCATTGGTGACATTCCACATATGAATTTCTTCATATTCGCGGATACCAGCTAAATCTAAAAGAATGCCATCGATTGCACAAGAACCTTCATAATGTAATTCTGCTTGTGTAACGACACAACGGTGGATTTTAGCTTTTAATAAACGAGATAGCATGGCTTGCGTCTCCTAGTTGTCCTACGACAGTTATATGTAATTAAACAATAACCTTTACAATGGGATACTTTCGAAAGCGCATTTTGCTCTTAAAATAACCACATAGCAAGAAAAATTGTTTAACAAAGCTTTATTTTAATAAATGGAAATCAAGGTTTATATGCATTGATTTGATTCATTGCTTGTTGAATCTCACCATTGACTAAAAGTTTAGCCTTACTTAAAGCATGATGCAGTGCATCATCCATTAAATTTTGCTCACTACTTGGTGCACGACCTAAGACATGCCCAGAAACTTTTTCTTTTGAGCCGGGATGACCGATACCAATACGTAAGCGATGAAAGTTTGCACCAATATGTGGGACGATATCACGTAAACCATTGTGACCACCATGACCACCACCTGTTTTTAAGCGAATGATACCTGGATCCATATCCAATTCATCATGTGCGATCAAAATTTCTTCAGGTTTAATTTGGTAAAATTTGGCGAAAGGTACAACACTTTGACCGACAAGGTTCATAAAGGTTGTTGGTAATAACAGACGAACGTCTTGACCTTCAATGTTACCACGACCACTGATTCCTTTATATTTAGGATCAGCTTTGAGTTGAATGCCATATTGTTCTGCAAGGCGTTCTACGAACCAGAAGCCAGCATTATGGCGGGTTTGGGCATACTCAGAACCTGGATTACCCAAACCGACAATCAGTGAAAGTTTACTCACTCATTTACACCATTTAACACTTATGCGCGTTTGAAGTCAGCGTGCATAGGAGTGTTTTTAGCAGGGTGACGTTGTAACGCTTGGATTTTAACGCTTTCAACTTTACCTTCGATGTTGATTTCAACAACTTCTTCAAAGAAAGCATTGCTTTCTAAAGCTTTAACAAGCTCACGAAGTTCTAAAGTAACTGCTACAGGCTCAGCAGCACCACCGTAGATGATTGCTGGAACTTTAGCTTGATGACGAAGGCGGCGGCTCGAACCTTTCCCTTGAACTGCTTCTTCACGTGCTACTGCATTTAATACGAAGTTTGCCATGATTAGACATCCTATTTAAGTTTAATTGACTGAACTTTCGACCAGTCCAGTGATAGAAAGCCCCACCAAAGGGCAGGGCTTTGAAAATTTCGCGCTATTATAGATAAGAATCAAACATTGCGCTAATAGATTCTTCGTTGTTGATACGACGAATTGTTTCAGCAACCATACTTGCTACTGAAACTTGGCGAATCTTACCAAGTTTTAAAGCTTCTTCAGAAAGTGGAATGGTGTCAGTAACAACCAATTCATCAATCACAGATTTACTTAAATTTTCAAGTGCTTTACCAGAAAGTACTGGATGAGTTGCGTAAGCAACTACTTTACGAGCACCAAAAGTTTTGAGTGCATCAGCAGCTTTACACAATGTACCTGCTGTATCGACCATGTCATCGACAATCACACAATCACGGTCTTTTACATCACCAATCAAATGCATCACTTGTGATTCATTCGCTTTTTGACGACGTTTATCGATGATTGCAAGATCAATATCACCCATTTGTTTTGCAACTGCACGTGCACGAACTACACCACCAACGTCAGGTGAAACCACCATTAAGTTGTGATGCTGTTGTTGACGTAAGTCAGCAAGTAAGGCAGGTGTACCGTAGATGTTATCTACAGGAATATCGAAGAAACCTTGGATTTGGTCAGCATGCAAGTCGATCATCACCACACGGTCAATCCCAACTGTTGTCAGCATATCTGCAACAACTTTTGCGGTAATTGGAACACGTGTAGAACGAGGACGACGGTCTTGACGAGCGTAACCGAAGTAAGGAATCACGGCAGTGATACGACCAGCACTTGCACGACGCAAAGCATCAGCCATAACCAAGATTTCCATAAGGTTGTCATTGGTTGGGGCACAAGTAGGCTGTACGATAAATACGTCTTTACCACGCACATTTTCAGTAATTTCGACAGTGATTTCACCATCAGAAAATTTACCTACGGCAGCAGCTCCCAGTGGGATATGCAAATGGCTTACGACTTTTTGGGCGAATTGCGGATGCGCTGATCCACTAAAAACGACAAGATTGGGCATGAAGCACCCTTGGCGGTTGGCAAAATTTGAAAATAGATGGCAGGGGCGGCTGGATTCGAACCAACGGATGCCGAGATCAAAACCCGGTGCCTTACCACTTGGCGACGCCCCTAATGCGGCAGAATTTTAGTATTTTTGCTTGTTCATGTCAAGGAATATCGACATTTTAAACAAATTACCATGTTCTGTCTTTTTTGAGAAAATGGCAGGGGCGGCTGGATTCGAACCAACGGATGCCGAGATCAAAACCCGGTGCCTTACCACTTGGCGACGCCCCTAATGCGGCAGAATTTTAGTATTTTTGCTTGTTCATGTCAAGGAATATCGACATTTTAAACAAATTACCATGTTCTGTCTTTTTTGAGAAAATGGCAGGGGCGGCTGGATTCGAACCAACGGATGCCGAGATCAAAACCCGGTGCCTTACCACTTGGCGACGCCCCTATTACAGCGATGAACAAACATCTACAGATGAAAATGATGGCAGGGGCGGCTGGATTCGAACCAACGGATGCCGAGATCAAAACCCGGTGCCTTACCACTTGGCGACGCCCCTATCATTACACTTTAACATGAATCAGTGGTGATTCTTTTAAACTATTGACCAAGTAAGCTTTACATGGTGAATTTTTTAAAACGTCATCAATGATCATATGCTCAGTGACTTCAACAAAAACACAAGCACCTGTACCTGTTAACTTTGCTTTACCGAACTGATCTAAGTATTGCATCGCTTCATTTACTTCTGAATATAATTTTTGAGCGATAGGCTCAAAGTTATTTCTAAAATTAAATGAGTTTTGTTGATAGGCGCAAAATTTAGTGGGCTTTGTATCTCTTGTCAATGTTTTTTGTGAAAAAAGCAACTGAGTGCTGATAAAACAATCAGGTTTTAACACAATGTATTGTTTTTGAGCTAAGTCTATGAATGTTAAGTGTTCGCCAACTCCCTCTGCCCAAGCATTTTTACCATGAATAAAGATGGGAACATCTGCACCTAATTTTAAGCCTAATTTAGCCAATTGTTCAATATTTAAGCCACATTGCCACAATTGATTGACGATGAGCAGCGTTGTTGCTGCATTAGATGAACCACCACCTAGACCCGCACCCATCGGAATATTTTTTTCAATGTTAATTTTTAAACCCGTTTGCTTTTTTGCATAAGGCTTTAAAATTTGTGTGGCTTTGTAGATTAAATTTTGTTCCAAATCAACATTACTTAAACCATCAATTGTGATTTGAGCGTGATCTGTTTGTTGAAATTCCATCCAATCATATAAATCGATGAGCTGAAAAATAGTTTGCAACTCATGATAACCATCAGCACGACGACCTGTGATATGTAAAAATAAATTGAGCTTAGCAGGGGAAGGGACACGAATCATGAGAGCCTAAACTTATATCAATTAGCGGTTTTGAATGATCATTGTAATACGATTTTCTTGTCCTGCTTCAAGCGCTTGCTTTAAAATCAGCTTATTTGGCAAGTTCGCTGCATCGTTGTAGCTTAAATCAACCGTCCAACCATCTTCTTCAATTTTGATAGGGCGTTGTTGTGAGTCTTTTTGTAGAATTGCTGCTGTGGTTGCAGGTTTTGCTTGTACCCAGTCAATAATATGTGTGATTGGTGCAATCCAGCCTGTTGCTCGTTCAAGTAGTTCTTCAGGCGTTTCTGCAGTAATTTCTCCAGTTTTTGAGCTGTTTAATGTCACTTCACCCGATTTGCCTTGAATAACAGTTTTGCCAATACCTAAAATTCCAGTGAGTTGAATGTCAAAATTTTCGTTATTTTGTTGCCATGTATAAAAAGCACTGCCTGATTGCTTAGGTGTTTTAACGCCAATTTTCCCTTCAAGCTGAAAGTTTTGAGCTGTTTCAATCTGGGGTGGTGTGTTTTGTTGCGGCTGAACATATTGTTGACAACCCGTTAAAGCAAAGATTGTCATCGTTATAGATGCAAAAGCGGTTTTAGCGATGAAGCGCATAAAGAAATTAACTCTTATTTAAGTGTTGGGGTAACAATAACGAATCAAGTTGATGTAATTCAGCATCATTTGGATGATTTTTTTTGAGTTGTTGTAACACTTGATTAAATTTGTCGAGAGAACCTTGCATATATAAAGATTTTGCATAACGTAATCCAATATTGATGCTGCCACTCATTTCATAAGCTTTTTGTAAGACTCGAGATGAGGTCGTAAAATCATTTTGCAAAAAGGTAATATAGCCTAAAGTATCTAAAATAGAGGCTTGTTCTGGCGCAAAATCAAGCGCTTTTTCAGCATAACTCCGTGCTTCTTTTAGGCGGCGGTTCTGCAAGGCTAAAGTGTACGCATAAGCATTTAAATATGTTGGGCTATTTGGTTCTAAAATAAGTAATTGTTTGAGTGCTTTATCCAATTGGTCTTTATTTTCATAGGGATCTAGCAATAAAACTTCTGAATAAAGTAATTCTGGATCATCAGGTAAATTATGCACTGCTTCGTTGAGTAAGCGTAAGGCTGCTTTTTTATTGTTCATTTTTTTTAGAATTTCAGCTTGTGCTTGATATAAAAAACTCGCATGTTGTGGATAATTTACACGCTCTTGCGTTAAAAAACGCAATACATCATTGAGTTTACCTTGATGGTCATAGATTGAAATGAGGTTACGCCTAGAAACGGTATATAAATTTCCATCGACTAAGCGATAATATGCTTTTGCTGTTTCAAGTTGTTGTTTGCGCTCTGCATTTACAGCAAGGTAAAAATAGGCATCATTTTGATATTTACTCGAATAGCGCAATTCGACTAAATATTGTTCAGCTAAGTCATATTGTTTAAGGTCAATCGCTGTTAAGCCACCGATAAATAATGCTTCCTCAGCATTTGGCCAAGTTTTAATAATTTTTTCGAGTTTGTCTAAAGCCTGTTCAGATTGGTTGATTTTGATCAGATAACGCACCTCAGCCAAACGAACTTCTAGGTTGTATTTATGTTTACGGCTACTGTATTCAAACCATTCTAAAGTCTGTTTTTCATCGCCTAAAGCCATTAAAAGATTGGCTTTCATGAGAATAAAGCCTGTGACTTTAGGGCGTTTTTTAAGTGCTTTATTGATTGTTGCTAAAGCAGTTTCAATTTGATTATTTTGTGCTTCAAGCCCTGCAATTAAAATGAGAACAGAGGGATTATTTTTCTCTTTGCTTGCATATAAGGTATTGAGTAGATTGAGGCGATCTTCTTCTGATTCGGGAGTGATTCCTGCTAAAATTTGCTCTAGATCAGCATTGGCATCAATATTTAAAATATGATCTAAGGTTTCAGCAGCAAGTTGATATTCATGTGCTTTGAGTGCGATATGAGCTAAATAAAATTTAGCTGGCACATCTTCAGGCTCTTGTACAACCCAATGTGTTGCAATATCGAGTGCTGCTTGCAAATCATGTTGCTCAATCGCAATGTCTAATGCACGTTGTTTAATTGAAGTTGAATTATTTCGAATAGCAAGTACGGTATAGTTATGTAGTGCAGTTGGTGTATCATGATACGCTAGGGCAAATTCGGCGATCATGGTTTGTTTTAATGCTTCTGTATTATAATTTGCATGATACAATCCTCCAGCCGCTTGAAGATGAGCGCTAGAAGCCATACTACCGACAAGTAAGAATGTGGTAGAATATTGCTTAATTGTCGTGCCGTTAATTCGGCTGCTTATTTGACGCAATTTTTCTTTATCCAAGTATGCTTTTTATGACACCGTTATTGCACAATAACATAAATTTAGCGAAATGATGATCTGATATGTCTTTCTTTGCATTGGGTGTCAACCATCAAACTGCTTCCGTAGAGTTACGTGAAAAAATTGCGTTTAATCCAGAGCGATTAAGCAATTTGTTTGCAGGACAAGGTCAACATCACGAAATGAACGATATGGTGGTGGTTTCGACCTGTAACCGTACCGAAGTTTATGCCATGGCTGAAAATGCCGATATGGTATTAGATTGGCTTGCCCAATCAAATGGTATTGATGTAAAACAATTGTCAAATCATGTATATCGTTATGAAAATACAGATGCTGTTTCACATCTCATGCGTGTTGCAAGTGGTCTTGACTCTTTAATGTTGGGTGAGCCTCAAATTTTAGGTCAAGTAAAATCTGCACTTGCTTTGGCAAAAGATGCTCATATTGTTTCGCAAAATCTAAATCAAATTTTTGAATATGCATTTTATGCAGCTAAACGTGTACGCTCTGAAACTGCGGTGGGTAGTCATGCTGTTTCAATGGGTTATGCCGTTGCTCAGCTTGCATTACAAGTATTTAGTAAACCTGAAAAACTGACTGTAATGGTGGTTGCAGCAGGTGAGATGAACAGCTTAGTGGCAAAACATTTAGCTGAAATGGGTGTTGCTAAAGTTCTTATTTGTAACCGTGGGCGAGAGCGTGCTGAAAAGTTAGCACAAGAAATTGCACATCGGGTTGAAGTTGAAATTATTCCATTTTCAGAATTAGCTGAAAATTTGCATCGAGCAGATGTCATTTCAAGTTGTACAGGTAGTTTGTATCAAGTCATTTCTTTTGCAGATGTGAAGACAGCTTTGAAAAAGCGTCGTTATCAACAAATGTTATTGGTTGATTTGGCTGTGCCACGTGATATTGATTCAAAAGTTGAAAGTTTAGATGGTGTGTATTTGTACGGGGTTGATGATTTACAATCGGTAATTGATGAAAATTTAGCACATCGTCGTCAAGCGGCGGTTGAAGCTGAAGTGATGGTCAATCAACTCGTGACACAGTTAGTGACACAGCAAAAAATTAATGATGCAGGTGAAACAATTCATGCCTATCGTCAACAAGGTGAAAATTTAAGTCAGCTTGAACTACAAGATGCGTTGCAACGTATTCAAACAGGCGAAAATGCGGAACAGGTTTTAAAAGATTTTCAACATCGTCTGACTCAAAAACTTTTACATCCTACTTCAATTTTGCTACGCAATGCTGCTAAAGATGAAGACCCTTCACATTTTGAATGGTTGAAAGAAAATATTCAGGATATTTTTGCTAATGGTCGTAAGGTGAAGTTGAAGCCTTGATCTTAAATATATTTGATAAAATATGTGAATAAAAAAGACCGATCTTTTGATCGGTTTTATTTTTAGATTAACTATGCACCAATTTTAAACTAATTTTCTTGGTGAGTTCATTGAGTTGTCGACGTAAATTTCGCATTTCAATGAGCGAAGAAGGAGATTTGAGCTTTTGTTTAACATATTTCTCTTGTAAGGCGAGAGAATAATCTGAGGCGAGTTTATCAGCCATTTCTGGTGAGTCAGTTAAAGCTTGAATATTTGTACGTTGTATAATTTCTGAAAGTTGCAAATGATAGGCACTACATGCGCCTAAAATATAATAGGTTGCAAGTTCTTGATCATCAGGTAAGTCATCAAAAATCAGATCAAAGATCGTTAAAATTTGTGCAATAAAATCATTGGGTTGAATAAAAGCACGTAACACTTCAAAATGAATATAGAGAAAAGGATGCTGCATTAAAATTGCGATAGCAAATTCTTCATTACCTGTATTTTGCGCAAAAGATAAAGTTGCGTCTAAGCTGACTTGAGGTTGCCATTTTTTGTTAAATCCAAGCTTTTCACGGAAAAACTGACGTAATAAATAGCGATATGAACCTTGTTTAGGCAGCAGTTCAATCAATTGATTGAGTTCAGCCATGACCTGACTTTTGCCTTCAGGTGTTGTAATTTCATAGTTTTGGCTGAGAAGTGCAAACAAAAAGTCTGAAAGTAAAGGCGCGTTTTGCCATAAACGATGGAAACTTTCTACGCCTTCTTTGCGGATCAGAGAATCTGGGTCATGCTCTTTAGGTAGGACAAAAAACTTAAGTTCTCGTCCGTCATTAAGTAAGGGTAAAGCAATTTCTAGTGTTCGACGAGCAGCTTTTTGACCTGCGATATCACCATCAAAAGCAATTGTGATTTGATTATTTTGTTTAAATAAAATTCCCAGATGGTCTGCATTGCTTGCAGTACCTAGCGTAGCAACAGCGCCTGAAATGCCATATTGTTGTAAGGCAATGACGTCCATGTAGCCTTCAACCATGAGCCAGTTCTGTGCACGTTCTTTACGACCTTCATATAAACCATAAAGTAGCTGATTTTTATGGAATACTTCAGAGTCAGGCGAGTTGATATATTTAGGTTTAATATCGTCATTGAGCGCACGACCACCGAAACCAACCACACGACCTTTACTGTCTCGAATAGGAAAAATCACGCGATCACGGAGTAAGTCAAAGTCACGACCATTATCACTGGTGCGAATTAAACCCAGCAATCTTAAGCCTTCAATATCTTGTGGGAAGGCTTTTTCTAAATGTTGCCAATCTTCAGGTGCATAGCCCAAACGCCAATATTGGATTGTATTTTTACCTAAGCCCCGATGTTTAAAATACTGTTGAGCACTTTGACTTGAAGGCAGTTGTTTTTCATAAAATTGCGCTACATTTTCTAAAAGATCATACAAATTCCCTTCTTGTGGAATTTGTTGATCACTCATCATATTAAACTGAGTTGGATCAAAATCTTCAGGGTCAGGATATTGGCTGAATACTTCAAAAGGATCAATTTCAGGTGCAATATCGTTTTGGTTTAGATCAGGTGTTTTAGATGGTGCAGTAAAATTAGGCGCTGTTGATGGTTTTGCAGCTTCACGCTTATAAGATATTCTTTTATTGTCTTGATTATCTTTAGGTAGCTCAATACCTGTTTGATTAGCTAAGTCTTTCATCACATCAACAAAGTTGCGATGATCAATATCCATTAAAAAACGGATTGCATTACCGTTCGCTTGACAGCCAAAACAATGAAAATATTGTTTATCACGATAGACATGAAAGGATGGCGATTTTTCCTGATGAAAAGGGCAGCAACCTGAATAAGTACGTCCTGTCTTTTTCAATTTCACACGTTGACCAATCAGATCGACAATATCAGTTCGATCTAAAATTTGATCAATCGTGTGTTGAGGAATTGCCATAGGTCAAAGCCAAATATACATCTAAAAAGAAGCGGGT
This sequence comes from Acinetobacter sp. R933-2, assembly GCF_030325485.1. Taxonomy (NCBI): domain Bacteria; kingdom Pseudomonadati; phylum Pseudomonadota; class Gammaproteobacteria; order Moraxellales; family Moraxellaceae; genus Acinetobacter; species Acinetobacter sp. R933-2. Next base: position 87,932 of record NZ_JACAIJ010000004.1, read on the forward strand.
CGATAAGTTTAGCTTAGATTTAGCAAGGCGTATATGCGTATTGAATTTGCTTACACATAAAAAAGGCAGAATTTAATTCCGCCTTTTGTATATTGATATAAATGTGCGAACTTATTGTTCAGCTTGTTTTGGTTCTACAGGTGTTTGTTGAGTACGTTGGCGGTCATACAAACTTTCATCTGCACGTGCAGGTTCCGAAGAAACTTCACGGTCTGGACGGTCAAGTAAACCAAAAGTTGCACGATTTAGCCAACTTGCTTGATTGTCATTTTTTTCTTTGGCACTAGATTCAGTACTTTCAACAACACCACGTGTTTTTTCACCACGCCCCAAGATCCCTAAAGTTGCACGGTTCAGGAAACTTCCTTCTTTACGAGCAGCGCGTAAATTAACTTCACCATTTGATTTAACAAGATTTGGATAATTGAGTTTCAGGAGTTCAACATATTGTTGAGAGGTTGCTTTGTCACCGAGTTTGTCATAACCATATGCCATTGTTGCAAGTGCTTCAGGAATCTGAGGAGTCTGCGGATAATGCTCAATCACCCATTGTGAACGTTCAACAGCAGCTAAATAAGCTTTACGTTTGACATTAAAACGCGCTGCATTCATTTCACTTTCAGCAAGTTCTTGTCCAATAAATTTCATACGTTGTGCTGCATCAACGGCATATTGGCTGCTTGGGAAACGACGAATGAAGTCAACAAAGTTTTGATAAGCGACTTTTAAATACCCAATATCACGATGCGATTGCTTTAATGACGTATAACGCATAATGCCATCGTAGTTTTGTTCCATATTTGCCACGCCACGCACATAGTAAGCATAATCTACATTTGGATGCTGTGGATTTAGGCGAATAAAACGATCTGCTTGAGCAATTGTTGCTTCATAATCTTTTTGTTTAAATTTGGTATAAATCAGCTCTAACTGAGATTGTTGCGAATATTGTCCAGTTGGATAATAGGTATCGATTGCTTGTAATGATTTTTCAGCATCACCATATTGTCCTTTATCTAAGGCTTTCATCGCTTTGTCGTAGTAGCTTTGCTCGCTTGACTTAGGACCAGTATCAACGATATCTTTTTTACTCGGATTGCTGCTACAGCCTACAAATACCGTTGCTATGCTCAAAGATAATGCGAGCATTGTAACTTTATAACGTGGTAGCGACATAAAAATTCCTCTGTTTATACGGGCAATAGGCTACAATTGCGCTATTAAACCACTTTTGTCCGAATGAGCAAATGACTTCAGCACAATCTTCTAATTCTAATTTCTCAGAAAATGATTTCAATTTACTTGAAGATTCTGAGGATGCAGATAATCATACTTCAGCCACAACTGCAACACGTTTATCGTTGCAATTTCAATTGGATGACGGTTACTTAGGGCAACGTATCGACCAAGTCGCAGCGACTGTTTGGAATGAGTTTTCGCGTGAAAAACTCAAGCAGTGGATGAAGGATGGTCATTTGTTGGTAAATGGTAACATTGTTAAGCCAAAGTACAAATGTGAAGGTAATGAGCTTCTTACTTTAGAGGTTGAATTAGCAGCACAAACTTCAGCACAACCTGAAAATATTCCTCTTAATATTGTATATGAAGATGATGATATTCTAGTGATTAATAAACCAGTAGGTCTGGTGGTGCATCCGGGTGCGGGTAATCCAACAGGAACTTTGGTGAATGCTTTATTGCATCATTTCCCAAAATCAGCAGAATTAACACGAGCAGGTTTAGTCCATCGTATTGATAAAGACACCAGTGGATTACTGGTTGTTGCAAAAAATTTAGAAGCTCAATTTGCCTTAAGTAAGCAGTTAGCAAAAAAATCTGTTTACCGAATTTATGATTTGATTTGTTATGGCAATATCATCGCAGGTGGCACGATTGATGAGCCAATTAAGCGTCATCCTGTTGATCGTATTAAAATGGCGATTTTACCGGGCGGGCGTGATGCTGTGACACATTATAATGTTAAGGAACGCTTCCAAAACTTTACCCGTGTACAAGCGCAACTAGAAACAGGTCGTACACATCAGATTCGTGTGCATTTTTCTTATATTGGTTATCCTTTAGTGGGTGATCCTGTTTATATGAGTCGCGTTAAAGTGCCTGCAGGGGCATCTGAAACTTTGATTAATACATTACGTGGTTTTAAACGCCAAGCGTTACATGCTGCAAAATTGGGTCTTATTCATCCTCGTACCAAAGAAGAGATGATGTTTGAAGCACCTTGGTCGGAAGATTTTGCACAGTTGGTTGAAGTTTTACGCACTGAAAATAAAGCGTATTAATGTAGAAATAAAGGAGAATCACATGCAATTTGTTCAAGGATTACCACAAGGCGTCTTTGTTGGACAAACTCAAATCCAACATCCGCAAGCTTTACCTTCAAAGCAAGCTGAACTTGCAGGTTTTAACTTGGCATTGCATGTGAATGATGACCCGAAACGTGTGCAACAGCATCGTATGATTTTATTGGATGAATTTTCACAATATGCGGTGAATAAAATCACATGGATGACTCAAACGCACAGCACGATTTGCCATACAGTAAATGACAAAATTGAATTACAGGCACTCGAAGGGGATGGTCTAGTAACTCAAACTAAAGGTCATGCATTAATGATGATGACGGCTGATTGTTTGCCTGTGGTTTTAGGAAATGCACACGGCACAGAAGTTGCTAACCTACATGCAGGATGGCGTGGGCTAGCAGGTGGTATTATTGAAAATACAATTCAAGAAATGCAAACACAACCGACTTGGGCATGGCTTGGAGCCGCAATTAGTCAACCTTGTTTTGAGGTCGGTGCAGAAGTAAAAGCAGCTTTTTGCGCGAAATATCCTGAATTAGAGCAAGCTTTTCAAGCGGGTCAGCAAACAGGTAAATATTATGCCGACTTATATGCCATTGCCCGATTTATTCTCCAGTTAAATGGCATCACACAGGTGCTTGGTGGAGGGCAATGTTCATATTTACAGCAGCAAGATTTTTATTCATATCGTAGAAATGCAAAGACAGGACGTATGGCGACATTCGTCTTTATGCAGTAATTCATGTAAACTTGAGTAAATTTGTTTGTTTTAATTGATATGTCTTTATCTGCTAAATCTCTTGCGATTGTTTATCATAGCCCTTATGGGCATACAGCGAAAGTTGCTCAACATATTGCTCAAGGCGCAACTCAAGTTGGCGTAACAGTTCATCTTATGAATATTGAAAATATAAATTGGGATGTTTTGGATCAAGCAGATGCCATTCTTTTTGGTTGCCCAACCTATATGGGTAATTTAACTTCTGGTTTAAAACTATTTATGGAGCAATCTTCAAAACGTTGGTTAGCACGTACATGGCAAGGCAAACTTGCAGCAGGTTTTACCAATGGCGGCGGTCTGAGTGGAGACAAACTGGCTGTACTTCAGCAAATCAATTTATTTGCAATGCAACACGGCATGTTATGGACAGGTTTACCTTTAATGCCGACAGGTCGTAATACAGAAGACTTAAATCGGATGTCGAGTTTTCTAGGATTAATGACTCAATCAGATAATGCACCAACAGACATTACGCCACCCAAAGGAGATTTAGAAACAGCAATTTGGTTTGGCGAATATGTTGCCTTATTGTTAATAAGAATATCTAAATAATGTTTTTTTAAACAGTTGGTTAAAAATCAACAACTGTGATTTGGTTCATATAATTTATATTTCTATATAGATTTTGTAAACCTATTTACTTTCAAAAGTTTAATTTTAATTAATAATACTCTGACTTGCTTGATGGAATCAGCATGTAAAAAATAAAATAAAAATTGGAGTAAACGTAATGATAACTAAGAGATTAGTCATCTCTAGTGTTTTGTTTTTTTTAACAGTAGGTTTAACACACGCAGATGACTCAACATTAAAATCATTATCAGATTCTGAACTTTCTCAGGTGCAAGGTCAGGCACTAATGAATCTTACTTATACCGATCCCTCAAAAGCAAATGCTTCAATGGCTTCACAAAATATCGGTTTTTATAAACTGGGTATGGAAGCTGATGTGGAATTAAATGCCAATATTAAAAAGTTACAACTGGGCTGTGGTGGTGTAAATGGTGCAGGTGGCTGTGATATTGATATTGATAACCTAAGTCTTTCAGGTATTGCTGAAACACGTGAAGAGCGGGTCGGTTCTTCTGCAAAAATGACCAATCCTTTTATTGAATTTGCTATTAAAAATCCAAACTCAGCATCTACTCGTGAAATGATGGGTTTTCGTCTGAGTGCGGAAAAAGTATTAGGGATGTTGACCCTTGGTGAGGAAAATACAGGTACACCCAATGGGATCAATAGCCTCAGTGGTTATATGAAAATTAAAGATACGACAGGTACGGCATCAACAACTCCGCGTACCATGACGTATGGTGATACGGGAATGTCTTTAAACGGTACAATCAGAGCATTACTTTTAGCTCATCCTTTTTCAACAGATAATTATAGTCTTGATTTGAATAGTGCAAATGCAACACTTGCAGTTAAAGGGCAAACTATTTCAGGGAGCCGTATGAATAATGTTAATTTAGTCGGCTCGGCAACAATTGATCCATTGAGTTTTGGAGGGAGTATTAAACCTGCAATTTATGGTATTAAGTTGCCAATTAACATTAATGTTACGGGACAAATCTCAGGATTAACAGCTGATTTAAAAGTGAATGAAAGTTTAGGATTTATTCATAAATTACAGTTGAATAATCCATTTTCACTTTCATTACAGAAACAAGCGATCCATTGGAATGGAGCAGAAGTTGCAGCAAATAGGGGATGGTGGTTAGCAATTGAGGATCCTATTGATATAGGTAAAGTTACGCCAACAAACTCAATTGATGTGACAAATGATATTCTAAAACAAGTTGTTCCTGAAATTAATGGATTCTTGGCAAAAAATACAATGAGTTGTACATTATTTTCGTGTATTTTTGGTCTGGATATTGGAAATATTAATTTATCAGGCTCTAAACCGCTAGATTTTCCTATTAAAGATATTCAACTCGCCACGCAAAACTTTGCCCCAAACTGCTACGGCAGCCTAAAATTTTGCTAATAGTGATATAAAAAACCTCCAATTTGGAGGTTTTTTTACCGCTTTTATTTATGCATAATGCGTGCTTTATCACGTTGCCAGTCACGGTCTTTTTCAGTTGCACGTTTGTCGTGAAGTTGCTTACCTTTCACTAAAGCGATTTCGATTTTGACCAAATGACCTTTCCAATAACATGCTAAAGGCACACAAGAATAGCCCTTTTGATTTACTGCACCTTGCAGTTTCTCAATTTCACGTCTAGAAAGCAGTAATTTACGTGTGCGTGTGGCTTCAGGGACAACATGCGTTGAAGCCGACAATAAAGGTTGAACTTGTGAGCCAAATAAGAAAGCTTCGTTATTTTTAAAAATAATATAGCTTTCAGTGATCGTCATGCGACCAGCACGTAAAGACTTGACTTCCCACCCTTGTAAAGCTAGACCCGCTTCAAACTTTTCTTCAATAAAATAATCATGGCGTGCACGTTTATTTTGTGCAATGGTGCCACCATTATTTTTTTTAACCACAATATTTTTAGACATAATTCAAAATTTCCAAGATTAATCTTATTTTGCCTCAAACTTGGCTGTAGGTGAAGTGCTTTCAAATGTATTGAAGAGTTCGCTTCAAAATAAGTTTTTGCTAAACTAGGCATCTACATAAACAACTAGAGTATAAATGGATGTCTAAAACTCGTGTCATCTATCCTGGAACTTTTGATCCTATAACAAATGGACATGTCGACTTAGTGGCTCGTGCTTCACGAATGTTTGATGAGGTCGTCGTCGCTATCGCAATTGGACATCATAAAAATCCTGTATTTACTTTAGAAGAACGCGTGGCATTAGCACAAGAATCTTTAAGCCATTTACCGAATGTAGAATTTGTCGGTTTTGATGGACTTTTGGTAAACTTCTTTAATGAACAAAAGGCAACAGCGGTGCTCCGTGGTTTAAGAGCAGTTTCAGATTTTGAATATGAATTTCAATTGGCAAATATGAATCGCCAATTAGACCATCATTTTGAAACTGTGTTTTTAACACCTTCGGAACAATTCTCTTTTATTTCCTCCACGATGGTGAGGGAAATTGCACGTTTAAAAGGTGATGTACACAAATTTGTTCCACAATGTGTCGTCAATGCTTTTGAACAAAAAATTCAACAAGGTTGGTAGTGTGTCTTTATATATAACTGATGAATGTATCAATTGTGATGTCTGTGAACCTGTATGCCCTAACGAAGCAATTTATATGGGGGAGTTGATTTATGAAATAAATCCAAGCCTTTGTACAGAATGTGTGGGACATCATGAGCAGCCACAATGCGCACTTTTTTGTCCAGTTGATTGTATTCCTTTAGATCCAGAGCATGTTGAAAGTCAAGAACAGCTTATGGATAAATATAAAAGGCTGATTGCGCAAAAAAGTACAAGCAATTGATATAAAAATTTGTTAATATGCGCCCCTTGAAGTGAGCTAGACGATCGCTGCTGTGGAGATCTCCGTGATTGAAGCAGGGGAGGAAAGTCCGGGCTTCATAGGGCAGGGTGCCAGGTAACGCCTGGGCGGCGAAAGTCGACGGCAAGTGCAGCAGAGAGTAGACCGCCATCTTTGCAATTTCCTTTCGGGGAAACCAAGAGAGATGGTAAGGGTGAAAGGGTGCGGTAAGAGCGCACCGCATGGCTGGTAACAGTTCATGGCAAGGTAAACCCCACCAGAAGCAAGACCAAATAGGAATCCTGAGGCACGGCCCGTGCTGGATTCGGGTAGGTCGCTTGAGCGTATGAGTGATTGTACGCCTAGAGGAATGATCGTTCACGACAGAACCCGGCTTATCGGCTCACTTCAAACATTTTTTAAAATAGTGCTTGACGAGTTAGTAATAACAGTAGATAATTCGCGCACAGTTTTCGGCTATGTAGCTCAGTTGGTTAGAGCACCGCACTCATAATGCGGGGGTCACAGGTTCAAGTCCCGTCATAGCCACCATTTTTATAGACCACGTTCCAAAACGTGGTCTTTTTTTATCTATTCAACATGAAAAATAATGAGATAAAATTGATCTGCTGCTTTTGAAAGCAGAAGATTATAGGGTTTGAAGTTGAAAACTGATTAGATTGTCAATTATTCACATTGAATCTGTTTTTCATCAAGTTTAAGTTTTGGTAATTGCTGTGCCATTTGTAAATAATGAGCGCTTTCTTCAGAGAAAATCTGTTGTTGTAATTTTTCAATTTTACTTTCACTCACATGCAAGTGAGCGCAATGCAGTGCTATCGCATTTTGTTTGTTAATTTCAAATTTTTGAGCTTCATCTGCTTGTTCAAGCTGATAAAAACGTTGTTGAGCCTTGCTGAGTTGAGCCAAGCTGCGTTTTTGCTGCATCGTTAAGAGTTGTTGTTGATTAATCCATTTTGCAACATCCATGCGAACGCCATTATAGTCTACAAAAATAGGACTGATCATCTGACAAGCGGTGATTAAAAAAGAGAGATTAATGGTAAGTAAAATAGATTTAAACTTCATTTTTATGACCAGATGGATGATTTACTTTGCTCTATTGTCCGATAAATAAAATGAAATATGTATTAATTTTAAACATTTGTTTTTCAATTGTTTAAAGCATGATCATTAGTGCGTGAGAGGGCTTGACGTATTATCTATAAATTTAGATAATGCGCACACAGTTTACGGCTATGTAGCTCAGTTGGTTAGAGCACCGCACTCATAATGCGGGGGTCACAGGTTCAAGTCCCGTCATAGCCACCATTTTTATAGACCATGCTCACCGCATGGTCTCTTTTTTTGTGCGTAAAAATATAATTTTTTAATGCTTGATAAAATTTATGCGTTCAAAGCATCTATAGAAAAAGATTATACTCTGGTTAAAGTGTCAATTTTTTTGATTAAATCAGGAATTCGATATTGACCTGTCATTTTTGCAATATAATTTTTTGCATCTGTTAAGTGAATATCTTTGCAAGTAATATAAAGTGGTTTTTTGCTATTTCCTCGATATAACGCACAGTTTTCAGGTGTATCTTTATAATAATTTTTTGCTACGCCAATAATTGCTTTTTTATGGGTTAAAGCATTCCATAAATGTGTGCCTAAGCCTGCTTGTTGTTCTGCACCAAGTTGTACATAGCCATCAATCACTATATATTTAAAATCTTTATCAATACATTCAAGAAGTTGCAATATGCAAGGAAGTTCTCTTTTGTAAAAATTTCCTGCAATATATTCAGCAACTTCGGTAATATGGAGGGTATAACATTGTTCAAATTCTTGGCTATCCCAATCTTGGATTAAACCTGCAACAGCATAAGCACCTGTTTCTCGATAATGAACATCAATAATTAAAATCATTTTTCACTCTATTTATATTTGTTAAATTTTAAGCTTTAAATGGTAAATTTGTACTCATTAAATGGGCAATTGTTTGTTGAGTATGTTCATTTTGATAAAAAGGTGCAATTAATGAGGCAATAATTGAGTCGAGTAGATCATGTTCATCCAGTGCTTTAATACAAGATGGAATAAAGCGATATGCTTCTAGACGCAGATCATGTTCATTTAAACCGACAGAATGTAATAATTCTTGTAAGCTAAATTCACCAAAATATTCATAAAATGCAGCAACGACATGCAGGATAATGTGTTGCATAAAATCAGTTTGACGTAGTCCTTTCCATGTTTCATAGACTAAAATAAAAAATTCTTCAAAATCGATAGATTGGAACTGAGAAAAAGTTTCTTTTAATGGACGTTGTTTAAGATCAGACCAAATCAAATAGGCGAGATTTGCAAGGTCTTCATTTGGAAGTTGAATGATATGAATCAGTTGCGAGCGGATTGCTGCTGCAAGTTGTTGTTCTAGCTTGAGCTCCAGATTTTGATGTTGTTCTTGAATGAAACTCAGTACTTTAGAGCGCAGATGATCTTGTTTGACGGTATATTGGCGTAATTGTCTCAGCCAAGGTGTATTTTGTTCTAAAATTTGATTAGCAAGCTGAATGCTTATATGTTGAATTTGTGGGTTATGTTCAAGATGATCTTGTAAATAGGTTTTTAGTTGTTCTAATTCTAAAATTTTAAATAACCATAATTCAAAATTTTCATCAGATAATAACTCATTGAGTACAGTCGAATTGTGAGCAGCATAATGATGGATTTTTTGTGCTGCAACGCCAATAAACTCAAGTATATCGGGTCCTAAATTAAGCTCAAATGCATACTTTTGTACAACTGCTTGAAGTTGCTCTAGTTTGATGAAATCACGCAGTAAAATTTTATCTGCATTTTGGTAGGACTGAGCGATGAAACCTTCAATATAAATAGGGTTTTGACTTTCAAGTAACTGTTTTTTAATAAAGCGAACTTGCTCAAGCTGAAGTGCTTGAGCAAGTTGTTGAGCAAAGCTCATGAATGATAAAGCGCTTTCGCTACTCACAAGGATTAAACACCTGCTTTCCAGCCATTCACGATTGGGTAACGACGTTCACGACTAAATGCACGTGATGTAATACGTGGACCAATCGCACCTTGACGGCGTTTATATTCGTTACGATCAACAAGCTTAATAATTTTTTCTACAACATCTTTGTCAAAACCTTTGGCAATAATGTCATCTTGGCTTTGATCTTCTTCGATATATGCATAAAGAATTGCATCTAAAACATCATAAGCAGGTAAAGAGTCCTGATCTTTTTGGTCAGGGCGTAACTCAGCAGATGGTGGGCGGGTAATCACGCGCTCAGGAATCACAGGTGTTTCACTGAGACTATTACGGTATTTTGCTAATTCAAATACAATGGTTTTATAAACATCTTTAAGTACTGCAAAACCACCAACCATATCACCATAAAGTGTGCAGTAACCAACTGATAACTCAGATTTATTTCCTGTTGATAAAACCAGATTACCAAATTTATTTGATAGACCCATCAGCAATGTGCCACGTGCACGTGCTTGTAAGTTTTCTTCTGTTGTATCCGCAGGTGAGTTGCCAAAGAATGGGAACAGTGTTTGCATAAAGCTATTTACGATTGGGTGGATTTCGGCAATTCCAAAAGTCACGCCCATACGTTTTGCTTGTTCTGCGGCATCTTCAACACTGATTTGAGAAGTGTAAGTATATGGCATCATGACAGCTTGTACTTTTTCAGCACCAATTGCATCTACAGCAATCGCTAAAGTAAGCGCAGAGTCTATTCCACCTGAAAGACCTAAAATGACACCTGGGAAACCAGAACGTTCGACATAGTCACGTGTTGCCATGACTAGAGCTTGATAAATTTCAGCCATTGTATCTAGAGCAGGTGCAGTAGTGACCGCTTTGTAGGCTTTGTTTTCAATTTCATAATCAATGAAATACACTTGCTCTTTGTAGCTTTCTGCACGTAAGACAACATCACCTGTATTGTTAATTACAAAGCTTGAACCATCAAAAATGAGATCATCCTGACCACCTACTTGGTTGGTATAAACCAGATGAATGTTGATTTGTCTCGCAAGTTCTTGCAATGTTGCAATACGATGTTGTGGTTTACCTACTTCATAAGGTGATGCATTGAGAACTAAAACGCTTTCTACATTAAGTTGAGCAAGTTGTTGCACAGTTTGAAGTGACCATACGTCTTCACAAATAAGTACACCAAATTTATGACCTAAATACTCAAATACAAGGTGTTGATGACCTTCATTAAAATAACGCTTTTCATCAAAAACACTATAGTTTGGAAGGTTTTGTTTGTTATATACACCAAGCACTTGCCCATCTTTCATGACTGCTGCTGAGTTATAACGTTGCCCATCTTCGGTTGTATTGACAAAGCCAAAGACCATAACAATATCTTTAACCGTATGTAATTGCTCAAAAGCTTGAGCTGTACGTTTACTTATACTTGGGCGTAACAACAAATCTTCAGCAGGGTAGCCTACTGTTGAAAGTTCAGGAAAAACAATAATATCAGCATTTTGTTTTTTTGCTTGATTCGCTTGTTCAATCATTTTTTGAACATTTGCTTCAATATTACCAATATGTGGAGAGAATTGCGCGAGAGCAACTTTAAAACTTTTCATTTAAACCTTGTCCTATTCCTATAGGGTAGTATGTTTACACACAATAGATTGATTTATATATAATTATTCAATAGTGTGTGATTCGGAAATTTAAAACACTGCCAAAAGGCATAAAATAAAAAATCATTTTCATGACAAAAAATCTTTATTTCTTGCACGGCAAAAATTACAGACTTGAGCTATTTTAACGAAAATCATGCCAGATGCTAGATGTTTAAAAAGATTGTCTAAAACTTATCTATCATCTTTTTGAATTTAACAGGTTTTTGATGAAAAAACGAAGATTTTTGATGATTAATTTTGTTTCTTATGTATTAAAAATGCTGAGAAAATCTTACTCTTTGTGCAAACCTCCACATATTTAAAAATGATTTGCAGAAGTTTCTAAAATAATGTTCTTAATTTTTCTTAGAAAAATATCTCGAGCAATATCTCCTTGTTGTTCAATATTATAGTCTTCATATTTTTTGTGATTTTCTAAATTATATGTATAGGGGTTATATTTTCCATAAGTGATATAGAATGCGATTTGTAAAATAGCGCCTTTGAGAAGTACATTAACGTGTTTTTGATGCTGATAAATATGTGCCATTTCATGAATAAAAAGCGCTTGAGTTGATAAATTTTTCTGAGAAAAATCCTCAAAAAAATCAGCATCTTTCATGTGAATACAGCCGTTGGGTGCCATTAAAATACCAACAGGTTGCCAAGGGAGATAAGGCTGATTCATAATCAAAACTTTAGAGTAATCAATAAGATCTCCAAAAACCATTTGACTGATTTTGATTTCGCCTAGACTTAAACGACGGCATTTAAATGTTTCAATATCGAGTAGCCTGAATAACCACCAATAAAAGTACAACATTTATCTTAATCCTAGTATGAAATTATAGATAAAAATGATCATCAAATTTCGACGTGAAGCTGATATTTTGCTTGAATTTTCATATTGAAAGTAGCATTGCAAAGTGAGCAAAACGTAAAAATATGAAAAAGAAAATAGCCTTAGAGGTCAAAAATTGTTAATAGGTGTTAACTCAAAAAATATTGTCTAACAATTTTTTAAATAGTCATAAAATGCTAACTCAATGACCTCAAATGCTAATGGTATTTAATAAAGCTTAGCGTAATTTTTACATATTCAATAGAGTTTTTACTCAAAACATGAGCAGTAGGTCACAGGATGAGTTGCTGTTTATACATTAATCAAATAAAGAGTATGTAGCCATGTTATTCACTAAGCCAGTTAAATCTATCTTTTCAAAAGTATTTTCTAATTCTCCTTTTAGCTTGGATAAACAGACCCCGATTATTCCAATTCGTCATATGAAATTTAATTTTGAACCAGAAAAATTGGATCACAAATTTTATATGGATGCAGAATTGGCAAGTGCATACTTTGCTTCGTTGTCTATTTTTCTGACTTTAGGTGAAGATTTGGTGATTGATACAGCGCGTTATCATCGTGATTTTATTAAAGATCCGTTGTTAAAGCAGCGTGTGACATCATTAATTGGACAAGAAGCAATTCACTCCAAAATGCATGAAGAATTAAATGATACTTATATAGAAATTGATTTACCTGTTAAATTATTCCGTTTCTTAGCAGGTCATGTGTTTGATTATGGTTTTAACCGTTTGCCACAACCGATGAAGTTATCTTTGATGGCAGGAATTGAGCATTTTACTGCGGTACTTGCTGAATATATGATGAACCACGAAGAAATTTTCTTTAGATCTACAGATGAAAAGCAACGTGCAATTTGGATGTGGCACATGCTTGAAGAGTCTGAGCATAAAGATATTGCTTATGATGTGTTCCAAACTTTATCAAATAATTATGCATTACGTATTGCGGGCTTTTTCCCTGCTTTGATTACGATTTTAGTGCTTATTTCAGTCGCATCATTATTGGTTCCTTTTTATCGTAAGCCAAGTAACTTAATTAGTTGGAGTTATTGGAAGGATGTTCCGCGTAGCTTTAGCTTAATTTTTGGTTTAAAAGATGGTGTATACGGAAGTTCATGGGGACATATTTTTGACTATTTACGCCCAGATTTCCATCCAAATGACCACGATACAACTGAGTTCTTAGAATATTACAAAGAAACTTTATTGAACCCTGAAAATGGCGTATTAACTCCATTTTTTGTTAAAGAATTTATTCCTGCACTCCGTGTTTAAAATAATTTAAAAGTTAAATGGAAGAACTCAATGGGATTTTTTTCGAAAAAGAAAAAGCCAACACAAAATGCATATGCTGTAGTTACAGGTGCAGGAAGTGGAATTGGTCGTAGCTTTGCTTTGGAGCTTGCAAAGCGTGGTGGAACCATTATTTGTGCAGATATTAATTTAGATGCTGCACAAGAAACAGTACAGTTAATCGCAAACCAAACTTCAGGTAAAGCATTTGCTGTGCAATGTGATGTAACGGATAAGACACAAGTTAAGGCATTGTCTGAAAATGCTGAAAAGTTAATGAATCATGCAGTCACTTTGGTCATCAACAATGCAGGTGTAGGGTTGGGAGGCAAATTTGACGAGGTTTCCCTTGATGATTGGCAGTGGTGTGTCAATATTAATCTTTGGGGCGTGATTTATGGCTGCCATTATTTTGTACCTAAGTTTAAACAGCAGGGATACGGTGCAATTATTAATGTCGCATCAGCAGCAGGTTATACTGCCGCGCCTGAAATGACGGCTTATAATGTAACCAAATCAAGTGTTTTAGCGCTATCTGAAACTTTATCGGCTGAATTACGTAAAGATAAAATCAGTGTCAATGTGCTTTGTCCAACACTTGTACCAACCAATATTATGAAAAATGGACGCTTACCTGATAGTTATTCTGGCGTAGCAGATGATTTATTAATGAATCATGCTTTTACGACAAGTGATGCTGTAGCAATTAAAACGCTTAATAATTTAGACGCAGGCAAGCTTTATACCATTCCTCAACCTGATGCTAAATTATTTTGGATTTTAAAACGTGCATCACCTGCACTGTATACCAAAGCATTGGGAATTGGTTATCCAATATTTGATAAGTTTATGAAATAAGCCAACATTTGAGATAAAAAAATGACAACAGAAAGTACCGTAGACCAGTTACCAGAAGATAAATCAACAGCGAAAAAAGCGTCACAAACAACGACTGTAGAAGAGATCAAACAAGTGACTCAACCAGAAGAAGTGAAAGCAGCAGCGAAAGCTGAAGTAAAAGCTGAGCCAAAAATTGAGGTAAAGCAAACAACGGTTGAGCCAAAAGCACCTAAAGCTGAAGCTCAGCTTGAAGCAAAAGTAGAGCCACAGATTCAACCTGAAAAAGTTGTGGAAGAAAAAGCTGAAGCACCAAAAGTAATTGCAAAATCACAAGCGATTGAAGAAAAAGCAACTGTAGCTGAAGCAAAAGCAACAGTGAAAAAACCTCAACCCGTTCATGTCTATGACACGATTGTGGTGGGTGCGGGTATTTCAGGAATTGCCGCTGCTTATAAAATGAATCAAGCAGGTTATCATAATTATATTGTGCTCGAAAAAGCTGAGCGCGTTGGTGGTACATGGCGTGATAATAATTATCCGGGCTGTGGTTGTGATGTTCCTTCAGCATTGTATTCATTTTCTTTTTCGCCAAGTCATAAATGGAGTCATTTATTTGCGAAGCAACCAGAAATTCTCAGCTATTTAGAAGAGGTTGTAGAAAAGCATGATTTGGGTGGGAAAATTGAATTTGGCAATGAACTATTGAGTGCTAAATGGGATGAAACTCAGCAAGTTTGGCACTTAGAAACCTCAAAAGGTTCATATCAAGCAAAAACGACTATTTTTACAACAGGTCCGATCACAGAGCCTTCTATGCCAAAAGTTAAAGGTATTGAAGGCTTTAAAGGTAAAATGTTCCATTCTGCACGTTGGGATCATGATTATGATCTCAAAGGTAAACGAGTGGCAGTGATTGGTACAGGTGCATCAGCGATTCAATTTATTCCGCAAGTGCAGCCATTAGCAAAAGAACTATTTGTATTTCAACGTACTGCACCTTGGGTTTTACCAAAAGCTGATCGTGAATTAGGGGATACGGCAAAAGGCATTGTTGAACGTTTTCCTGTGATTCAGCAAACTTGGCGTAATAGTATTGCACAAATTTTGAATGGTATTAATTTTGGTTTACGTCATCCAAAGATTTTAAAACCTGTTAATCTTTTAAGTAAACAATTGCTTAAATTACAAATTCAAGATGAGCAACTACGTCAAGATGTTACACCAAACTTTGATATTGGTTTTAAGCGTTTATTATTTGCTAACAACTATTATCCTGCTTTACAACAAGAGAATGTGAGCCTCATTCCACATGGTTTGGTTGAAATTGACGGTAATGCAGTGGTTGCTGCCAATGGTGAGCGTCATGAAGTTGATGTGATTATTTGGGGAACAGGTTTTGAGGTTTCTCATCCACCTATTGGGCAGCGTGTCACGAATTCAGACGGTGTATTATTGTCTGAGTTATGGAAAGACAGTTCTCCTGAGGCTTATTTGGGTGCAAGTATTGAAAAAGTACCAAATGCGTTCTTGGTGTTAGGTCCAAATATTTTAGTTTATGACTCTTTTATTGGTATTGCAGAAGCACAACTGGATTATATTATCAGTGGCTTATTGAAAATGCGTGATCAAAAAATTAAACGTATTGAAATTAAGAAAAATGTTGTGCGTTATCATAATTTGAAAGTGCAAAGAAATCTGAAAACGACAGTATTTAATGCAGGGGGTTGTAAGTCTTATTATTTAGATCAAAATGGTCGTAACTTTGCAGCTTGGCCATGGTCATTGCAAGAGTTAAAAAATCAGTTAAAAGATTTAGATTTGAAGCATTACGATACAG
This sequence comes from Acinetobacter sp. R933-2, assembly GCF_030325485.1. Taxonomy (NCBI): domain Bacteria; kingdom Pseudomonadati; phylum Pseudomonadota; class Gammaproteobacteria; order Moraxellales; family Moraxellaceae; genus Acinetobacter; species Acinetobacter sp. R933-2. Next base: position 103,968 of record NZ_JACAIJ010000004.1, read on the forward strand.
CATCATAAGTTATTGAAAGAATTTTAGCCCTAACTTAGTTTAGGGCTTTTATTTTTGTTTAATCTAAAAATAATGATTTCTGCAATCAAAAGATTAACTGTCCAACCTAACCATGCTTCAAGTTGATAAATATGAAGTGGTGTAAGCCAATCAAAATAAGGTTGTAGCTGATATAAAACGATTTTCCATGTTCTTAAGCTTAAGGCTGAAAGCCCTAAAGCAAAACTACGAATCATCCAATTTTGGTGAGCTTTCCATTGTTTTTGAAAAATTTTATAGAGAGCAATACAGGTAGTCATTCCCCATAAAATACTCAGTAGCATAAAACATAGCTGTGTTTGCCAACCTCCTGCGGCTGAAAATGCCATAATAAAGCCGCTAGGTAAGGCAAAAGCTAAGACAGTTGTAATGTAAAGCCAACCACTATAACGGTGGATTTTTGGGAGTTTTTGTCTAATTTGACTCGAAAATTGAGTGAAACCCGCGATTAAAATCAATGAACTGACGATGACATGAGCTTGGAAGGCAAAGCGCCAAGGTTGCGTGTTGACTACATCTTGTTTTAAGGCTAGAAAATTAGTGTCATTTTGCCAAGGAAAATATTGTAGGCAAATTTTAACCATGAGTAGACTCAAATATAGATAAATTAGCAGTATAAAAATCAAGAAGACGTTTTTTAGTTCTATTTTTTTCATGGCTGTATTCTGCATGATTTATGCAAGATCAATATCAGTGAAGTAGTTTTGTAAATGATGACTAAAAATCTTGATAAAATTTTACGTTTTCAATCTTAAAAAAAGTTAAAGTTGAATTAAAATTATAGTGGAGATTTATATAAATACATACATAGGTATAACAATGAAAAAGCAATTATTTATGTTTTGCTTGCCTTTTTTTGTCATGCAATCAAGTTTTGCATTGAATATACAACAGCTTAAAACCTCTTGGTCAGGTATTTATGATGGGCAAAAAATAGGGGTATTTATTGAGTCAATTGATCGTAATCAGGTCAAAGGCTACAGTATTTTAGGTAAAAATAAGCAGAATTTCTCAGGAAAAGTTCAAGCAACTTCACAAGGTTATAAAATCACGGCGGTTGAAAGTGGTCCTAAAGCAAGTAGTGGTACATTTACATTTTTAGTCAGTGAAAATCAGCCTAAAACACTACAATCGAGTTGGGAATCTACAACCGCTAAAGTAAAACCTAAATATTTTGACTTAAAACCACAGCAGTGTCGTTATGCAAAAAATGAAGGTTCATTTGCAGAGGCTTCAAATCGTTTGCTAAAAGATGATGATTTGCAACTTCCACCTGATGAACTTGATTATATGCGTAATAGTATTTATGCGCGTCATGGTTATTCATTTGCAAATAAAGAAATAGCGAATGCTTTTAGTGAGGCAGATTGGTATATGCCGTGCAGTACCAATGTTGAAAATCAGCTTACACAAATTGAAAAGACCAATATTCAGAGAATTAAAAAAGTTCGTCCTTATATGGAAAAGATGGAATGGGGGCGCTAATAAAACTGAAATCGGGAAGTGACTTTTAATATTAATTTTTCAATCAATCCGTGATTATTTTGGTTTTTGCAAAAATTCTATTGTGCTATTGGTTTGAAATAGAGAAAGCAAACTTATGATGAAAAAAAGTATTTGTTTGATGGTTGGCGTGTTTGTATGTTCTATAGGCTTTGCAGCAGCTCCCACAGCAAAAGACATTATTTCAACTTTAACGAATTTAGATGATTCTTATGCAACACCCAAAAATGCAATTTATATTAATAAGACACAGGCAGTACGACTAAAATCAGGAGAAGCCGCTTACTTGTCTGGTGTAGAGTTTGAAGATGCAGGACGCAATTTTTGGGGTGGTTATATTTTGACTCGACCAAAGTTAAAGCAGTCACAAATCCTTGAATATGGCGGGCAAGCCAATAGATTTAAAGTTTATAATGCTCAAGCTAAAAGCAAGCCGATTCAACTTGTGCAATTGACTTCTGCAAGTTCTGGTCAGGGTGAAGTCTCTAGTCGAGATGACTTAGTTTATTTTGATGGTTGGAAAGCTTATGTGGTTGCGACGGCTGAATCTTCAAGTTATGCAGGGCGTTATAGTGAAAAATTAGGTGAAGAAGATTGTAAAACTGGAGAGAATATTGAAAGTACATTAAAAGTAGTTTCTGAGGCAGATTATGTATTGAGAACAAGCAAAACATCAAATGCATGTAAAGGTGCTAAAGTGACCATAAAAGAAGATAAAATACCCTTTAAAATTCGATAAATTGAAGTGATAAAAAAACCACCAAAAGGTGGTTTTTTATGGTCAAAGCGTATAACGAATTAACGTTTGATATCGCGTTGAGTTTCGCCAGTGTAAAGCTGACGAGGACGACCGATTTTGTAAGGTGCGCTGTGCATTTCTAACCAGTGGCTGATCCAACCAACAGTACGTGCAAGAGCGAAGATTACAGTAAACATTTCTGTTGGGATACCAATCGCTTTAAGGATGATACCTGAGTAGAAGTCTACGTTAGGGTATAAGTTACGTTTGATGAAGTATTCATCAGAAAGTGCAATACGTTCAAGTTCCATAGCAAGTGCTAATTGTGGATCATTGATACCAAGAGCGCTTAGAACTTCGTCACAAGTCTCTTTCATTACTTTCGCACGTGGATCGAAGTTTTTGTAAACTCGGTGACCGAAGCCCATAAGTTTAACTTCTTTAGTTTTCACTTTTTCCATGAAGTCAGCAACGTTTTCAACGGTACCGATTTCATCAAGCATCTTAAGAACAGCTTCGTTTGCACCACCGTGAGCAGGACCCCAAAGCGCAGAGATACCCGCAGCGATACATGCATAAGGATTAGCGCCAGTAGAACCCGCTAAACGTACTGTAGATGTAGACGCATTTTGTTCATGGTCAGCATGAAGTGTAAAGATACGATCCATTGCTTTAGCAAGGATAGGATTTACTTTGTAATCTTTGTCAGCAGGTGTAGCAAACATCATGTACAAGAAGTTTTCAGCGTAACTTAAATCGTTACGTGGATACATGAATGGTTGACCCACTGTGTATTTGTAGCTCCAAGCAGCAAGTGTAGGAACTTTTGCAATTAAGCGAATCGCAGTAATTTCACGGTGGTTTACATCTTCAACATCAAAACCATTGTGATAGAACGCAGAAAGTGCACCAACAACGCCAACCATTATAGCCATAGGGTGAGCATCACGACGGAAACCGTTATAGAAGCGGCTTACTTGGTCATGTACCATAGTATGGTTGCGTACTTTTGCTTCAAATTCAGCTTTTTGTTCAGCTGTAGGAAGTTCACCACTTAATAATAAGTAGCAAGTTTCTAAGTAAGAAGCTTGAGTTGCAAGTTGGTCGATTGGGTAACCACGGTGTAAAAGAACACCTTTGCCGCCATCGATGAATGTGATTTTTGATTCACAAGCAGCAGTTGCCATAAAACCAGGATCAAAAGTAAAGTGACCTGCGGCCAATACATCTTTAACGTCGATTACATCTGGGCCCAATGTACCACTGTAAATTGGTAATTCAATTTCTTTGCCATCAAGTTGTAAAACGGCTTTTTTGCCAGTTGCTGCAGACATTCAATTGATCTCCTGTCCTGGTGAATGTTTTATCTAACTTGTAATTGTTATTTGTTACCAAACAAGTTAGACAGATCAAAAATTGCTATTAGCTTAGTGAGTACTGAAATTTTGTCAATTATACTTATGGATAAAAAGTGACGTTAGCACAGTAGCTTAGTCATGCAATCTCATTCAAAGAATTTTAAATAAACTTACAGTATCGGCTCAGTATAATAAGGCAAATTCTAGATTTGGTGCATAAAAATAATTGATCTTGCTAGACAAGAACAGTGATCAAAGCCTAAAAATTATTGAATTTTTAAATATTGTTAAATGTATGCAAATCACCTAAAACCATCTAATTACCATGACTTACAATTCATAAAAATTAATACTGTGTGAAAAAACCACACAAAAATGATTGAAATATTTTTTTTCATTTTCATTATTGATTGGTTAAAAAATAGTTTGAAAAAAGTTTTTACTGTTTAAAAAATGATCTTTAGCGCGAAAAATATGCTAAATTCCGTCTTAAAAGTAAGCAATTATTTGCTATTTTTAAAACTAAAATTGATTTATTCACAAACTAAGTACTTATTTCTGTTCAAAAACTCTTAAGTTAAATATTATATTAATGATATGCACTATTTATTTTAAAAATAATGGTAGTGTTTAATTTATAAATATCTTTATATACAGTTCATGATTCAATATCATTAATGATTGAAATTTTAAATAAAACAGAGTTTCGTATTTATGTTGTGCTTTAGTCTAAAATTTAAAAAACTTAAAAATAAATAAAAATATATCAGCATATTTAAATTAAACGTTTAAAAAATAAATAGATAGAATGGTTTTATTGATTTTAATTTTCTGTATGATGAGATGTTTTGTTGTAAATGATTCTTATTTGTAGAGTTTTTCATTAAAAAGCCAAATAGCATCGTTTGTATTTTGACAGTGCACGATTTATAATTCAGTGTCGTTTATAAGTTTAGGCAATTTGCTTGCCTAACAATGCCAGCTTTCCTTCGAATTAATTCCAACAAACTCCGGATGGAGTTTTTACTTACAGGATGCCCGCTGTGAAAAGCAACAGACCTGTCAATTTGTCCATGGGTCAAGTTTTAGATGTAAACTTAAAATCCCCTGTGGCTATTGCATCAATTCTACACCGTCTTTCAGGTGTCATCGTATTTTTACTCGTACCGGTACTTCTATGGCTTTTAGACAAATCATTGTCTACGCCTGAAGGTTTTGCGCAAGTGCAAGCAATCTTTAGCGGCTTCGTTGTACGTTTTGTTGTATGGGTATTTGTAGCAGGCTTATTATTCCATTTGATTATGGGTATTAAGCACTTACTTGCTGACCTTGGTTTTGCTGAAGAACTGCAAAGTGGTCGTGTTGCAGCTACAATTGCATTAATCTTGGCTGCGATCTCAGTTATCGCATCATTTGTATGGATTGTTCTCTAATGAAAAGTGCTACAGGTTTAACGGGTTCAGGTTCTCGTGATTGGTATATCCAACGTGTGAGTGCTGTTGTTTTAGCTGTTTATACTGTTGTTGTGCTTGGTTGGATTCTGTGCAATGGCGGATTTGACTACGAACAATGGAAAGGCTTTATGATGACATTGCCAATGAAGATTTTATCTTTATTGTCAGTTTTGTCTCTTGTTGCACACGCTTGGATTGGTATGTGGCAGGTATTCACTGACTATGTGACTACACGTCAAATGGGTCCTTCAGCTTCAGGTCTGCGTCTTGTGTTGACGTCTGCAGTGATTATTGCAGTATTTGCATACGCAATTTGGGCAATCCAGATTTTTTGGGCGAATTGATAGGAAACAATCATGGGCGCTATAATCCCTAAAGAAGATTACACAAATATTCCACACGAAACTTTCGATGCAGTCATCGTTGGTGGTGGTGGTTCAGGTATGCGTGCATCTTATCAGCTTGCTCAAGCAGGTTTGAAAGTTGCAGTGCTAACTAAAGTATTCCCAACACGTTCACATACGGTTGCGGCTCAAGGTGGTATCGGTGCATCTCTTGGTAATATGCAAGAAGATAACTGGCACTACCATTTTTATGACACCGTAAAAGGGTCTGACTGGTTAGGTGACCAAGATGCAATCGAGTTTATGACTCGTGAAGCACCTCAAGTTGTTTATGAGCTTGAACACCTTGGTATGCCATTTGACCGTAATGCTGATGGTACAATTTACCAACGTCCTTTCGGTGGTCACGCAGCGAACTATGGTGAAAAGCCAGTTCCACGTGCATGTGCTGCTGCTGACCGTACAGGTCACGCGCTTCTTCACACGCTTTATCAAAGCAACGTGAAAATGGGCACTCAATTCTTTGTAGAGTGGATCGCACTTGATCTTATTCGTAACGAAGAAGGTGATGTCCTTGGTGTAACAGCGATTGACCAAGAAACTGGTAAAATTGCAGTATTCCAAGGTAAGGCAACATTGTTTGCTACTGGTGGTGCTGGTCGTGTTTACCGTGCATCGACTAACGCATATATCAACACTGGTGACGGTCTTGGTATGGCAGCTCGTGCAGGTATTCCATTACAAGATATGGAATTCTGGCAGTTCCACCCTACAGGTGTTGCGGGCGCAGGCGTATTGTTGACTGAAGGTTGTCGTGGTGAAGGTGCAATCCTTCGTAACAAAGACGGCGAACCATTCATGGAACGTTATGCACCAACTTTGAAAGACTTGGCACCACGTGACTTCGTATCACGTTCTATGGACCAAGAAATCAAGGAAGGTCGTGGTTGTGGTCCTAAAGGTGATTATATCTTACTTGATATGACACACTTAGGTGCTGATACCATCATGAAGCGTTTACCATCTGTATTTGAGATTGGTAAAAAATTCGCAAACGTGGATATCACTAAAGAAGCGATTCCAGTTGTACCAACAATCCATTATCAAATGGGTGGTATTCCAACGAATATTCATGGTCAAGTGGTACTTCCAGAGTCTGCTGAAACTCAGGAACTTGTTGCAAACTATAACAAGGACACTGGTGTTTATTCGCACAATGGTGGTGAGCGTGACTTCACTAAACCTGTAAAAGGTTTCTATGCAATTGGTGAATGTTCTTGCGTATCTGTACATGGTGCAAACCGTTTAGGTACGAACTCACTGCTTGACTTGGTTGTATTTGGTAAAGCGGCTGGTGAACACATCATTGACTACGTGACTAAACATCATGGCGATGACTACACACCACTACCTACAACTGTACTTAAAAATACAATTGCTCGTATTAAACAACTTGATGACTCTACATCAGGTGAAAATGCGCAGGAAGTTGCAGATGCAATCCGTGACATCGTTCAGGATCACGCAGGTGTATTCCGTACTCAAGCATTGCTTGACGAAGGTGTAAAACAAATCCTTGCGATTGAACCACGTGTACGTAACATCCACTTAAAAGACAAATCTAAAGTATTTAACACTGCACGTATTGAAGCTTTAGAAGTTGAAAATATTTACGAAGTAGCAAAAGCGACCTTGATTTCTGCTGCTGCGCGTAAAGAATGTCGTGGTGCGCATACGGTTGTAGATTACGAGTTACCACCTGATCATGCAGATTACCCATATGGTCGTCGTGATGATGAGTGGATGAAACATACTTTATGGTTCTCAGCAGATAATCACTTAGAGTACAAACCAGTACGCTATAAGCCATTACTTGTAGATCCAATTCCACCTAAACCACGTACATTCTAATTGGGAGAACTAAGATGAGTAGAGGTACCCGTACATTCGAAATCTACCGCTATGATCCTGATAAGGATAAAGCACCGTACATGCAAACTTTTAAACTTGAATTGACTGATAAGCACCGTATGTTGCTTGACGCTCTTCTTGCATTGAAAGTACAAGATGAATCATTGACTTTCCGTCGTTCATGCCGTGAAGGGATCTGTGGTTCTGATGGCGTGAACATCAATGGTAAAAATGGTCTTGCTTGTTTATGGAACTTAAACGATTTACCAGAAAAAATCGTGATTCGTCCATTACCAGGTTTACCAGTAGTTAAAGATTTAGTTGTGGATATGAATCAGTTCTACGATCAGTATGACAAGATTCAACCATTCCTAATCAATAACCAACCTGCGCCACCAAAAGAGCGTTTACAGTCTCCTGAAGATCGTGAACATCTTGATGGTTTGTATGAATGTATTCTTTGTGCATGTTGTTCAACTTCATGCCCATCATTCTGGTGGAACCCTGATAAATTCTTGGGTCCTTCAGCATTATTGAATGCATATCGCTTCATTATTGATTCTCGTGATACAGCAACTCAAGATCGTTTATCGCGTCTTGATGACCCATTCTCATTATTCCGTTGTAAAGGGATTATGAACTGTGTGTCAGTTTGCCCTAAAGGTTTGAACCCAACGAAAGCGATCGGTCATATCCGTAGCATGTTGCTCGACCAAGCAGGCTAATTTTGCTGAAAAAGAAAGCGCACATCATATTTTGATGTGCGCTTTTTTATTGAGTTTAAAAATGAATTGAATTTAGTGATTTATTGTATGGATTGTTTATATAAATGGGCGAATGATAGTAGATTATTTAACACATGTATTTCGCCAATTTATAAGAGGTATGTGTCAAAAAAATCAATTGATGTTATAGTTCATGTTACGATTTAACAAACCGTCATAAGTGTGAAAAAGTACTTAATTATCGTACATATTTTCAACATAAGACTGCTTCATATAGGTTTATAACTATTTATATGAATAAAAATGAAGTCGTTTTAGAAAAAATAAATCTGAATATTTATTTTTTCTAAGTCGATTTGCAAAAAATTGCTCAGCCTTGGTTGAGTATATCAGTGAGTGATGATGCCATGAGGGCGTTATGATTCATTATTTGCATTAGTGTTGAGCTAATGTTGTAACGCCCCATGGTCATAAGTACCTGATGGGTGAATGTCAATTTACCGATTTGGCATGATCAATCATGGGAGTGCTTAAAAAGCACCCTCTAATGTTTTTGCAATAGGAAATGGGTCCACAAATGCAAGAAATTGCTGACGCACTGCGTCTTGATACTGAACTTTCCGCTGATAGTGCAGCGTATATTGAAGAGCTTTACGAGCAGTACCTATCTTCTCCAACCTCAGTAGGCGAGGATTGGCAGCAATATTTCGATAAATTCCCTAAAGGTGATCAACCACACGGAAATATTCGTGAGCAATTTTTATTATTAGGTCGTAATTCAAGTCGTGTTCAGCCTGTTGTACAAAGTGAAGTAAGTACTGAGCATGAACGTCGTCAAATTGGTGTTTTACAACTAATCGCGGCATACCGTAACCGTGGTCATCAAAAAGCAAAACTTGATCCACTCGGTTTGGCGAAACGTGAAGACGTACCTGATTTAGATCTTGCAGCGCATGGTTTAACCAAATCAGATTTAGATACCGTATTTAATGCTGGTAATCTTGCAATTGGTAAAACTGAAGCGACTTTAGGTGAAATGGTTGAAGCGATGGAAGCAACATATTGTGCTTCTATTGGTGCAGAATATATGCACATTGTTGATACCAAAGAAAAACGTTGGATTCAACAACGCCTAGAGGGTGCACGTGGTCAATTCAATTTTTCTGCTGACCAGAAAAAACACGTACTTGAACGTTTAACAGCAGCCGAAGGTTTAGAAAAATTCCTTGGTAATAAATATGTTGGTGCTAAACGTTTTGGCGTTGAAGGTGGAGAATCTTTCATTCCAATGGTCAACGAACTGATTCAACGTGCAGGTTCTGTAGGTTGTAAAGAAGTTGTGATCGGGATGCCACACCGTGGTCGTTTGAACTTACTTGTGAACATTATGGGTAAAAACCCTGCTGAATTGTTCGGTGAGTTTGAAGGGAAATCACTTAACAAAAAAGGTTCTGGTGACGTTAAATATCACCAAGGTTTCTCATCTAACGTGATGACTCCAGGTGGTGAAGTTCACTTGGCGTTGGCGTTTAACCCATCACACTTAGAAATCGTTGGACCTGTAGTTGAAGGTTCTGTACGTGCACGTCAAGTACGTCGTAAAGACATTGGCGGTGATGATGTATTACCAGTGATTGTACACGGTGATGCTGCATTTGCAGGTCAAGGTGTCAACCAAGAAACTTTCCAAATGTCACAAACTCGTGGTTATACAGTGGGTGGTACAGTTCATATCGTGGTGAATAACCAAGTGGGCTTTACAACTTCTGATCCACGTGATGCACGCTCTACAGAATACTGTACTGACATTGCAAAAATGATCCAAGCGCCGATCTTCCATGTCAATGGTGATGATCCTGAGTCTGTATTGTTTATTGCACAGTTAGCACATGATTTCCGTCATACATTCCGTAAAGATGTTGTGATTGATATGTTCTGTTACCGTCGTCGTGGTCATAACGAGGCGGATGAGCCAGCTGCAACTCAACCAATGATGTATCAAGTGATCAATAAAAAAGCGACAACTCGTACGCTTTATGCTGATCAACTTGTACAAGAAAAAGTGTTGGATCGTGCGGATGCGGATGCTTTGGTTGAAAAATATCGTGAAGACCTTGAAGCAGGTCGTCATGTTGCCAATGCACTTGTTCTTGAACCAAACAAAAAAATGTTTGTCGATTGGACACCATATCTTGGTCATGATTATACAGATGACTGGGATACAACTTTCCCAATCGAACGCTTAAAAGAACTTGGTCGTAAAATGCGTGAGTTGCCTGAAGGCTTCGTGATGCAACGTCAAGTATCTAAAGTGATTGATGATCGCTTGAAAATGCAAACTGGTGAAATGCCATTGAACTGGGGTGCAGCAGAAACACTTGCTTATGCTTCTATTCTTGATGATGGTTTCCTTGTTCGTTTGACAGGTGAAGACGTTGGTCGTGGTACATTCTCACATCGCCATGCAAAATTACATAACCAAGTTGATGGTTCAGTTTACATTCCATTATGTAACTTAAAAGAAAATCAACCACGTACTGCAATTTATGACTCATTATTGTCAGAAATGGCGGTTCTTGCATTTGAATATGGTTATGCAACTACACTTCCAAAAAGTTTAATTATTTGGGAAGCTCAGTTCGGTGACTTTGCTAACTGTGCACAAGTCGTTATTGACCAATTCATTTCATCTGGTGAAACCAAATGGGAACGTGTGTGTGGCTTAACGTTGCTTCTTCCACATGGTTTTGAAGGTCAAGGTCCAGAGCATTCATCTGCACGTTTAGAACGTTTCTTACAGTTATGTGCTGAAGAAAATATGCAAGTGATTACGCCAACGACACCAGCGCAGATTTTCCATGCAATGCGTCGTCAAGCGGTTCGCCCAATCCGTAAACCATTGATCGTGACTTCACCGAAGTCATTGCTTCGTCACAAACTTGCAACTTCGACTTTAGAAGAGCTTGCAACTGGTACATTCCAAACTGTGATTGATGAAGTGGATCAAATCAATAAACAAGATGTAACACGTGTTGTACTTTGTGGTGGTAAGGTTTATTACGACTTACTTGAAAAACGTCGTGAACAAAACTTGAACATTGCAATCGTACGTGTTGAGCAACTTTATCCGTACCCAGAAAAACGTCTTGCTGAAGTATTGGCGACTTATCCAAACGTAAAAGAACTTGTTTGGTGTCAAGAAGAGCCGAAAAACCAAGGCGCTTGGTTATTCATTGCTCCACGTCTATATGAAGGCGTGATGAAAGCAGGTCAACAAGTTCAAATTAGCTATGCGGGGCGTGAAGCTTCAGCTGCACCTGCGTGTGGCTCACCTTATTTGCATGCAAAACAACAAGCTCAGCTTGTAAATGACGCTTTAGCGATCGTCGCTGATCAATCAGGAGAATCTAAATAATGGCAACCGAAATTAAAGCACCTGTATTTCCAGAGTCAGTTGCTGATGGAACAATTGCAACTTGGCACAAACAACCAGGTGAAGCTGTATCACGTGACGAAGTAATTTGTGATATTGAAACAGATAAAGTTGTTTTAGAAGTTGTTGCTCCTGCTGACGGTTCTATTTCTGCAATCATCAAAAATGAAGGCGATACTGTGCTTTCTGCTGAAGTGATTGCAACTTTTGAAGCAGGTGCTGTTTCTGGCGCTGCACAAACTCAAGCTGTTCAGTCTGAAGAGAAAGTTGAGCAAGCAGTTGCACAAACTCAAGCAGGTAATGCACCTGTTGTTGAACGTGCTCAAGTGGCAGACCAAGCTCCTGCAGTACGTAAAGCATTGTCTGAAACAGGTATCGCAGCAGCTGATGTTGATGGTACTGGTCGTGGTGGTCGCATCACTAAAGAAGATGTTGCAAATCATCAAGCTAAACCAGCAGCTTCTGTAACGCCATTAAGCGTTGCTGTAGGCGAACGTGTTGAAAAACGTGTTCCAATGACTCGTCTTCGTAAGCGTGTTGCTGAGCGTTTACTTGCTGCAACGCAACAAACTGCGATGTTGACAACGTTCAATGAAGTGAACATGAAACCAATCATGGAAATGCGTGCTCAATATAAAGACGCATTTGAAAAACGCCATGGTGCACGTTTAGGCTTTATGTCTTTCTTTGTTAAAGCTGCAACAGAAGCACTTAAACGCTATCCAGCAGTAAATGCATCTATTGATGGTGATGACATCGTTTATCACGGCTTCTATGACATCGGTGTTGCTGTGTCAAGTGAGCGTGGTTTAGTTGTACCTGTACTTCGTGATACTGACCGCATGAACTATGCTGAAGTTGAAAACGGTATTCGTGCATACGCTGGTAAAGCGCGTGATGGTAAATTAGGCATCGAAGATATGACTGGCGGTACGTTCACTATTACTAATGGTGGTACTTTCGGTTCATTACTTTCAACACCAATTTTGAATACGCCACAAACAGCGATTTTGGGTATGCATAAAATCCAAGAACGTCCAATGGCTGTAAATGGTCAAGTTGAAATTTTACCAATGATGTACTTGGCACTTTCTTATGACCACCGTCTAATCGATGGTAAAGAAGCTGTAGGTTTCCTTGTAGCAATCAAAGAATTGTTAGAAGAACCAGCTCGTCTTATCCTTGATCTTTAATTTATTCAGCATAAATCTCCCCTAACCCCTCTTTATCAAAGAGGGGAATCTGCCCCCTTTATCAAAGGGGGATTTAAGGGGGATTGTTTGGAGATACAGATGTCTCAATTTGATTTAGTTGTAATCGGCGGTGGACCAGGTGGTTATGAAGCAGCGATTCGTGCTGCTCAGCTTGGTTTCAAAGTTGCGTGTATCGAAAAACGCGTACACAAAGGTAAGCCATCACTAGGTGGTACTTGCTTAAACGTAGGTTGTATTCCGTCTAAAGCGCTTTTAGATTCTTCGCATCACTATGAAGATACACTTCATGGCTTAGATGTACACGGGATTACTGTTGAAAATGTACAACTTGATCTTCAAAAACTTCTTGCTCGTAAAGACAAAGTTGTAGATAACTTAACAGGTGGTGTTGCTCAATTATTAAAAGGCAACGGCATTGAATGGTTACAAGGTACTGGTAAATTACTTGCAGGTAAAAAAGTTGAATTCACACCATTAGAAGGTGCTGATGTTCAAGTTTTAGAACCTAAATATGTAATCCTTGCGACTGGTTCTGTTCCTGTAAATATTCCAGTTGCAAAAGTTGATGAAGACTTAATTGTTGACTCAACTGGTGCATTAGAATTCCAAGAAATTCCTAAACGTTTAGGTGTGATTGGTGCGGGTGTAATCGGTCTTGAGCTTGGTTCAGTATGGCGTCGTCTAGGTTCTGAAGTTGTTGTGTTTGAAGCATTAGATGCATTCTTACCAATGGCAGACAAAGCACTTGCGAAAGAATATCAAAAAATCTTGACTAAACAAGGTTTAGATATTCGTATTGGCGCTAAAGTTTCTGGTACTGAAATCAACAATGGTCAAGTGACTGTTCAGTATAACCAAGCTGGCGAAGACAAAACTGAAGCGTTTGATAAACTCATCGTTTGTGTTGGTCGTAAAGCATATGCAGAAGGTTTATTGGCTGAAGATTCAGGCATTAAATTGACTGAGCGCGGTTTGGTTGAAGTCAATGACCAGTGCTTAACATCTGTTGAAGGTGTTTATGCGATTGGTGACTTGGTACGTGGTCCAATGCTTGCACATAAAGCAATGGAAGAAGGCGTAATGGCGGTTGAGCGTATTCACGGTCATGCTGCTCAAGTGAACTATGACACCATCATTTCTGTGATTTATACACATCCAGAAGCGGCTTGGGTTGGTTTAACTGAAGAACAAGCAAAAGAGAAAGGTCACGAAGTTAAAACAGGTCAATTCCCATTTGCGGTGAATGGTCGTGCTTTAGCAGCAAACGAATCTCAAGGTTTTGTGAAATTTGTTGCTGATTCAAAAACTGACCGTTTATTGGGTATGCATGTGATTGGTCCTGGTGCTTCTGATATCGTTCACCAAGGTATGATTGCACTTGAGTTTGTATCAAGTGTTGAAGATTTACAGTTGATGACTTTTGGTCACCCAACTTATTCAGAAGTGGTTCATGAAGCAGCACTTGCTGTAGATGGACGTGCGATTCACGCGATCCAGCGTAAACGTAAATAAAATGAAATAGAGCGGTTCCGACCGCTCTTTTTTTAAAAAGATGGTTGTTTTTATTTGAATAATCATCTAAATATAGAAGAACAAATTTTAATAAATGCCAATATTTAAAGCGATGGACGTTTAAGTGTTGGTGGTAATAACAACGTGAAAAGTAGTAAAAGGTAAAAAATGAATCTACATGAGTATCAAGCGAAAGCGCTGTTAAAAAAATATGGTATGCCAGTTCAAGAAGGCATTTTAATTACATCACCAGAAGAAGCAGCGGCAGCGTTTGAGCAGATTGAAGGCAAATTTGCTGTCATGAAAGCCCAAGTTCATGCAGGTGGTCGTGGTAAAGCAGGTGGTGTCAAAGTTGTAAAATCTGCCGAAGAAGCAGCTGAATATGCGAAAAGCTTATTAGGCACACACTTAGTAACTTATCAAACAGATGCAAATGGACAACCTGTAAATAGCATTTTAGTTTGTGAAGATGTTTATCCTGTAGAACGCGAACTTTATTTGGGTGCGGTTGTAGATCGTTCATCACGTCGTGTGACTTTTATGGCATCGACTGAAGGTGGCGTAGAAATTGAAAAAGTTGCTGAAGAAACACCTGAAAAAATCTTTAAAGTAGAAGTTGATCCATTAGTAGGCTTACAACCTTTCCAAGCACGTGATGTTGCATTCCAACTTGGATTAAAAGACAAACAAATCAATCAATTTGTCACGATTATGACGGGTGCATATAAAGCTTTCATTGAAAATGATTTTGCTTTATTTGAAATTAACCCACTTTCAGTTCGTGAAAATGGTGAAATTTTATGTGTTGATGCCAAAGTGGGTATCGATTCAAATGCGCTTTATCGTTTACCTGAAATCGCAGCGATGCGTGATAAGTCCCAAGAAAATGAACGTGAATTAAAAGCATCAGAATTTGATCTGAATTACGTTGCGCTTGAAGGTAATATTGGCTGTATGGTGAATGGTGCTGGTCTTGCAATGGCAACGATGGACATCATTAAACTTTATGGCGGTCAACCTGCAAACTTCCTTGATGTTGGTGGTGGTGCGACGAAAGATCGTGTTATCGAAGCATTTAAAATTATTCTTTCAGATACTTCTGTTCAAGCTGTATTGATTAATATTTTTGGTGGAATTGTACGTTGTGACATGATTGCTGAAGCGATTATTGCAGCAGTTCAAGAAGTAAATGTCACTGTTCCTGTTGTTGTTCGTTTAGAAGGAAACAATGCGGAATTGGGTGCAAAATTACTTGATGAATCTGGTTTGAAATTAATTTCTGCGACAGGTCTTGCTGATGCTGCAGAAAAAGTTGTTGCTGCAGTAGCGTAAGGAGTATCGATCATGAGCGTATTAGTAAATAAAGACACCAAAGTATTGGTACAAGGTTTCACAGGTAAAAATGGTACTTTTCACTCTGAGCAATCTCTTGCTTATGGTACAAAAGTTGTTGGTGGTGTGACGCCAGGTAAAGGTGGAACAACGCATTTAAATTTACCTGTATTTAATACCATGCGTGAAGCTGTGAAAGAAACAGGCGCAAATGCAACTTCAATTTATGTACCAGCACCATTTGTACTGGATTCAATTGTTGAAGCTGTTGACTCAGGTATTGAGTTGATTGTTGTGATTACTGAAGGTGTGCCAACTTTAGACATGCTCAAAGCAAAACGTTACCTTGAAACTTATGGTAATGGTGCTCGCCTCATTGGTCCAAACTGTCCAGGTATTATTACACCAGGTGAATGTAAAATTGGGATTATGCCAGGTCATATTCACCAAGCAGGTAAAATTGGTGTAATTTCACGTTCAGGTACATTGACTTATGAAGCAGTTGCACAAACAACGAAGCTTGGTTTAGGTCAGTCTACTTGTATTGGTATTGGTGGTGACCCGATTCCAGGTATGAACCAAATCGATTGTTTAAAATTATTCCAAGAAGATCCTCAAACTGAAGCAATCATTATGATTGGTGAAATTGGTGGTACTGCGGAAGAAGAAGCAGCTGAATATATCAAATCAAATGTAACAAAGCCTGTTGTTGGTTATATCGCTGGTGTTACGGCGCCAAAAGGTAAGCGTATGGGGCATGCAGGTGCGATTATTTCAGGTGGTCAAGGAACAGCTGAAGAAAAATTTGCAGCATTTGAAAAAGCAGGCATGGCATATACACGTAGCCCAGCTGAGTTAGGTTCAACAATGCTTGAATTGTTAAAAAGTAAAGGCTTAGTTTAAAGTGATTTAAACTGAGTTACTCAGAAGAGGAAGTGTAAACTTCCTCTTTTTTATGAAAGAAAATCGGAAAATATTCAAAGCTGTTGTTCAAAATAGTGCTATAGTTTTTTAAATCAATTGGATTAAAAATGTCATGGGACAATAATGACGGGTAAAATCTATTGCAGTATTTTTCTATTTTGTATAGAAACCTATGCGATCGCAGCAGATCAAGTAAATTTAGAAAATAATGATCAAATAAAAAATAAAACGTCTTTCATCAAATATGATTTTTTTAAACATTTGAAAAAAGATAAAAATCAACAAATAGATATAGAAAAAGCGATTGAGATTGCAAATGAAGATTTGAATCAGGAGCAAAAAAAACTCGCGGAAGAACACGAGCAGGAGTTAAAAAACTATTCAGTTTTGAGTAATCAAATTTATGCTGACGAGCGTTTTAAGCTTTTTAATTATACTGCTTTTACATCTGATGATTTTAAAAATAGAATTAGCGCAGGTCAGTCTATTCATCAAGAAGTACAAGGATTGAATATCTCAATGGGGTATGGAATGGAATTTAAACTCAATAAAAATAATACATTAGGGTACGAGTATTTATCGAGTTTTCCTTATGATCGTGGGCAAATGGTACGTATTTATTGGACTAAAGCATTGTAATTTTTCGTTATTTTTTTGATTTTCTGAGTGCGTCATTTTTTAAATGGCATTTCATTTTTTTGGAAAAATTTCCATAACATCATTTTAAATATCACGACAGACAGCATAAGTGTTGTGCTATTGGACAATGAAATAAAGAAATTTTCTTTGTCCAATAATAAATTTTTGCTAATTTTTTCAATATAATAGGTGAATGTATAAACTGAAAAATTTCATTTAGCTTTACAGAAATATATGATGCAAGATTAGAAGAAAGTGAGCAGATTTACCCCTTTACTAAACCACCATCTACAATTAAATTTTGCCCAGTAACCGCTCTTGACCACGGTGATAAAAATAATAAAACAGCATCAGCAAATTGTTCTGGTGTTGTAACTTCTTTTAATGGTGTAGATTGTGCGATTAAATCAAATACAAAATCTGGGGTGGCACAACTGGCATCGGTCTTACGTAGTAAGCCACCAGAAAGCATGTTGACATTAATGCCATATTGTCCTAAATCTTGTGCTGTAGTACGAGTAAACGCCAATAGTGCTGCTTTTGCGGCTGTATAATCATGATAAGGAACTACAGGATTTTGCACGAGATTTGTTCCGATATTAATAATTCGACCAAAATGGTCTTTTTTCATATCTTCAAGTGCAGCTTGGGTGGTATTCAATGTTGCTTTAACTGCACTTTCAATTTGTTGTTGCATATTTTGCCAGTTCAATGTTTCAACTTTTGGTCTTGCATCACCATTAAATTGAAAGTTGAGTAGAGCATTGTTCACTACAGATGTAATTGCATGCCCAAAATGTTGCTTTGCTTTTTGGAACATGATATTCACCTCTTCAAGCTTGGTGACATCAGCTTTATAACTAAAAACTTGCTCTGGAAATTCTTGGCTGAGTTGTAAGGCACTTTGTTCACTTGTGTAATAATTTACGACAACACGTGCTCCTTGATGAAGTAAAGTTCGTGTAATGGCTAAACCCAAACCACGCGCTCCACCTGTGACAAGTACAATTTGATCTTGAATGTCCATATTTAGCTTCTAAATTAAAAAATAATGATATTTTAACAGTAGATCAGTTCAATAAAGCTATTCTGCAAGCCTATTTGAAAAATATAACAATCAATATAGAAATATGAATTAAATAAGTGTGAGTTTTATACAAGACTTACACAGAGTGTCCAGTAGCTCTACATCACCAAGCGATATCTTATCAATAGACAAAATAAATCAAGTGAGTAAATGCTATGCTTAAACAAGTGCTATTGGTTGGATTGCTTGGTGTTTCATTAACTGGTTGTATTGTTGCACCATTAGATGATCATCCTAATCGTCATCATTCAGGTTATGATCGTGATGATCGACCACACTGGAATAAAGACCGTCCAAATCGTCCAAATTGGAATCATGACCGCCCAAGCCGACCAGATTGGAATCAAAATCGTCCATCACATCAACACCGTTAATTTTTAAAAAAGCTCAGTATATTTTACTGAGCTTTTTACTTTACGCTTTTTGAAATAATCCAGCGTGTACAACACCTGCTTTGGTCTGTTTGACCAGTTGCCAATGTGCAGGTAAATCTAAAAGTTGTAATGCTTGATCTGCTTCAACATAAATAAAACCTTGAGATTGAATCAGAGGATCGACTGCTAAAGCTAACTCTTGCCATAAATTTAGGCTATACGGCGGATCTAAAAACACTAAATCAAATGGGTCTTTGAGTTGTTGAAGTGCTTGTTGTGCAGTCATTACTTTGAGATGACAATTTTCCGCTTTTAAGAGTTTAATATTATCTTTTAGAACAGTGGCTTGGGTTTGGTTGGGTTCAATCATTGTGACTTTGGCAGCACCACGAGATAACGCCTCAAAAGCTAAAGCTCCAGAACCTGTACATAAATCTAAAACATGACTATTTTGTACATCCCACATTAACCAGTTAAATAAGGTTTCACGCACTCGGTCAGGAGTAGGGCGTAAGCCTTCAATATCTGCAAATGGCAATAAACGACGTTTCCATTCTCCACCAATAATCCGTAATTGATTTTTTGCTTTAGTCACTTAATTCAGTCTCATGTGGAATAGCTGCTACAGGAGCTATAGGCTGGTGTGTTGGTGTAGTGGTATTTGGTTTTGTTGCATTTGGTTTTAGTACAGCATTAGGATCAGCTGCTAAATTAGCTTCACCACTTGGAAGCTCACCAGGTTTAATGCCTGCTGTCATTAAACCGCCACTGATTTGATGATTTGTTGGAAGAATCGGATTTTTTTCACGTTTCAGTAACCAATAATCAAAAATAGGACGTGCAATTTTGGCAGCCGAACCACCATGACGACCATTTTCCCAAATGACAGCAATCGCAATTTCAGGGTTTTCAGCAGGTGCGAAGCCAACGAATAGACCGTGGTCAAGTTGGCGCTCTGTTAAAATAGATTCATTATAGCGTTTACCTTGTGCAATACTTTTTACCTGCGCTGTCCCTGTTTTACCTGCGATTTGATACATTGGTGTACGAATACCACGACCTGTACCGCTTTGAATCACATCGACCATCGCTTCACGCATTTTGATCCAGTCATTATCTGTTCCATTGAAATTAATTTTTCCAGTAGGAGCATTGAGTACTTGGTGTTTTTTAGCGCCTTTAGATTCACGTAATACATGTGGAATAACATGCGCACCATGATTTGCAGTAATTGCTGTTGCCATGGCTAATTGTAATGGCGTTGCGGTAAATGCACCTTGACCAATACTGACCGAAATGGTTTCACCTTTGAGCCATTTACTTTTACGAGTACGCATTTTCCATTCAGGACTTGGGTATAAACCTGTACTTTCACTTGGTAAATCTACACCAGTTTTTTCACCAAAACCAAACTGACGCATCCACTCATTCATTCTTTCTATACCCATTTGATGGGCAAGAATATAGAAATAAGTATCACAAGAAACCACGATAGATTTGTGCATATTTACACTACCATGACCAGTTTTTTTCCAATCACGGAATTTGTGTGAGTCACCAGGTAAATGGAAATATCCAGGGTCAGAAATCGTGGTTCCCCAGTCAACTGTACCAAAATGAATGCCACCAAGCGCTTCCATTGGTTTAATTGTGGAACCAGGAGGGTAACTTCCTTGAACCGCTCGGTTATATAAAGGTTGGTCTAAATTGTCACGTAAAGCACTATAGTCAGCATGCCCAATCCCTGTAACAAACAGGTTAGGATTAAAACTTGGACTTGAAACTAAGGCTAAAATTTCTCCTGTACGTGGGTCAATCGCAACAATCGCACCACGTCGTCCTGCTAACTGTTCAGAAGCAACACTTTGCAAGCCATAATCTAAAGACAAAAATAAATCATTACCACGTGTTGATTCTTTACGACCTAAATGACGTAATACATTACCATGTGCATCCGCTTCAATGGATTCATAACCAGGAGCGCCATGCAATAAATCTTCATAAGATTTTTCAACGCCAATTTTCCCAATTAAATTTGTGCCTGCATAAGCATCTTTATCAATCGCTTTAAGCTCTTTATCATTAATACGCCCAACATAACCAATAACATGCGCAAATAATTCGCCATGTGGGTAGTAACGTGTCATTTGGGTTTCAATATCAACACCGGGAAATTGAAACTTCACTTCACTAAAACGGGCAATATCCACTTCAGTTAAGTTTAATTTGAGTGTGACACGTTCAGTTTTCTTGGATGTTTTAATACGACTTGAAAAACGATCAATATCTTCTTCTGTTAAATTTAAAATAGGTGTGAGACGTTTAACCGTATCATCAATATCTTCAATATCGGCTTTACTTAATGTTGCTGTAAAGACAGGGTAATTATCGGCAAGTAAAATACCGTTACGATCATAAATATAGCCACGAGGAGGCGCTATAGGCTGTAGGCGAATTCGATTTTTATCTGAAGCTTGGCTAAACTCTTCATAATGAAAAATTTGTAAATAGGCGTAACGAGCCACCAGTAAGAGCAAAAAAAATGAAACAATGCCAATAGCAAAAAAAATGCGACTGCGAAAGATACGCTTTTCTTGCTGAACATTTTTTAAAGGAAACTGTTGTTTCATATTAAGTTCGACTTACTGTGTTAAATGAATGGATACTGCGGGCAGCCATTTTACCTTAGAATTGCAGCAAAATTAGAAATATTCGTTTTGAATCTCTATAAAAATCTGTAAAAATGGCATATTTATAAATAGGCTTATAAAAATACAGATGATTGCCTTAACGATTTATGCTTTGACCTTATAGACACTAAATTTCTAGGGTTTTGTATATGAGTTGCGTGATAATTCTGTTAAAGTCGGAAAAATATGGAAGATTATGTTTGACCCAAAATTAGGGACAATGGAGAAAATAATGAAAAAAATCTTTCCCTTAATATTACTTTTTGGATTAGGGAATAGTGCATATGCCGATTGGCAAGACTATTTACCAGAAGCCAAATTAAAATCAAGCGATACCTCAACTCTTAATGCTGGTGCAGGTCTAACACAAAAATTAGCACACTTTAATGGTGAATGGGTCAACCCCTATGGCATTGCTTATGCTAAATTGGGCGCATTTGTAAATGGTGATCATGAGTTTGGTGGGCAAGTCGGCTTTCGCTATCCTGTTGTTTTAAATGGAACTGACAAAAATGGCTTCTACGTTGGCGTTTATGGTGGTTCACTCAAAAGTAAAAAAGTAGATAATGGTGATAAAGTTCAATATGGGGCAGGTGTAGACTTGTCATATGTTTTACTCAACAAAGAGCGCATTAGTACATTCAGTGTTGGAATGGGTGCGGGCAGTGAATTACATGATCGAAATGGCAATATGATTGAAGAAACTCGACCACAAATTCAATTTGCTTACACATTGAGTGTGGGGCTTTAATTTTTATGTTTATCCATTTTCTTTAGACCGCAAATAGAAATAAATATGAGAGTCATGCATGTTGGAATACGTTAACGATTTGTGGCAAGCTTTTTTTAGTCGACCTGATCATCTTGCAATATTAAGTATTGTGCCGGTGACAGCTTTTGTGACGTGGATACATGTATGGATGGCACTGAAAATGGTGTTTTATCCAATTAAGTTTTGGGGATTTCATATTGGTCCACTGCCTGTAGGCTGGCAAGGAATTGTGCCACGCAAAGCAGGACGTATCTCAGGCATTATTACAGATAATACTTTGTCTAAGTTAGGTTCACTCAATGAGTTCCTGAATGCTATGGAGCCAGAAGATATGGCACGTATCATTGGTGAGCAAGTCGGTTTTGAGCTTGAACATTTGATTGATGAAGTCATGTTAGATCGTAATGCTGTCTTGTGGGAAAATCTACCTTATTCCATTAAGCGTCGTATTTATGCCCAAGCGCATCAACAAATGCCAAATATCTTAAAAGGTCTCGTGACTGAGTTAACCATGAATGTTGAATCATTGGTTAATATGAAAGAAATGGTTGTACGACAAATGGAAGGTGACCGCCGTTTAATGGTACGCATGTTCTTAAAGGTTGGGCAAAAAGAAATTAATTTTATTTGGCATATCAGTGCATTAATAGGAATGCTCTTTGGTATCTTCCAAATGGCAGTCTATATTCTGATTCCTGACCATCGTACTGTGCCTGTATTTGCAGCAATTTGGGGCTTTTTAACCAACTGGATTGCAATTTGGATGGTATTTAACCCTGTTTATCCACATTATGTTCGCTATCCACAATTTTTTGAGCGTACAAAAGACAAGAAGTTTCCTTGGATTAAACCTGTAATTCCGCGTATCGGTACATATAATGTGCAAGGTGCATTCATGAAACGTCAGGATGAGGTATCAGATGTCTTCGCAAGTGTAGTCACAGAAGACCTAATTACTTTAAAATCTATCATGACCGAAATGATGTATGGACCAAGAAAGGAAAAAACACGTCGTATTATTAAGCGCCATGTGAATAGCATCATGGAAACGCCATTGATACGAACAGCTTTACAACTTTCTATAGGTCCTTCGGAATATGCTAAACTTAAAACAGACTTGATTGATCGTTCCATTGAAATTACGATGGTGCCTGTAAGCGACCCAGCCTTTAATGCGAGCCGTGCACAGAAAATCTTTCAAATGTTTAGAGAGCGGATCCGTGAACTGACACCAACAGAGTTTCAAAATCTATTACGTCCTGCCTTTAGAGAAGACGAATGGCTTTTGATTGTTTTGGGAGGAGTCACAGGATTTTTAGCAGGTCTAATCCATTTGTTTGTTGCTTTCTTATAAATAGATACCCGTGCATCCCAGAGGGATCATCGTAGGTATCATACATATTGTTTTAAAAGAGGATGTTTTTTATGCGCATTATCCTACTCGGACCACCTGGAGCAGGCAAAGGTACTCAAGCTCAGTTGATCTGTAAGCGCTACAATATCCCACAAATTTCAACCGGTGATATGCTCCGTGCTGCAATTCGTGAAGGTACTGAATTAGGTCTTAAAGCTAAAAATGTTATGGAATCTGGTGGTTTAGTATCAGATGAATTGATTATTGGTTTAGTAAAAGAACGCATTGCACAGCCTGATTGTGTCAATGGTTGTATCTTTGATGGTTTCCCACGTACGATTCCTCAAGCTGAAGCTTTGGAAAAAGAAGGGATTGCTATCAATCACGTGATTGAAATTGATGTACCAGATGAAGAGATTGTAAAACGTCTTTCTGGTCGTCGCCAGCATGCGGCTTCTGGTCGTGTTTATCATACAATTTACAACCCACCAAAAGTGGAAGGTAAAGATGATGAAACTGGTGAAGATCTTATTCAACGTCCAGATGATCAAGAAGAAACGATTCGTAAACGTTTAGGTTCTTATCATACTGAAACTGAACAATTAGTTGGTTTTTATCAAGGTCGTGCCGCTTCAGGTGAAAATGCACCAACTTATGATAAGTTAGATGGTTTACGTGATATCGAAGTTGTTCAAAAAGATTTATTCGCAATCTTAGATAAATAAAACCATTGTGCAAAGTTGTTAAAACTTTGACAAAAAAAGAGTCCTCATTCATATTAGGGCTCTTTTTTATGGCTGAGGAATAAAATCTTGATTAAAATTGCATTAATTGCCTTGGTTGTTTTAAGTGTTCTTGTTTTACTGGGCTTATTGGTGATCAGTTTTAAATTATTACGTAAAGCACAAAAAGAAGAGTTGCAAGAACGTAGAGAAATGAGAAAAACTGCAGATTATAAAGTTCATCCACAGCTTGCTGAGGAATGGAAAAGATTAGAACAAATGAAAAGAGATTTGGAAAATAAAAATAAATAATACATCTGGAGTTGCATGAAGATAAAAGCTTTATGTTTATTGTTTAGTTTGTTTTTAATGGCATGTACTCAAGAGATTCAGATTACGCCGAAAGTTTTGCCCAATGCGGTCGTGGGACAATATTACAATGCTAAAATTGAGATTGAAAAAGTTACCTTGATCGATGGTTTATTTGTTGATACTTCTATCCCTATAAATTCTGGGTTGAAAATGTATACAGGGGTAGGGCAACTTCCTTATAGTGAACATACCATCGAAATCAAAGGTACACCCACGCACTCAGGTCAGTATCGAATCGTTTTGGAAGGTGCAACCCGTAATGCTTATGGTGGAAATATTTATTTTCGTAAGGAATATGACTTGGTTGTTGTAAAGTAAATTAATAAAAGAAAATCATTTTGACTTCATTTTCATCATTCATTTCACTAGAAACATTAATTTTAAAACCAAGTTTTTGATATAAACGAATAGCAGGAATATTGCTCGTCATCACTGAAAGTGTAATTTTTTCTACATATGGCTGACCATACTGAATGCCTGCTTGTAAAAGTTGTGTTGCAATGCCTTGTCCACGAAAAGCGGGTTCAACAAAAAAGCCATATAGCTGTGCTTGAGGCTTATTTTTTGAGTCATTTTCTAGATCAAGAATCAATACACCAATAATTTTTTGCTGTGTATAAGCGGAAAAAATAACATAATTTGTAATAACTTCGGCGAAAACACTCAATGGTTTCGTAGCTTCAACTGTATAAGATGAGCCAAACATTTCAGGCGAATTTTTGAGTGCTGAAAGTCGAATGGTTCTAAAGTCACCAACATCATCAGCGTTCAGTTGTCGAATCATTATTTTAGACATTTTGATGATTTTTAAAATGATTGTTTGATCTAAATTATAAGTATCACACAGCTTTTATTTCAATTTTAAAGCTTCAAATATTGAAATAATTTAATGTTAAAACTCGAAAATCAATAGCCTAAAATCATGATTAGGCTTGGTCTAAGGGCTTATTTTTGATTTCTTTTGCTGCACCAAACTCATATTTATCAGTCCAATTACAAACATGAGAAACAACACATTCGCCACACTTCGGTTTACGTGCAATACAGGTATAACGACCATGTAAAATTAACCAGTGATGTGAGTCTAAAATAAACTCTTTAGGAATGACTTTTATGAGGCGATGTTCAACTTCTAATACATTTTTACCCACGGCTAAGCCAGTACGATTGCCCAAACGGAAAATATGAGTATCTACAGCCATTGTAGGCTGTCCAAATGCAGTATTTAACACAACATTGGCAGTTTTACGTCCTACACCAGGTAAAGCCTCTAAATCAGCTCTATTGTCAGGGACTTGGCTATTATGTTTCTCAATCAAAATTTTACAGGCTTTGATGACATTTTCAGCTTTAGAGTTATATAAACCAATGGTTTTTATATATTCTTTTAAACCATCTACACCAAGCGCATAAATTTGCTCTGGTGTGTTGGCGATGGGAAAGAGTTTGTCTGTGGCTTTATTGACACTGACATCTGTGGCTTGAGCAGATAGAGTGACTGCAACTAAAAGCTCAAAAGCATTTGAATAATTTAGCTCTGTTTCAGGATGAGGACGTTGTTCACGCAAAATTTCAAAAAAAGTCTGAATTTGCTTTTTAGTCATATTTTTAACAGTCACAATTTTCTCCTCTTTTAGTTTTGTAAAGCACTTAATTGTTGCTGTAATTCATTGAGTTGAATTTGTTTTTTCTCATCCATACGCACAGATAGTTGTTTTTCTAACTTCTTAATTTGTGTACGAATTTTAGCAAGTTCAATCGTTGTTTTAGCATCTATTGTAGGTGTGCTCTCTGGGCTTTTATCACTGAGTTGAATTGAAGGGAATTCTTGGATTTGTGTCGAAAATTGTGCAAAAAGTTGGGTGTCAATCTCAGCACGTACGACAGGACCTTTACGATGAATACGGCGTTTTTCTTCACGTTGAATATGTGAATAATAACGTTGGCGTAAATCATTTTGTTCAGCAATACGGTGAAGTTCATCAGGAATTGCTTGAGTGTCTTCAACAAGGTCAATACAGTCTACAGGACATGGAGGAATGCATAGTTCACAGCCTGTACATAAGTCTGTCAAAATCGTGTGCATCAGCTTTCCAGAGCCAATGATCGCATCGACGGGGCAGGCACTGATACATTTGGTACAGCCAATACATTCATCTTCACGAATAATCGCTTTCATACGTTGTGGACGACCATCGCTTTGAGTCGCCCAAACACTTTCTTCAGCAACCAATTGTTCACGATTGAGAAGTTGTGCCAAAGCATCGGCAACAGGTTGCCCACCAGGTATACACTTATTCGCAGCTTCCCCTTGAGCAATAGATTGAGCGTAAGGCAGACAACCATCACGATGACCACATAATCCACATTGAGTTTGTGGAAGTAGGGCATCGATTTGTTGGATGAGAGAAATTTGCGAATTCATGCGATAAAAACTTGCGGGGTCAGGAAAATAAAATACGAATAAATTTTAACATATTCCTAGGGTTTTGTGGTTGATCCAAAATAGGACGAAAAATGCGCTAAATATGAGCAAAAATGCCACAGTGAATATATGAAAAATGCGACTGAATGGGCATAATTTTTTTTATTTATTAGTAAATATCATGTTGAATTTAATAATTATTTAAAAAAACATTAGAAAAAGTGTTGTAGATTGTTAACAAAAGAGATTAAATACTTTGCGCCAAAATATATCATTCTTTTGAAAAATTTGACCAATTTTGATTCACCCCTTATGCTGAGGATTGAGCGTTGAAATATACTAGCCTGAATGACTTCCTAGATTACGTTAAAGCACGTGATCCAAACCAACCCGAATTTCTGCAAGCTGTAGAAGAAGTAATGACCAGCTTATGGCCATTTATTGAGAAAAATCCACAATATGCAGATTATGGTTTGCTTGAACGTCTTGTAGAGCCAGAACGTGCGATTCAATTCCGTGTATCTTGGTTAGATGACCAAGGTCAAACACAAGTAAACCGTGCTTTCCGTGTTCAATATAACTCTGCAATTGGACCATTCAAAGGTGGTATGCGCTTCCACCCATCTGTAAACCTTTCAATTTTAAAATTTTTAGGTTTCGAACAAACTTTTAAAAATGCTTTGACTACATTGCCAATGGGCGGTGGTAAAGGTGGTTCTGACTTTAACCCTAAAGGTAAGTCAGAAGGCGAAATCATGCGTTTCTGCCAAGCGTTAATGATCGAACTTTATCGTCACCTTGGTTCAAATACAGATATTCCAGCGGGTGATATCGGTGTAGGTGGTCGTGAAGTGGGTTACATGGCTGGTATGATGAAGAAGCTCAGCAATGACACTTCATGCGTATTTACAGGCAAAGGTTTGTCTTTTGGTGGCTCTTTGGCACGTCCAGAAGCAACTGGCTTCGGTACAGTTTATTTTGCTGAAGAAATGCTTAAAACTCGTGGTGAAAGCTTTAAAGACAAGACTGTCGCTATTTCAGGTTCTGGTAACGTTGCTCAGTTTGCTGCTGAAAAAGCGATGTACTTAGGTGCGAAAGTAGTTTCACTTTCAGACTCTAACGGTACGGTATACGTTAAAAATGGTTTTACTACTGAACTTTTATGTGAAGTGATGGAACTTAAAAATGTAAAACGTGGTCGTATTTCAGAATTTGCATCTAAACACGGTTTTGAATATCTTGAAGGTCAACGTCCTTGGTCAATCAAATGTGATATCGCACTACCATGTGCAACACAAAATGAATTGAATGAAGATGATGCTGTTGCACTTCTTGCTAATGGCGTGATCTGTGTAGCTGAAGGTGCAAACATGCCTTCTACACTTGAAGCTGTAGAGAAATTCGTTGAAGCGAAAATTCTTTATGCACCAGGTAAAGCATCAAATGCCGGTGGTGTTGCGACTTCTGGGCTTGAAATGTCACAAAACTCAATCCGTTTGGGTTGGACATTTGAAGAAGTAGATGAGCGTTTACATGCGATCATGAAAGAAATTCACCGTAACTGTGTGAAATATGGTACTGAAGAAGACGGTACTGTGAACTATGTAAATGGTGCAAATATTGCAGGCTTCGTAAAAGTAGCTGATGCGATGATCGCACAAGGTGTATTCTAAGCTTTAAGCCTCGAATAAATCTAAAAACCGATGCTTTTGCATCGGTTTTTTATGGCATTGAATCAAGTTGATTTTAGGTCTTGTTTCCGTGGAATGGCTTGGAAAATCATATTGGGTTGATATTTTGATTCTAAAATTAATATTGGTAAAGGCGTTGAAAAGTCAAACCTGATATTCATAGGCTTCGACATGATTCGAGCAATGTGTTGTTCATGTTGTGTTAATACATCAATGAATTGCTGTGTGGGTAGCGGAGTAGTAGGGTTTAGAGATTGATTTTGAATGGGGGAGTTTTGACAGGCAGATATCAAAACAAGACAGGGAAAAATCGTAATATTTTGATTAAGCACATCACTTATTTGCTTTGAATGATAAAAAATAATTTTAGTGTTAAAAAAACCGATGCCTAAACATCGGTTTTAAAAAAACTATTTTGATGTATAAAAATTAAAGAGAACCTTTAACCGCTTCACGCTCAATGATCATGTCTTGTACATAAGCATATTTAGATTGATCAGCCGCAGGATTTTTAATTTCATAACGCTTAATACGCACGACTTGACGCTCATCGGTTGTATGAGTGAAACCATCAATATTGTCGTAGAACAACGTCCAGTCTTTATCTACTTGTGTTTTAACGCCATTGTCCGCATATTTGATTTCACGAACTTGTAAGCATTGTTTCTTCATTACACCCGCAGTACATTCTTTAGTTTCAGGTGAAATTTCAAGGAAAATGGTTTCACCTTGAGATTGGTATTTTGTTTCAGGTGTTAATTGACCTGTAAATACCACTTTTTCACCTTTAGCAGATGTCAGGGTCAACGTTGGGTTTTGTGGATTACTTGTATTTAATACAAAAGCAGTTTTACCTTGTTCAAACAAGCTTGCTGCAAGACTTTCTTGTTTTGCTGCATCACCTGAACATGCCATCAATGTAGATGCTACATTGGTGCTAACAATTTGGTTATTTTCAATTTTCCAGCTCGTAGACATACCATTACAGCTCGTAGAAATACCTAAGCTGCCATCTTGAGCAAAATTCAGTACTAATGGTTTAGCTGCACCAGTATCTGCTGACCATTGATAAGTCGGTAAAATTTTATCTGCATTTTGTTGTTGTAACACTGACACTGCTAAATCTCCAACTTTTTGAATGTCACTAGACTGACAAGCAGCCACAGCCAATGGCAGAATTGCTAAAGCTAAATATTTGAATTTCATGTTTATTCACAGTATCAATAAATTGTGTATAGGATAAAACAGGTAGATTTAAAAGATATGGATAGAATTGAATTATTCGGTTTAAAAATGTAACGAATCAGGTAGAAAGTTAAATGAAACTGAACAAAATGTTATTTTTAAGTAATTATAGTTAAAAGTAGAAAAAGAAAAGCAGATAAAACTTAAGAATAAGCAATCCAGTGATCACTTATTCTCAATTAAATAAATCGGCATTTTAATCGAAACGGTAAAGATCCATACCTAAAGCACCCATTGAGAAACTGCTATGTACTACACTAAATCGTGTACCTGTACCCATAGCAAAAAACAGTGGGGCAAAATGCTCAAGTGTTGGGTGATTTTTTTGTACAAAAGGAATCTGTTGCCAATCTAACACAGCATCATAATCACTATGGGTCAATTTACTGACGACATAATTTCTAAAAGTCGATGCCCATGTTGGCACATTGCTATTGTCACCATTCCAAGACAGCTCTCTTAAATTATGAGTAATACTTCCTGAACCAATCAATAAAATTTGCTTTTCACGTAATGGTGCAAGCACTTGTCCAATCTGATAAATTTGCTCTGCACTCATATTCATAGGCAAAGAAATTTCGACCACAGGAATATTGGCTTCAGGATACATATGTAAGAGAGGCATCCACACACCGTGATCACGAGGACGTGTGCTATTGGCATGCGCAGGAATATGCGCTTCTGCTAAAAGATGCAAAATTTCTTCTGCTAATTCAGGATGACCCGCAGCAGGATAACGAATTTCGTAAAGTTCTTGTGGAAAACCACGAAAGTCATGCCATGTTTCAGGACGTACAGCAGTGCTCACCTCAAGCGCTTCACTTTCCCAATGCGCTGACATGATGATGATGGCTTGAGGCTGAGGAAGATTCAAACTCAAACGTTGCAGTGCTGGACCAACTTGTTCAGGATCAAGCGCAAGCATGGGAGAACCATGTGAAATAAATAAACCCGGAAGTGTTTGTAAATTCATAACAATACGCCTAAACAGAAGAACAAAAAGATAGAGCATTCACCAGAACTGTATGAATGTTCCAATAATGCCTGAGTTTTTTTCAAGACATAAGCCTTGTAATTTCAACAGAATGTTGCATTGATGCAACGCTGCAAACTAATGTTAAAAATAGTGTTTTAACCTGCACGGTGGTAGGGATGATTATGGTTAATACTCATTGCACGATACAATTGTTCAATCAACATAACACGTACCAATGGATGTGGCAGGGTGAGTTTAGACAGTGACCAATGCCATGCAGCAGCTTTGCGCACAGCTTCAGAATGCCCATCTGGTCCACCAATGGCTAAAGCAACATCATAGCCTTCAAGCATCCAACCTTTCATGGTTTCTGCGAGTTTCTCGGTGCTGAACTCACGACCACCTACTTCAAGGGCAATGAGAACTTCATTGTGCTTTAACTGCGCAAGTATGCTGTCACCTTCAATTTGACGGTATTTTAAAATATCGGCTTCAGAATCATTTTTTCCACGTTTTGCCATAGGCAGTTCAATGATTTGAGTTTGTACAAAGGGTTGAATACGTTTGAAATAATCTTCAAAACCTGTCAGTACCCAAGCAGGCATTTTTTGACCGATGGTCAGAATACGGATTTTCATATAAACATGATCTAACGTGGCAATCTCAATATTATAACGTTATATTGTTGATGCTCAGGACGAGAAAATTCATAGATGGTGTAAAAAATTCACAGATGATGTAAATCGTCATCCAATACAATTTTAAAATTTAAAAAAATGCATAAAAAGGCGAGGAAATGTACATTAAAAATCTCTTTCAAAAATTTAAAAAATTAGCAAGTGTGAGCGTTATTTGTGGTTTTGCTTGTAATATTTATGCAGATACCAGTATTCATCGTCAAGCGGATGCATACCGTTTAAATGGTTATTTAGATTATATTATTGCACCTTATGCTTTTAGAAATTATGAAAATACCAAAGAATTAGATCGTGTTGCAGCTTACTTAAAAAAGCAAATTGAGCAATTTTCAATTCCTTGCGAATATCAACCTTATCAGGTGGAAGGCAAAACTTACCGTAATGTGGTATGTCATTTACAAACAGGAAACTCTAAAAAAGTCATTATTGGTGCGCATTACGATGTTTATGGAAATTTCAAAGGTGCAGATGACAACGCTTCAGGTGTGGCAGGTGTGATTGAAACTGCACGAATTTTGGCGGCAAATAAAACACGTTTAAAACATAATGTCGATTTTGTTTTTTATACCTTAGAAGAGCCACCCTATTTTCGTACTGAGCATATGGGAAGCTATGTACATGCTCAATCTATTTTAAATGAAAAATCTCAAATTCAAGCCGTTTATATTTTAGAAATGATTGGCTATTTTGACCATAAAGAAATACAAGAATACCCCTCAGGTTTAGGGTTGTTTTATCCTAAACATGGCAATTTTATTGGAGCAGTGAGTAACTTTAGTTCACGTCATTTAGGTGAAAAATATTGTGATTCAATGAAAGATTTAAAGCGTTTAGATTGTCAACGTTTGGTTGCACCATCCTTTGTTAAAGGAATTGATTTTTCAGATCATATGAATTATTGGAATGTTGAAATACCTGCAATTATGATCACAGATACGGCATTTTTTAGAAATAAACATTATCATACCAAAGATGATACGGTTGAAAAATTGAATGTAAATAAAATGACGGATGTCATTAATGGTGTGGTGTATAGTTTGCTAGAAAAAGAATAATCAAGATAAAATTGGCTATATTTTAAGTGACATAAAAAAACACAGTCTTAAAACTTAGACTGTGTTTTAACTTCGCTCTGTCTGGAGATTCAGATTGAAGTTAATCAACTGGAAACTATAAGAAGTTTAGTGATTACTATAAATATTGAGTCTATTTTTATTTTTTCAAGGTACTCAATTAAAATAAATATAGAATTAAGATAAACTATATAAACAAACTTGGTATATGACTCATTGCAATGTATATTTTTATATATAAGATTTTATCTCCTATAAATTATATTTGATTTCAATGGTTTTTGTTTAAAATATAATCACTATTATTGTGCTATAAATTTAATAAATTAAAATCTTTATATTGTAAGAGAACATGTATAAATGAATTTTTTGGTTCAATCATTTTATCTCTATATCATAAAAAAGAAAGAGCGCCGAAGCGCTCTTTCTTATGCGAGATCACTCAATATATTTTAGTGGCGAGCCGCTTTTTTACCATCATCAACTGCTTTAACAATTGGTGCTTTAACCAAAGGTGTTGGTTGTTCAACCAAAGCAAGTGGCAGAATCTCATCGATACTTTTCACTGCTTTAATTTCTAAGCCTTCTTTGACGTTTTCAGGAATTTCTGCCAAATCACGTACGTTGTCCTGAGGAATGAACACCAGTTTCACACCACCACGATGTGCAGCCAAAAGTTTCTCTTTTAAGCCACCAATACGCATCGCACGACCACCTAGACTGGTTTCACCTGTCATTGCAATATCTGGACGAATCGCAATGCCTGTAAATGCTGAAACAAGTGCCGTAGTCAGTGCAAGACCCGCAGAAGGACCATCTTTTGGTGTTGCACCTTCAGGTAAGTGAACGTGAACGTCAGTTTCTTCAAAACGAGAAGCTTCAATACCCAATTCATCAGCACGGGTACGAACCACTGTCATTGCCGCAGTAATCGACTCTTTCATCACATCACCGAGTGAACCAGTGGTGATGAATTTACCTTTACCTTTAACTGCTGCAACTTCAATGGTGAGCAATTCACCACCGACAGACGTCCAAGCCAAACCATTCACACGACCAACTTGTGCTTCTTCTTCAGCCATACCAAAGTCAAACTTATGTGGACCTAAGTAGTCTGGAAGATTTGTAGAAGTGACATCAATTTGAAGGTTTTTCGCCTTTTTGCTGACCGCTTCTTTCACGACTTTACGTGCAATCTTAGACACTTCACGTTCTAGACTACGAACACCTGCTTCACGGGTATAACGTTGCACGATATCGCGAATTGCTTCTTCATGAACAGTCAATTCTTTGGCACGTAAACCATTGTTCTTAATTGCTTTCGGAACAAGGTAGCGGTCTGCAATGTTAATTTTTTCATCTTCGGTATAACCTGGTAGACGAATCACTTCCATACGGTCAAGTAAGGCTTCTGGAATGTTCATGCTATTTGCAGTACAGATAAACATGACTTCAGACAAGTCCAGATCAAGATCTAAATAATGATCGTTAAACTTACTGTTTTGTGATGGATCAAGCACTTCAAGCAAAGCAGAAGCAGGATCACCACGGTAGTCTTGCGCCATCTTGTCAATTTCGTCGAGTAAGAACAATGGGTTCTTCACGCCGACTTTGGTTAATGACTGTACAATTTTGCCCGGCATCGCACCAATATAGGTACGACGGTGACCACGGATTTCCGCTTCGTCACGTACACCACCTAAAGCCATACGGACAAACTCACGACCTGTCGCTTTTGCAACAGATTCACCGAGTGAAGTTTTACCTACACCTGGAGGACCAACCAAGCAAAGAATAGGACCACGTAATTTTTTCACACGTGATTGAACTGCAAGATACTCGACGATACGATCTTTGACATCATCTAAACCATAGTGATCGGTATCTAAAATTTCTTGTGCTTTTGCCAAGTTAATGCTGACTTTGCTCGCTTTATTCCAAGGCGTATCTAAAATTGCCTCGATATAGTTACGAACCACAGCCGCTTCACTTGAAGCAGGTTGCATCGCTTTGAGCTTACGGAATTCACCTTCAGCTTTTTTACGCACATGCTCAGGTAAGTCAGCTTCAGCTAAACGCTTTTCAATTTCAGCGATATCATCTTCAGCACCACCATTCATGTCAGAAAGTTCACGCTGAATGACTTTCATTTTTTCATTGAGGAAGTATTCGCGCTGGTTTTTTTCCATATTACGTTTTACAGAGTCATGTAAAGTTTGCTCAATCTGTTGTTCTTCAGATTGTTGCAATAAATACGTCATGAGTTCTTGTAAATGTGCTTCAAACTCATCGTGTTCTAAGAATTTTTGTTTAACATCAATATTCAAAGGCACACGTGTTGCAACAAAGAATAATAATTGTAATAAATCATCAATTTTATTCGCTGCTGCGATCAGTTCACGTGCATTACGTAATTTTGCTTCTGCATATTGAGCAAATAAAGCACGTAACTCTTCTACACGTGTTGCTTGTGTATCCTGATCAACCGATACAGTCATTGGGCTTAAAGCATGTTCAGCTGATAAATATTCATCGTTGTCAATAATTTGTACCAACTTAGAACGATGTAAGCCTTCAATTAATACTTTTATGCAGTTTTCGTCATTTTCGTGATTCACAACTTGCACGATCTTCGCGACAGTACCGTATTGATATAAGTTGTCGTGATCAATTTCTTCTGTAAGCGAATCTTTTTGCGCAACCACAAATACTAAATTGTCACTGTTACGAGCCACATCAACTGCATTGATCGATTTTTCACGACCTACAAATAACGCAATTTGCATGTGTGGATACACCACAACATCACGTAGCGCTAAAAGTGGTAATACACTTGGAACCTGTGGCTCTAAGTTTTCTTGATTCATAATAATCTCAGACATGGGCACTCCTAATGAGTGACAAAATAATTTGTCATGTTTTTTATAGTGATGTGTATTTCAAAAATTACAAGGGCTGTAATAAATAATTTGCATAAAAAATGTCAAGTATTTGATAATAAATAAATCATAAAAATGACTATTGGCTAATTTGACGTTGAAAGTGCATTAATTTCCTTGGTGTCACCAAGCCATGAAGTGCTTGATCCCAAGGATTTCGAACAAATTTTTCATCAAAAAACTGAAAATCATGTGCTAATCCTAAACGATAGGGTTTATAAGGCGCTGATGCTAAGGTTCTATCATAAAAACCACCACCCATTCCCATGCGTGCTCCAGTAAGATCACATGCCAAGAGTGGCATCAGTAACAGATCTAAACAAGAAACATGCAAACCGCGACTCGTCATAGGTTCAAACATACCTAATTTATGTAGAACAAAACGTTTATTTCTGTATTGTTGATGTGAAATTTTGACCCAACGTAAGCTTTGATTCATATTGCAAATCATCGGTAAATACACATTTTTTTGATGTTTAAAACAAAGTTCTATCAAATGTTGGGTGCGCAATTCACCAAACCCATCTAAATAAATACCAATATTTTTTGCTGAAAAAAATCGCGGATAATGTCTTAAATGTTGTAATACAGCTTGAGCATGTTGTTGTTGTTGAAATGCTGTTAATTGGCGTCGTTGTGATCTGAGTTGTTTACGTAGTTGTAAAGTTTGATTAGACATAAGGTTAAGGTATTTAAAAACTGAAAAATCAACCTCAATATTAACAAGGCAATGCGTGATATTACCAATCAAATATCATTGAAATAAAAAATGATGAGTTCTATTCATACATTTTATTTAAAAATAAAGATCAGCTTAAGAAACAGAAACATTTTTAATGAAAAATCAGATAAACGGTGAGCGAATAGCTTTGTATTAAGTGATTCATATTTATATATAAAAAATAAAAAGTGGAACGATTTTTAGATTTTAACTTTTTTGACGACATTTGGTTTTAAGCAGTCAATTCAATCTAAAACAAGTTCTTTTAACTTAAGGCATAAGGATAGAAGGTCATAGACCATCACATGATATAAAAATGGAAAATAACATGAATATGATCAAAAAAAATGACTTGAAAAAGTATATTGCACCTGCGTTTAAAAGCAGTTTATTGGCAATGGCAATTTTACTCCCTTGGTCAGTTTCAAATATGGCTTATGCTGCACCTAAACTGGATTTGACTTTGTCTGCACATTCACAACAAAAAATTAAACAATTAATGAATGATCCAAAAGTTTGGGCGCAAATTCCTAAACAAGTGACCTTGTGTGTTTATTCACCTGATGGCGCCAATGGTGAAGCTTTTGAACAAGCAACAACCTATATTAGTGAATTACCTCGTATTGCGCAGATTGCAAAAGATTTTGGTGTTGATTTAAAAATCACTCGACCTTCTAAACTGCAAATGCGCATAGATATGGATTATCCAAAATTAAAGAAAAAAGCCACCACTGAATTAAATTTACGTGTTTATACCGATGAGCGTGTTTTAACAGAAGATTTTAGAAGTAAACGTTGTGATGGTGCAGGAATTAGTAATTTGCGTGCACGTCAGTTTAATCCATTTGTGGGCAGTATTGATGCCATTGGTGCGGTACAAAGCTATAAGCAATTATCTGCTGTAATTCAGTTATTGGCACGACCTGAATATGACTCTAAAATGGTGAATAAAGACTATGAGGTGGTCGGTATTGTACCTTTAGGTGCGGCTTATATTATGGTTAATGACCGTCGTATAGATACTTTGGCAAAAGCGGCAGGGAAAAAAGTTGCTGTTATGAACTTTGATGGTACGCAAAAAAAATTGGTGCAAAACGTTGGGGCGCAGCCTATTTCTGTTGATTTACTCACTGTAGGTGGCAAGTTTAATAATAAAGAGGTCGATATTATGGCTGGACCTGCTTTGTTATTTAAGCCCTTAGAATTACAAAAAGGAATGAATGATAAAGCAGGAAAAACAGTAGGTGGAATTATTAAATTTCCGCTTATTCAGGTTACAGGTACTTTGATTATGCACCGTAACAAGTTTCCAATAGGCATGGGGTCAATTGCACGTGAAATGATCTCTAAACAACTAGATCCTGCTTTTGCATTTGTTGATAAAATTGAAAAAGAAATACCAGAAAAATATTGGATGGAAATCCGTGAAGCAGATAAGCCTGGTTATATCAAGATTATGCGTGAGGCGCGTGTTCAAATGACCAAAGAAGGCTATTATGACCCTGCGATGATGAAGATATTAAAGAAAGTACGTTGTGGGCAAAATCCGAGTAGTTTTGAGTGTGCGTTAACCGATGAGTAAATAAAGTGTATAGGAAATACTAACTGTTGCTTAAAGCAACAGTTTTTGTTTTATATATAAGCATATAATTGATTTTAAATAACTTTATTCGATATTATTTGATACATTTCAGCAGTTTTTATTTATTGAGTTAAATGTATGCTGAACAAACTATGTGCGACCTTATTTTTGTGTGGAATGTCTTTTGCTGCTTCTGCACAGATCACAGGTAAAATGGAAAATCATCAAGGTAAATTTAAATTTAGTTATCAAAATCAACAGATCACATTGACATCTGACCGTTGCCAAGCCTTTCTGGCATCAGGTAAAACAGCAAAAAATGTCAAGATAGACGGTTTAAATGATGCTCTTGAGCAACAGGGGCAACTAAAAGCAACTTTCGAAAACGGTCAAAGTTGTGTGCTAGATGACTTAACTCCTCCTGTTGCAATGACCATGCCACCCGTGATGGCAATGCCGCCTGTAATGGCGATGCCACCTATTCATGCCCAAGATACAATGTCTCGCCAATTTACCATGGGTGTTGCAGATTTGATGCCTGTACATGCAAGTACACGTCCATCGGCAGTGATTTTATTGAGTCAAGGAACCAATGCAAAAAAAGCCAATACTGCATTATGTAATAGCTTTGTAAAATTAGAAACAGTAGAAGAAGCGACAGAAAATCAAGGTGTTGCTGAAACAGCTCAAGTTGTGACTAAAGTGCCTGTAACAGTTGAGTTGCAACAAAATAATGATGACTGTGAAGAAATTTTAGCAGTTTATGATTATAAACTCGCAGCAGAGGAACTCACTCAACTCAATCCTAAACTTCGTCGTTCAAATGGACCATTTATTGCTATTTATAATCCAAACTCTGTCGAAATTAATCAAATTATTGACTTAAATGGTGCAAGTGAGGCAGATATTAAAAAGTTCGGTCAAAATTGGCATACAATTTTTACTGAATATGCAATGAAACAAACGCGTACAGTACAAACAAATGCTGTGGTCGAATCAGAAAAAACAAGCATTTGGATGACTTTAAAAGGTTTATTTAAATCCTCTGTTTGTTCTACAGACCCAAATTTAATTTATATTTTTGACGATGCGGCTGGAAAAATTGCAGATTACATTTGTAAAAGTAAAGCATAATTTGATCATTCACTAGACGAACTCAAATAGAAAAGCATGAACTATGCTTTTCTATCAAATTTACAAAAAGAGTTTAAATCAAACAATTAGACAAAAATATTAAAAGAATAAAAAGACGAGATGGTTAAAGTTTATTGTAAAAAATTAAGTTCTCCGAAGATGCCGCTGCATGGTCGTTACCCTGAACCCGATGAGTTCAAGGTGGACACGACGCGTACTTACTGGGTTTCCTACTCGGGGTAGGCATACACTCAAAATACACAGAACGCATCCGTAAGTTTAAGTATCGGCAGGGGAATAGACGTACTGGCGAACACCTCAGAGTTATATTAAGTATACATATTCTGAATGCTGTGGCAAATACTCATTCTCAATAAATGTGTATTTTTATAAATTAGATTGCATCAAATGCACAAACAAAAAGCAGTTTATACTGCTTTTTCAACATCTTTTAAAATTTCCTCAAGGAGCCGTTCACAATGTGTATATTCTTGTAAGGACTTGTTAAGGCTTAAAACCTCTTGCATTAATTCTAAAGCAACCATGATCATAAGCTTGTTATGTTCCATATTTGGTGCTTTACGACGAAATTCTTGAAATTTCTCATTGAGCAAGTTTCCTGCACGCTCTAAATCGGCTTGTTTATCAGGTGTGGTACTTAAACGAAAAATTTGTTCAATTAAACGTAATTCAACAATAACAACATCAGACATGATTAAACTTCCTCATTTGTTTCAGCAGGATGAGCAAGTTGTTGAATTTCTTGCGCATGATGATCTTGTTCTGTACCTAAAATAGCTAAACGTTGAATAATGGCTTCAACTTTAGTTTTCGCATGATCATTTTTCTGAATTAAGCGTTCACGTTCATTATTTAATTCTTTAATCTCTTGGTGAGATTGGCGCTGTTCAGCGTGAAGCTTTTCTTTCATTACACGTAATTCATTACGTTCAGTCAAAATCTCTTGAAAACGTGTTTTTAGATCAGTACAACTTTTTTCTAGGCGACCATAACGTTCAGCCAAAGATTTTGCATCAGTATTGAGTTGATTAAACTGTTTTTGCAATTGAGACAGTTGTTCAGTCAAGCTTTCGATTTCATCTTGCTTTTGAGTGATAATGCCATTCTTATGCAAAATCTGAGTATGTGTCTGCTCTTCACTGTTAGCTTTCTCTTTTAACAGTGCTACATTTTCTTTCTCAGTTTTTTCAATACGTGTTTTTAAAACACCAATATGCGTTTGTAGACGCTGTAATTGTTCTAGCATAACGGGTCGCACAGATCTGCAATCAAAGGTAATATATACAGAAGTATAGAGATTGGAAAAGCGAATGCAAGACGATATTTCAGGTTGGTCAGATTGGGATCAAAACTTTGGTCAAATTGAAGAAATTTCAAGCCCAAGTGAGTTACATGGCTTACTTACAGGTATAATTTGTGTTACTGAAGTGCCATCTCGTGATGAATGGTTACAAATTTTATCAACCATTGATGTACCAAAAGTAAACGAAGATGCGCTCGCAATGTTAGCTGAAGAAGCCGAAGACATTGCACATGCTTTATCAGAAGATGAATTGGATTATTTACCATTATTACCAGATGACGAGCATAGCCTTGCTGAGCGCGTTTTAGCATTAGCAGATTGGTGTGCTGGTGTAGTGCTCGGTTTTGGTTTAGCTTCAGGTCATATTCGAGCAGATGAACAAGAATTGATTGAAAGTTTACAAGATGTTGCTTCTGTTGAATTTGATGAGTCAGATGATGATGAAGAAGGTGAGGCAAGCTATCAAGAGTTATATGAGTTTGTACGTTTAATTCCTGTATCATTGTCAATGGGACGAAAGAAAATTCCAGTTTTAGAAAGCTCCTTATTACAAAATTTTCACAGTAAAATGAAGCAAGTCATCGATGCTTCTGATAGTAATAATGTGGTAGAGATGTTTACACCACATCGCCCTAGTTAAATTTACCCATCAAAATAAAGGTTTTTTAAGATGATATTGCACATAAAAAGCCTTTATTTTTGATTGAATAAGACCAAACTAATTTTTACCATTGAATGATAAGCTGAATAAAGAATGAAATTAACGCAAGTAGATTTTCGGGAACGTCGTGACCGCCTCGCAGAACAAATGGGTCCTAATAGCATTGCGATTATTGCAACCAGTCCAGAAGTGATGCGAAATCGAGATGCTGATTATAAATTTCGTGCTGATAGTAGTTTTTTCTATTTAACAGGTTTTTCTGAGCCTGAAGCTGTGGCAATTATTGAAACAGATGCAACATGTGAAGACTATAGCTATAGTCTTTTTTGTCGTGAACGTAATCGTGAAATGGAAATTTGGAATGGTTATCGTGCAGGAATTGATGGTGCAATAGACGATTATGATGCTGATGAAGCTTATGCCATTGATCTGTTAGATGAAGAGATTATTGAAAAATTACTCAATAAAGAAAAACTTTTTTATCGTATCGGGCAACGTGCTGAATTTGATGCGCGAGTCAGTCAGTGGATTGCTAAAGCAACAGGTGAGTCACGTCGTGGTGCGGCTGTTCCTGCTCAGATCATTCAACTTGATCAGATTGTAGACGAAATGCGTTTGCATAAGTCAGCCAAAGAAATTCAGCTTATGCAAATTGCTTCAGAGATTAGTGCTGAAGCACATACCCGTGCTATGCAAACAGTTCGACCAAATATGATGGAATATGCTCTAGAGGCTGAACTGAATTATATTTTTGGAAAAAATGGTTGTGTGCCATCATATAATAGTATCGTAGGTGGTGGTGAAAATGGCTGTATTTTGCATTATGTAGAAAATAATAAACCATTGAAAAATGGTGATTTAGTTCTTATTGATGCAGCTTGTGAATATGAGCTTTATGCTTCTGACATTACCCGTACTTTTCCTGTAAATGGTCAATTTAGTCCTGAACAAAAAGCATTATATCAAATTGTATTAGACTCACAAATTGCTGCGATAGATGCTGTACGTATTGGTAACTCTTATAAAGAACCACATCATGTTGCGGTAAGAATCTTAGTTCAAGGTTTACTTGATTTAGGGATTATGCAGGGCGATTTGGAAGAGATTATTGAAACTGAACGTTATCGCCAATTTTATATGCATGGTACAGGACATTGGTTAGGTATGGATGTGCATGATGTAGGGTCATATAAAGATCAAGGCGAATGGCGCTGCTATGAAGAAGGTATGGTGGTGACAGTGGAACCTGGTTTGTATATTGCACCTGATGATCAAACCGTAGATAAAAAATGGCGTGGTATCGGTATTCGTATTGAAGACGATGTCGTTGCAACACAAAATGGTCCATTGGTTTTGACTAAAAATGTTGTGAAATCTGTTGCAGATATTGAAGCACTCATGGCAGAGTCAAACTAAGCATGGTGCAGTAAAAATCAGTGGAATATTAAAAATTTCACTTAAAAAGTCATCTTGAAAGGTGGCACATTTTGAAGATTTTACCCTCCTGAGTACAGGAGGGTTTTTTTATGTCCTTATTATTGTTTGCGCTTTGATTTATTTTTCTATTTTTTAATGTTCTGTTCCAGCACAAATCCACATAGGTTGAGTTTTTCCAGCACGACTAAAGCCAAGAGATTCATAAAAAGAAATGGCATTAGCATCCGCTGTCAGCATTTTTTGATCTAATTTTGTGCAATACGCAGAATAAAAATTTTCTCTGAATGTACTTGCTCCTTAAAATAAAAAGAAATATTATCAGTGTGCTGATAAAATCAAAAGCGAATATGATGATCCAACAACAATACATTTCGTTAGGAAAATGATTTTTTCATCACTTAAAAAGTCCAAAGTGTGGATTGATAACGTAATCTCGAATTATAAGGAAATAAATGATGAGACACGAAAATGCAAATGATGGTGAGATACCACAAAAGCAGCACAGTTCTAAATATGCTTGGTATGTTGTTTTTTTATGCATGTTAGCCTATATATTTTCATATATAGATCGTCAAATTTTAGTTTTGATGATTGAACCCATTAAAAATGATTTAAATCTGACAGATACTCAATTTAGCTTATTACATGGTTTAGCTTTTTCTCTTTTTTACGCAATCATGGGATTGCCAATTGCATATCTTGCAGATCGTTTCTCAAGACCAAAAATTATTGCAATCGGAATTATTTTTTGGAGTTTTGCTACGGCTGCTTGTGGATTGAGTAAAAATTTTCTGCAATTATTTTTATCAAGAATGGGCATTGGTATAGGCGAAGCAGCTTTATCACCCGCAGCATACTCTATATTTAGTGATCTGTTTTCTAAAGAAAAGTTAGGAAAAGCTGTTGGTATTTACTCAATTGGCTCATTCATTGGAGGGGGAACTGCTTTTTTAGTCGGTGGCTATGTGATTAGTCTTTTAAAAGATGCAACGCATATACAGGTTCCTTTGTTTGGTTTAATGAAAGCTTGGCAGGTGGCTTTTATTTTGGTTGGTTTACCAGGTATTTTGATTGGTATCGTTTTTTTACTTACAGTACGAGATCCTATTCGTAAAGGGCAGCGTGTCAATGCGTTAGGGCAAGTAGAAAAAGTCAAATTTACGGATTCATTTAAGTTTTTAGCTAAGCATCGTAAAACTTTTACATGTCACTATATGGGTTTTACATTTTATGCGATGGCTCTATTTTGTATGATGAGTTGGTCACCTGCTTTTT
This sequence comes from Acinetobacter sp. R933-2, assembly GCF_030325485.1. NCBI lineage: Bacteria > Pseudomonadati > Pseudomonadota > Gammaproteobacteria > Moraxellales > Moraxellaceae > Acinetobacter > Acinetobacter sp. R933-2. The sequence goes on from NZ_JACAIJ010000004.1 coordinate 147,647, forward strand.
ATATGAGAAATTACCATTTATCACCTGTAGAAACAGGGTATATGTTAGGAACAATTCTGTTGATTGCCAATACTTCAGGCGTGTTTTTTGCAGGATGGTTAACGGATTATTTAACCATGAAAGGACGTAAAGATGCGGCAATGTACACAGGTTTTCTAGGTGGGTTAGGCATTCTCTTGCCGATTATGAGTTATACCATGGTAGACAATCTGACTGTATCTTTAGTTATTTTAAGTATAGCTATGTTTTTTGCTTCTTTTCCGATGCCAACTTCAACTGCGGCGATGCAAATACTTGCACCAAACCAATTACGTGCTCAAATTTCTGCAATATTTTTGTTAATCAGTAGCTTGATCGGTTTAGGTATAGGCACAACTTTAGTTGCAATGATCACAGATCATGTTTTTGCAGATATTAATAAAGTTGGTTATTCAATTGCGATTGTTGGTGGAGTCGCTGCTTTATTGACAATTGTTTTATTAAAATCGGGATGTAAGCACTTCATTGAAAGTATGAAGGTTGAAGAGGGCAACAGTACAAATTAATGAACGCTTTCAATAGACTTTTACGACGAAATTTGATTGATAAATAAATGAATCATGTGGAGTAAAAGTCTATTTGAGTTGTATCTGTTTAAATGATAAGTTGATGTATAAATAGCATAAAAATCAGTTTTTTACCTTGCACTTATGAGCTTTCCATCTTTCCAATGCGGTAATGACGATGGGAAATCGATTTTTGACATGCAATCTTGAAATGTCCATAGACTTGGTTTAAATGTAAGTGGTGGGATGGGTAGATTTTTATCACGATATGCTAACTCTAGCTGATAATTATTAAGATCAACGACAAGATAGTGTGTTTTAGGGCAAGTCATTTTCTTAGCTTGATGAATGAAATGATAATCTTTAGCTAAACGTAAAAAACCTATTGTTGGTGAGATTTCGAGAACAGACATGCCATTGATTTGTACTGGATATGGAAATTGAATCCCATCTACATCATTTAAGTCGCGTGGTGCATTATGATCAAAACCCGCAGGAATATATTTGCTGATATGTGTCCCTTTGGGCAGAATAATTTCACCAAAAGGTGTATCTTTTTCGAGGGTGAAATAGCGATTTTTATCTTTTTCATGTTCAAATTTCACATATTTTTCATTCGCTTGAGCTGCCCAAAAAATCAAAGCTGCAAATAAAACACATAAAACGATTGGGCTATACAGTAAAAAGAGTTGCCATTTTTTTAAAGGTGGAACAAGTAATCCTTTACGTGTATATCGACATCGCCAAAGAAAATAAAAACTTGCTGAACCGAGTGACATTAAAATCAACAAGAAAATAATGAGAAATAAGCTACCAGCACCACCGCCTGCAACAATCATTTCAATGCCTTATTTTTACGAATATATAAAATAAATGCATAAGCACAGATGACTAACTCGACCAAAAATGACCAATGAAAAATAAAATTTAACCACCAAGGTTGATAACGTGCTGTAACTTCAAAAAATACATAGGATCGATTTATAAAGGGTGCAAATAACCAAACATCGCCCACAAAAGTATCTAAACAAATATGTAAAAGTGCAGCACCTGAAAATAGCATAGCGATGAATGCAAACTTAGTATGCTGTTTAAAGATTTTCCATGCAGCAAATGCCAACAGAAAAAGTGGGATCCAGACAGAAAACCAATGTAAAAAATACTGATGATGGTGTACTGAGCGTTGATCAAAGAAATAAAAGTAAAATAGGTCAATATCTGGAAAAATAGCACCGAGCATAATCGTGCTATAAAACGCTTTACGACTGAGAAGATTGGGTTTTAATTTTTTGTCTAATAGATCTGCTAAAATATATCCAGAAGGTATATGTGCAATAAACATTTTTTCATATTTTTATAAAACGAATTTTGCCTAGATTAACATAACGCTGCCAAATCACACTGAACAAGATACTAATCCAATATAAAAATCATTGCGCTTCATGTAATATAAAATCAATCAAGATAAGCAGTATTCAGCATGCTGAATTGCATATAGAAAGGGTTAAAACATGCAGCAAGAAGTCATTATTGTGGGTGGTGGGATGGTTGGGCTAAGTTTGGCTCTGATGTTGGCAAAAGCAAATATCGCAGTTAAATTGCTCGAGGCAATCAAATATCCAAATTATGATGATGCAACCCTTGCACCTTATCACTCAAGCTTTGATGCTCGTAATACAGCATTATCTCGTCGTACAGTGCAGATTTATCAGAAGCTTGGACTATGGGATGCATTACAACAACATGCTACCCCAATTTTAGAAGTGCATATTACTGAGCAAGGTAGTTTTGGTAAGGCACGTTTAAAAGCAGATGAAGAAAAAGTCGAAAGCTTTGGTCAGGTGATTGAAAATGCATGGTTAGGACGTGTGTTATTAACTCAAGTACGTCAACAACCCTTGATTGAACTCATTGATGGTGTGCAAGTCACGTCACTGACTCAAAATCAAGATGAAGTACAAATAGAAGCAACACGTGGAGGAGAGTACATTCATGCACTCAAAGCCAAATTAGTCATTGCTGCGGATGGTCGAGATTCATTTTGTCGTCAGGCTTTAGGTGTTGGTGTAGACGTACATGATTATGAGCAAGTTGCTATTGTGACCACTGTACAGACGTCTAAACCACATCATCAAGTAGGTTTTGAACGCTTTAGTCATTTAGGACCTTTAGCACTATTACCTTTACCTGGTGAATATCGCCGTTCAGTAGTTTGGCCTGTGACCAAAGGAACTGAACATGAATGGTTGGGTGAAGAAAATGATCAACATTTCCTTGATGCTTTGCAAAAAACCTATGGAGATCGTGCAGGGAAATTTATTAAAACAGGAAAGCGTTTTAGTTTTCCGCTATCACAAGTATTAGCACATCAACAAGCTGTAGGTCGTGTCATTTTAATGGGCAATGCTGCTCATACTATTCATCCTGTGGCAGGGCAAGGTTTTAATTTATGTATGCGTGATGCAGATGTTTTAGTTCGCTATCTTCATCAACAAGTGGTTCATAAAAACGATATTGGTGAGCCTGAAATACTCAAAGCCTATGAGCAAGCGCGTTTGTCAGATCAAAAGCGTGTGATTAAATTTTGTGATTCAGTTGTACGTGGTTTTAGTAATCAAAATCCAATGTTAAAACTGCTACGTAATACAGGTTTGGTGGCTTTTGATCTTATTCCTGGGATTAAACCTTTAGTTGCCAATTATGCAATGGGGCTAAAAGCATGAGTCAAACTACACAGAATATATTAGACGTGGTGATTGTGGGTGGTGGGTTAGTGGGTGGTTTAACTGCTTTATTACTTGCCGAAGGTGGTGTACAAGCGACTGTTTTGGATGCTGCACCTATTTTAGATGAAAGCAAAACTTTAGCTGTCGCAAATCCACGTGTTTTAGCACTCAGTCAGGCCACTATTCATTTGCTTAAAAAAGTGAATATATGGGATAAAATTGCACGTCAAATGCCTTATACAGGTATGCAAGTTTGGAATAAAAATGGCTATGGCGAAATTAATTTTGGTCAAGCTTCTACACATTTTCCCACAGATGAACAAAGTCTAGGTTCCATGGTAGAACCGAGTGTTTTAAATCTTGCCATTCAACAAACGATGCTGGAAAAATTAAAAGACTATCGTACCCAAGTTAAAGTGACTCGTGTAGAGCAAGCTGTTGGATATTGGATCATTCAACTTGCAGATGGCTCAAGCTTGAAAACCAAATTAGTAATTGGTGCAGATGGGGCAAATTCATTTGTACGAGAGCAAGCATTTATTGATTTAGATATTTTGGACTACAAGCAAGCAGGGTTAACCTGTGCGATTCGTAGCACACAACCTCATCAATATGTTGCACGACAAATTTTTCATCCGACAGGACCTTTAGCATTTTTACCCATGGCAAGTTTAGTACCTGAACAAGCAGAACATTGGATTTCAATTGTTTGGACACTACCTGATGATTATGCAGATGAATATGCTGCTTTAAATGATGCCGAGTTTTGTCAGCTTTTAACCCAAGAAAGTCATCATATGTTGGGAGAAATTTTAGAAGCAACGCCACGTGCAAAATTTCCACTCAAGGCGCGTGCTGCACAGCGTTATGTTAAAGAAGGTTTAGCACTGATTGGTGATGCTGCACATGTGATTCATCCTTTGGCAGGACAAGGGGTAAATATTGGTTGTTTAGATGCTGCTATTTTATGTGATGTGTTATTACATGATTTAAAGCGTGGCGTATGGGCACATGAGCAAACTTTGAAGCGTTATGAACATCTACGCAAAGGACAAAATGATGCCATGATGCATAGTATGTCAATCATTGGTTGGTTAGAGTCGGCTGAATTATTTCCTTTTGTTTGGGCTAGAAACTTTGGTTTAAAACAGGTTGAACATTCCGCATTTTTAAAAGAACGTTTTATGATGCAGGCAAATGGTTTATCAAATTTACAAAATACACGTTATGCAATTTAAATAGGATTTGATATTTTTTAGACAATCATTTAAATAAAATTACTAATTTGGTTAAAAAATATGCGCTTTTAGTGTATTTAGTACTAGGCGAATGCCAAAGAGATTGGTACATTTCTTCGTAAATAAACCTTATTTTGGTAATGATCTGAGTCATTCATGGGGAGAGCTTAAATGACGGATACAAATGATTATGATGAAAATGATGACAATGTAGTTGATGATGATGAAGCAAAAGCAGCCGAGAAAGGTGCAAATGCTGCTGATTCTAGTGTGACTGACACTGACTTAGCGGAAGCAGAAACTCTAACGGTGACTGCGAAGCTGAAACAACGCCAAGCATTGGAAGATGAAGTTGCTGCATTTTTAGCACGTGGTGGGAAAATTACTGAAGTTCCACCTGATGAGTCTAAAGACTAAGTAAACTTTGTCAAAAAAACCCAAATATTTTAGGTAGATGCTTAAAATAGTTTGGGCTTTTTTTATTGACGATGAATGTCAATGATGGATACTCATCTGCAATAAGATAGGGGCGATGAATAGATTAAAACCACTGACCCTCAAAAGAAGGATGGTTAGCAAGATGATACGTGAGTAGTTAATTTTTATTTCAGTGTTTCGATCAATGAACTCAGTTGATCTAAGTCATGATTTTGCAACGTCTCTCGCATTTTTAAAAACTGCTTTTCATCTATTTCATACAATTTGAGAGAAAGCAGTTTTGTTATATCTTCTTCTGAAAAACGATATTTTATAATTTTTGCAGGGACACCACCAACAATTGCATAGGGTGGTACATCTTGCGTGACCACAGCACCCGTTGCCACCACAGCACCTTCACCGATTTTTACCCCTTGCATAATCATGGCACGACTACCAATCCAACAGCCATCGGCAATGACTGTATCACCCGCAGGTAAAAAACTACGGGTATCAAAAGGAAAGGTCGAAATCCAATCAGGACGATGCAACTGATTACCCCCCATCATGATCACACATTCAGCACCAAAACAGACAAAATTACCAATATATAACTGATCAATCGGCTTTTCTGGCGTTGAAGGTTTATCATGTAAATAACGCACCACACAACGCTCAAAACCCTGATCCCAATAGGCTGAATAATAAGAATAATTTCCTTTAATATGAATATTGGGGTTTTTCACAGTTTTAGAAATAAATTCAAATTCACACCAATGTTTAACAGGTGAGTTGATGGCGTCAGTCATAGAGAGTACAAAGCAGAAAGCATATTTGGCTATTCTATATGAGCAAGAATCAAAAATTAAGTAAAATAGCCTAAGTAGTATATAAAACTAGGCTATTTCAGTGATTTAGAGGATGTGGAAATTTATACAAGTTTTAAATGAATCAAATGTGATGCATGTGTATGGCGAATATGATCAGGACGATGATGAAAATAACGCTCAGTAATATCAATGCCAGATAAATCCTCTATAACTGCATAACCCATTTTTTGCACAGCATTATGTAACTCTTTAGGAATAAATGCGCCCATCAACGGTTCTTTCATAAAACGTGTAAATTGAATTACAAAATGTGATCCTAAGCGCTCAAAACCTTTCAAGGCTTTATAGTCCACAGAATAGTCCATAACCACCTCACTATTTTGCGCTGCAATTGAGGCAATATTTTGCAATGTGGCTAAAGTTGTTTCAGGTGTTAAATAATGTGTTGTGCCTAACCAAGAAAAAAATGCAGCATGATCAGAATCAAATCCACTACGCTTTAAAGCATCCGATAATTTTTCTTTTTCAAAGTCTATGCTGACAAATTCGACATTAGCAGGCAATTGATTCGATTTAGAAATTTTCTTTAGTTTTTCAATCTTAGTTTTTTGCGTATCAGGATGATCCACTTCAAAAATTTTTAGTTGTGGATATTGATCAGCTAAACGTAAAACAAAGGAATCTAAGCCTGCGCCAACTAATACATATTGTTGAACATTATTATTTTCAATCGCTTGCTGTAATAAATCTTCACTATAGCGTGAACGACCTACCACTTGCCCAGTCAGTTTCCCAAAAGTTTTGTTCATAAAACTTGAATTTAAGGTTTTACGAACTAACGAATTATTTAACAGTAAACGCCAACGTGCATTGGTCATATCAAAAGCATATGGGTCTGAAAATACAGGATTTTCAGCATTTAGATGATGGTTGGCGCGTAATGCTGCTGCGGCTTCAGCGGTACGACTCACTCGTCCTGCTTTCATAATATTTCCACTTGATTTTTTATTTTCTAACACTTTAAAAAGAATAGTGAAAATTAACAATGGCGTTTTGCTTTGAAGTACGTAGCTAATATGGTCATTTTCGAGCAAGCATAAAAAAGGGCTGAATGATCAGCCCTAAATTCTATCAAATATTGTGCTTTAATATGAATTAAAGATATTCAACACTGACAACTTCATATTCAACTTCGCCTTGTGGCGTGATGATTTTAGCTTCATCACCTTCATTTTTACCCAAAAGACCACGTGCGATAGGTGAATTCACAGAAATTTTATTAATTTTAAAATCAGCTTCATCATCACCTACGATTTGGTAGGTTTTTTGTTCTTCAGTATCTAAGTTTTCGATGGTCACCGTCACACCAAAAACAACACGACCTGTTTGTTCAAGTTCTTTAACATCAATCACTTGACAAGCACCGAGTTTACCTTCGATATCTTGAATACGTCCCTCACAGAAACCTTGCTGTTCACGTGCTGCATGGTATTCTGCATTTTCTTTTAAATCCCCATGTTCACGTGCTTCCGCAATCGCTGCAATAATACGTGGACGATCAACAGATTTTAACTGTTGAAGTTCTTTTTCTAAGGCTACCTTGCCTTCAGGTGTCATAGGATAACGTTGCATTGTTGTCCCTCAATTTGTGAGTGTATGAAAAAAACATAGGTTTAGAAATGAAAAAAGCCCGCCACCGAGAGGTGACGGGACTTCTCGGTAAACGAATTAACCTACAGTTTGTAAATCTTGCAAACGGTATACATCCATTGGCAATTTAATGGCTAAAGCTTGGCAAACAGCATCAGCGCCATTTAAGGTTGTAGTGTAATACACTTTACCTTGAAGTGCTGAACGACGAATCGAGAACGAATCTTGCTGAGCTTGTTTACCTTCAGTTGTATTGATAATGAGCTGAACTTCGCCATTTTTCAAGCGGTCGACGATATTAGGACGACCTTCTGTGACTTTGTTCACGCGTTCACATTCAATACCTGCATCTTTAATTACATCATAAGTTCCGCCAGTAGCGATAACTTTGAAACCAAGATCAGTTAACTGTTTTGCAATACCAACAGCACGAGGCTTGTCAGAATCACGTACAGAAATAAATGCATGTTTCACTTCGCCTTCGGTAGGAAGACCAGGTAAACGTTCATTTGCACCTAAAACAGCTTTATAGAATGCTTCACCAAAAGTTTTACCTACACCCATCACTTCACCTGTAGATTTCATCTCAGGTCCAAGAATTGGATCTACACCAGGGAACTTGTTGAATGGGAATACAGCTTCTTTTACTGCAAAATGAGTCGGGATGATTTCTTTAGTGAATCCTTGAGATTCTAAAGATTGACCCGCCATACAACGCGCAGCAACTTTTGCTAAAGAGTCACCGATACATTTAGAAACGAATGGCACAGTACGTGATGCACGTGGATTTACTTCTAAAATATAAACGTCATTACCTTTTACAGCATACTGAACGTTCATCAGACCAACAACGCCAAGTTCTTTTGCCATTGCAACTGTTTGACGACGCATTTCATCCTGAATCTCTTGAGAAAGAGAATAAGGAGGAATAGAACATGCTGAGTCACCTGAGTGAATACCTGCTTGTTCGATATGCTGCATGATACCGCCGATCACAACGTCTTTACCGTCAGATACGCAGTCTACGTCAACTTCGATTGCATCATCTAAGAAATGGTCAAGAAGAACAGGCGCTTCATTTGATGCTTGAACCGCATCACGTAAGTAGCGTTTAAGTTCGTCATCGTTATATACGATTTCCATCGCACGACCACCCAATACATAAGATGGACGTACTACTAATGGATAGCCAACTTTCGCAGCTTCAGCCATACCTTCTTCAGCAGATTTTACAATGCTGTTGTTTGGTTGACGAAGTTGTAGACGTTGAATCATTTGTTGGAAACGTTCACGGTCTTCTGCACGGTCGATTGCATCTGGAGATGTACCGATAATTGGTGCACCTGCTTCTTCTAAAGCACGAGCCAATTTAAGCGGAGTTTGACCACCGTACTGTACGATAATACCTTTAGGCTTTTCAGTACGTACGATTTCAAGTACATCTTCAAGCGTAATTGGTTCGAAGTACAAACGATCAGATGTATCATAATCGGTTGAAACTGTTTCAGGGTTACAGTTCACCATGATGGTTTCGTAACCGTCTTCACGCATTGCAAGCGCCGCGTGTACACAGCAGTAATCGAACTCGATCCCTTGACCAATACGGTTAGGACCGCCACCGATTACCATGATCTTATCTTTAGTCGATGGGTTTGATTCACACTCTTCATCGTAAGTTGAATACATATATGCTGTATCTGATTCAAACTCAGCAGCACATGTATCTACACGTTTGTAAACAGGGGTTACGCCCAAGTTCCAACGGTGTTTACGGAATTGTTTTTGTGAAATGCCCATCAAGTTCGCAATGCGAAGGTCAGATAAACCTTTACGTTTGAATGCACGGATATTGTCTGCATTCAAATCACCAAAACCTAAAGTTCTGATTTCGTTTTCAGTTTTAACGATATCTTCGATTTGGATCAAGAACCAGCGGTCAATTTTGGTTGCTTCAAAAACGTCATCTAAAGTGAAGCCGTGACGGAACGCGTCAGCTACATACCAAATACGCTCAGGACCTGGAACTTTAAGCTCAACTAAAATCTTTTCACGTGCGCCTTCAGTACCTAGCGCGATTTTTTCATCAAAACCACAAGCACCCACTTCAAGACCACGGAGTGCTTTATTTACAGACTCTTGGAAGTTACGACCAATCGCCATGACTTCACCCACAGATTTCATCTGTGTCGTCAAAGTTGCGTCAGCTTGTGGGAATTTTTCGAAGTTGAAACGTGGAACTTTAGTGACAACGTAGTCAATTGCAGGTTCGAATGATGCAGGTGTTGTACCGCCAGTGATGTCATTTTTCAATTCATCAAGCGTATAACCTACAGCAAGTTTTGCTGCGATTTTTGCAATCGGGAAACCTGTTGCTTTAGACGCAAGCGCAGAAGAACGAGAAACACGTGGGTTCATCTCGATGATGACCATACGACCATCTTTCGGGTTAATACCGAACTGAACGTTTGAACCACCCGTTTCAACACCAATTTCACGAAGAACAGCTAAAGATGCATTACGCATCAATTGATATTCTTTGTCTGTCAATGTTTGTGCAGGCGCAACAGTGATTGAGTCACCTGTGTGTACACCCATTGGGTCGAAGTTTTCAATCGCACATACGATGATACAGTTGTCGTTTTTGTCACGAACAACTTCCATTTCGTATTCTTTCCAACCAATTAAAGATTCATCAATCAATAATTGTTTAGTTGGAGAAAGATCGAAACCGCGTTCACAGATTTCAATGAATTCTTCTTTGTTGTATGCGATACCACCGCCTGAACCACCCATAGTGAATGAAGGACGGATAATCACAGGGAAACCAAAACGTGCTTGGATCGCTAAAGCTTCTTCCATTGACTCAGCAATGTCAGCTTTTGGACATTCAAGACCAATTTTACGCATTGCGATATCGAAAAGTTTACGGTCTTCCGCTTTTTCGATGGCTTCTTTGGTCGCACCAATCAATTCAACATTGAATTTTTTGAGAATGCCATGCTCATCAAGTGCAAGAGCACAGTTCAAAGCAGTTTGACCACCCATTGTAGGAAGAACTGCATCTGGGCGTTCTTTCTCAATGATAGCTGCAACAGTCTGCCAAGTAATCGGTTCGATATACGTTGCATCAGCCATTGCTGGGTCAGTCATAATGGTTGCTGGGTTAGAGTTCACCAAAATAACACGATAGCCTTCTTCACGAAGCGCTTTACACGCTTGAGCACCTGAGTAGTCAAACTCACATGCTTGACCGATGACAATCGGACCCGCACCAATAATCAGGATGCTTTTAATGTCTGTACGTTTAGCCATGATCGCTCCTTAATTACTTCTTAGATGCTTCAATAAGTTCGATGAAATGATCGAACAATGGTGCACAGTCATGTGGACCAGGGCTTGCTTCAGGGTGACCTTGGAAGCTAAACGCTGGCTTGTCTGTACGATGAATCCCTTGCAGGGTTTGATCGAACAATGATTTGTGCGTTGCTTTTAGCGTTGCAGGTAAAGTTTCTGCATCTACTGCGAAGCCATGGTTTTGAGAAGTAATCATCACTGTACCATCTTCAAGATTTTGTACAGGATGGTTAGCACCGTGGTGACCGTGAGGCATTTTCACAGTTTTAGCACCAGATGCAAGAGCAAGAATTTGGTGACCTAAGCAGATCCCAAATACAGGCACATTACGCGCATCTTCCACAATTGTTTTTACTGCTTCAATCGCATAGTCACATGCTGCTGGGTCGCCAGGACCATTTGACAAGAATATGCCATCTGGATTCAAAGCAAGGACTTTTTCAGCAGGTGTCTGTGCAGGAACAACAGTTAATTTACAACCGCGATCTGCAAGCATACGTAAGATGTTGGTTTTGACACCGTAATCGTATGCAACAACGTGGAATTTTGCTTCAGGTTGAGAGAAACCTTTGCCTAAAGTCCATGAACCTTCAGTCCATTCAAAACCTTCAGGATCGCAACATTCTTTGGCAAGATCTAAACCATTTAAACCACCAAATGCACGTGCTTTTGCAATCGCTTCTTCTTCAGTGATATTTTCACCAGCAAGAATACAACCATTTTGTGCACCTTTATCACGTAAAATACGTGTTAATTTGCGTGTGTCGATATCTGCAATTGCAACGACATTATGTTCTTTTAAATAGTCGCCTAAAGATTGCGTTGATCGGAAGTTGCTATGTAATAAAGGCAAGTCACGAATGATTAAACCATTCGCCCAGACTTTGTGAATGCGACCAGACTCAGCGTCTTCGTCATTACAACCAGTATTACCGATATGAGGATAAGTTAAAGTTACAAGTTGCTGGGCATAACTTGGATCGGTCAAGATTTCTTGATAACCAGTCATGGCAGTGTTAAAAACGACTTCACCAGTCGTACTTCCCGTAGCGCCGATCGATGTACCTTTAAAGATAGTACCGTCAGCAAGGGCTAAAATGGCGGGGGTGCTCAAACCAAAGCTCCTGAACTAAAACCACAAAAATAGGGCTGTAAAAAAGCGAGTAGACGAAAAAAAAGGAAGGTTAATTAAATCCTACCCTCCCTGTGTCTGCTCGCTTATAACTTAACACTGCATTATACGCATCATTGCCTTTGAAGTCCATGTAAAAAATTAACAATATGTCAGATAAACGCCTTGTATTTAGAGTGAGTTTCTGTTTTATAAAAAATGAATATCTAATCGCTAAAATGTAATATTTATTCGATAAATCAAAATTTAAAATTTATTGTTATAGTTTAGCTTGTTAGCAAGGTTTTTATTAAAAATAGTAAAACGTAATAAATTTAACGATTGGTAAAAAATATTTTCCCATTGTTTTGAGTTATAAAAATATAGCTTAAAAATAAAGCATGAGCAGGCGTTTTATTTGTGTACCATTTCATAAAAAATGTTCATTTGTATTATTTATTAGTCAGTTTAAGTGGGTTGGAAATAATCATCAGTTTAAAAATAAATTTTAAAACGAATTATTCAAAACATTAGAAAATGGAAAATGAGGTGGCATAACGCTCTTTTAGGCTTTGTATATGTTTGGAGTTTTGACACAGAGTCTGGGTGAATTTTATATGAAATTTATATTGGATTTTGTTTCTGGTTATGGGAGGGGCATACTTTATATGATTGTTCTCATCAGCAATTTATTTTTATTGTTTTATCTCCTAGTGATGTTGGTAGTTGGCTGTAAAAAGATAAAGCAAAAGGGGGGAACCTTTTGCTTTTGTTACTTTTACATTTCATTAAGACAATGTGGCTTAAAAGAGATGTAGCCAATCACGTTTATTGTGAAAGTCTGCATTTTGCCCACTATGCTGCATAGCATAAAACTGCTGTGCTTGTGATGTTTCTAAAACTGCTGTTAGACCAATAAAAAGATCAGACCACTTTAACTTATGGGCTAACATAAATTCAGTTAAATCGAGGCTAACATTTAAGCCATAATGCGTGCGTTTTAATTGATTGAGTTCAATATCATACGCAACTTGTGGTGGCATAGTTTCAGGATAGCGATATTCTTCAAACTGATAAGCTTGCCATGCTTGCGAAGGGGAAAGGTTAATCTCACGATAATAATCTTCGCCCTGTACGCCTATAAAAATTTCAAAGCAAGTTTTTTCCCAAAGAAAATCTAAACGTGGATGAGATGCAACCAAGTCAGGATACAAAATGAGTTGATTAGGATCTCTTAACCAATAACCCACATTGAGTGTATAGGGACTGACTTGTTCAATCGCACCAACGAGAGAAATGCTTTGAAATCGACGATCAAAAGCATTGAGTTCATAACTTGCCATGAAACAATAATCTTAATTTGAAAGATGAGCGTGACGAACTAAGTTCGACAGTTTAGGATTTTGTTTTGCAGCTTTTTTATAAAGCAAAGCAATTTTACCAATGGTTTGTACGACTTCAGCTTCAGCAGTATTTGCAATTTCAGTGATGAGCGCAGCACGAGTTTCGCGATCTTCACCTGCAATTTTGATCTTAATAAGCTCATGATCGTGTAAAGCACGGTTTAATTCTTCAACGACACTATCAGTCAAGCCTTTATCGCCCAGCATTACGACAGGGTTTAATGCATGTCCGATTTGACGTAAACGTTTACGTTCTTGGATAGAGAGAGTTGCCATATAAGCATAACCTAATTTTAAAAACGACCTAGTATAACAAAAGCCATATCACTGCGCTGTAAATTCTGTAGAAATAATCGATTATGCTGATTTAAAAAAACACACGAATAACAGATGATTTAAATGCTGTTGCATACTGCAATACGAATATTTTTCACGTACAATCAAGAGCGGATTATTAATTTGTATTAAGAGAGTTATGGCTACACGCATTACCAACCAAAAGTTATCTAAAAGTAGTCGTGCGTGGATGAGAGAGCATTTAGATGATCCTTTTGTGAAAAAAGCACAAAAAGAAGGCTATCGTGCTCGTGCTGCGTATAAGCTACTTGAAATTCAAGAAAAATATAAAATGATTAAACCGGGTATGACTGTAGTCGATCTTGGTGCTGCACCAGGAAGTTGGTCACAAATTGCAGGAAAACTCGTTGGTGATAAAGGTTTAGTCATTGCTTCAGATATTTTAGAAATGGATGCTTTACCTGATGTTACCTTTTTGCAAGGTGACTTTCGTGAAGAAGAAGTTTTTGAAAAATTGTTAAATATTTTAAATGGACGTACTGTAGACGTTGTAATTTCAGATATGGCCCCCAATACATCAGGTAATAAGGCAGTAGATCAACCTCGTCAAATTTACTTGTGTGAGCTTGCACTTGATTTTGCGAATAAGGTTTTAGGACCTAAAGGGCAATTTGTAGTTAAGGTTTTCCAAGGGGACGGTTTTGATGAATTTCGTAAACAAGTCGTCAGTAGTTTTGATGTGTTGAAAACAGCGAAACCCGCTGCATCACGAGCACGTTCAAAAGAAGTTTTTTTAATTGGACAAGGTCGTAAAAAGGCTTCGCAGTAAGAATTTTTGATAAAAGAGAATGTGAATTTTTCTAAAGCATTTTCTGATGCATGTGTTATGTTTGAAATTGTTTCATGAAAGCTGTATTGGTTGAATAATGAGATAACATTATGCAACTGAAAGGCATTTTTGAAAAAAATTGAAATGAATCGTGTAATTCATGTATGAATTGTCAATAAGTCTTCTTGCCAAGTTGTTAAAAATTGTGCATTTTGTACGTTTTTAAAATTTATTGCGAAATTCATTACTCGCTTTTTGTTAGGATCACCCTCTATGGGCATGGTCAAATTAGATTGATATGGGAATAAAGCTTTGAGCGATCTCTTCAAAAACGCCGTCTTGTGGCTTGTGATACTTGGTGTGCTGATTTTAATTTTCAGTAACATTAGTGACCGCAATAAGCCTGCAGCAATGAACTATTCTGAGTTTGTTACAGCGGTTAATGCAGGTCAGATTAAACAAGTCACTATTGATGGTGAAAGAATAAGTGGCGAAAAAACCAATGGTTCAGATTTTGAAAGTATCCGTCCTGCGGTTCAAGATCCTGAATTGATGCCTACTCTAATCAAAAATAACGTTGTTGTTGAAGGTACTGCACCTCAGCGTCAAGGTTTATTGATGCAGCTTCTTATCGCAAGCTTCCCTGTGCTTTTAATCATTTTGTTATTCATGTTCTTTATGCGCAACATGGGTGGTGGCGCAGGCGGTAAAAATGGTCCAATGAGTTTTGGTAAGTCAAAAGCAAAAATGCTTTCAGAAGACCAAATCAAAGTAACATTTACAGATGTTGCAGGTTGTGACGAAGCAAAACAAGAAGTTGTTGAAATTGTTGATTTCTTAAAGGATCCAGCAAAATTCAAACGCTTAGGTGCAACAATTCCTAAAGGCGTGTTGATGGTTGGTCCTCCGGGTACAGGTAAAACTTTACTTGCAAAAGCGATTGCAGGTGAGGCAAAAGTACCATTCTTTAGTATCTCAGGTTCTGATTTCGTTGAAATGTTTGTGGGTGTTGGTGCATCACGTGTGCGCGACATGTTCGAACAAGCAAAACGTCATGCACCATGTATCATCTTTATTGATGAGATTGATGCAGTTGGTCGTCACCGTGGTTCAGGTACAGGTGGTGGTCACGATGAACGTGAGCAAACGCTGAACCAAATGCTTGTGGAAATGGATGGTTTCGAAGGCAATGAAGGTATTATCGTCATTGCTGCAACAAACCGTGCAGATGTACTCGATAAAGCTTTACTACGTCCAGGTCGTTTTGACCGTCAAGTGATGGTAGGTCTTCCAGACATCAAAGGTCGTGAGCAAATTTTAAATGTTCACTTGAAGAAATTGCCTTCTGTAACAGGTGTGGATGTTAAAGTTCTAGCACGTGGTACGCCTGGCTTCTCAGGTGCACAATTGGCAAACCTTGTGAACGAAGCAGCGTTATTCGCTGCGCGTCGTAACAAGAACACTGTCGATATGCATGACTTTGAAGATGCTAAAGATAAAATCTACATGGGTCCTGAACGTAAGTCGATGGTGATTCGTGAAGAAGAACGTCGTGCAACTGCTTACCATGAAGCAGGTCATGCGATTGTTGCTGAAATTCTTCCAGGTACAGACCCTGTGCATAAAGTAACGATTATGCCGCGTGGTTGGGCTTTGGGAGTAACTTGGCAGTTACCTGAACATGATCAAACTAGCCATTATAAAGATAAGATGTTGAATGAACTTTCAATTCTTTTTGGTGGTCGTATTGCTGAAGAAGTATTTATTAACCAAATGTCGACTGGTGCTTCAAATGACTTTGAACGTGCAACGAAAATGGCACGTGCAATGGTTACGAAGTACGGTATGTCTGAGAAAATGGGCGTAATGGTTTATGAAGATGAAAATCAAAATGGCTTCTTTGGTAATGTAGGTAGTCGTACAATTTCTGAAGCAACACAACAAATGGTTGATCAGGAAGTACGTCGTATTTTGGATGAGCAGTATCGAGTTGCACGTGAGATTCTTGAAAATAATAAAGATATCGCACACGCAATGGTAAAAGCTTTGATGGAATGGGAAACGATTGATCGTGATCAAATCCGTGACATTATGGAAGGTCGTGAACCACAACCACCAAAAGTTTATATTGCTGAAAATCCAGTCATTGATGTAACTCCAAATAATGGTCCATCAACACCTCCACCATTACCAGCAAATTAATATGTTGATGATGGTTAAAAGAGTCTCTATTTAGAGGCTCTTTTTTTATTCTATTTAAATTATTTATGGGGTGTAAAACATTTCAATATTTTAAGGAGTGAACTTGTTAGAATATAGCAATGTAAAAATGGAGTGTTCTTATGCAGTTGATACCCTTAACTCAACGAGTTTTAAATTGTGGGACTTTGACATTAGATTTATCTAAACCACATGTCATGGGGATTTTAAATGTCACACCAGATTCGTTTAGTGATGGAGGAATGCATAATGAAGTTGAACAGGCGATTGCATTTGCTCAACAAATGATTGTGGATGGAGCAACTGTAATTGATGTTGGTGGAGAATCAACAAGACCGGGTGCTTCTCCTGTTTCTATTGAAGAAGAGCTACAGCGAGTCATTCCTGTTGTGCAAGCATTGGCAAAATTAGATGTTGTTATTTCAATTGATACTTCTGAACCTGAAGTGATTAAAGCAGCCGTTCAAGCAGGTGCGCATATTTGGAATGATGTGCGTGCATTAACACGACCTCATGCTTTACAAGTCGCGGCTGATTTGGACATTCCTGTGATCATTATGCATATGCGTGGTGAGCCGACCACGATGAATAATTTGGATCAATATCAAGATGTGACAACCGATGTCATCTATGAGTTAAAACAACGTGTAGCGGATGCTTTAGATGCAGGTGTGAAACCTGAAAATATTATGATTGATCCGGGCTTTGGTTTTGCAAAAAATGCTCAGCAAAACTTAAAACTATTGAATGAACTGTATAAGTTAAATGAAATGGGATATCCAATACTTTCTGCACTTTCACGTAAGCGTTTTATTGGTGAGGCATTAGGTGGAGCAGATGCGCAAAATCGTGCGGTTGGAAGTGTTACTGCACATCTGATGAGTATTCAGCAGGGCGCATGTATGGTGCGTGCACATGATGTAAAAGCGATGCATGAAGCGATATTGGTATGGCAAGCAACTTTAGCAGCTGCAACTTAATTTTTAAATTTTGCTTAAAATAGTTATAAAATTTCACACAATGAGAACACAGTTCTTGTTGTGTTTTTTATTTTGAGATCTTTAGGTTTGATAATTTGTGTTTTATTTGTTTAAATATTTGATATTTATAGTTAAATTTTAAATTACAAAATGACTATAAAATCATGTCAACCAAATTCAAGTCTCATATTGCTAAAATACATTTATGTTATAATATAACAAATGAAGTATATCGATATAAATCAGAAAAATTACAAAATTTGAATTGAGGATTGAGTGATGAAAATGAAATACACAATTTTAGTAGCATCAATGATGACGGTACTACTGTCAGGGTGTTCTAAAAAAACCGAAGAAGCAGTAAGTGATATGGCAGCTACAGAAGTCGTCGCAGCAGATGCGGTTGTAGAAGCAGAAGCCTATGGTTCTGAGGGAAGTACTGAAAACTACCAAAAAAATGAACAAAATACGGTAAAAGTTGTTGCAAAAGAGCCTGTGTCAACATTTAGTGCTGATGTGGATACAGGAAGTTATGCCAATGTACGACGCTTCCTGACACAAGACAAAACCTTGCCACCTGTAGATGCAGTGCGTGTAGAGGAGATGATCAACTATTTTAACTATCATTATCCACAGCCTACAGGTCAACATCCATTTTCGGTCAATACTGAAACAGTAGATTCACCTTGGCAAGCCAATGCAAAAGTGATTCGTATCGGGATTCAGGCTAAAAATATTGATCAAAAACAGCTTCCCCCTGCAAACTTGGTATTTTTAGTTGATGTTTCAGGCAGTATGGATGAAGAGAAAAAGTTACCTTTAGTTAAAAAAACCTTAACAATTTTAACTGAGCAGCTTCGTCCTCAGGATAAAGTGACTTTAATTACGTATTCTGGACATGAGGAGGTTGTGCTAGAGCCAACTTCAGGAAATGAAAAAAGCAAAATTTTAAATGCCATAAATGACCTTTCGGCAAGTGGTTCTACTTCGGGTGAAAGTGCGATTCAAATGGCATATAAAGAGGCGCAAAAATCTTTTATTCAAAATGGAATTAACCGTATTTTAATTGCTACAGATGGAGATTTTAATGTCGGGATTACAGATTTTGATACCTTAAAAAATATGATTGCTGAGAAGCGCAAAACAGGTATTTCATTTACGACTTTAGGTTTTGGTCGTGGTAATTATGATGAGCAGCTTATGGAGCAATTAGCGGATGCTGGTGATGGGAACTATAGCTATATTGATAATGAAAATGAAGCGAAGAAGGTATTAAAACAACAGCTTAGTTCAACACTTGCAACAGTGGCTCAAGATGTAAAAATTCAAGTAGAGTTTAATCCTGCCACAGTAAAAGAATATCGCTTGATTGGTTATGAAAACCGTATGTTGAAGCAAGAAGATTTTAATAATGATCAGGTTGATGCAGGTGATATCGGAGCTGGACATACTGTGACTGCTTTGTATGAAATTATTCCAACAGGTCAAAAAGGTTGGTTGGCTGATTCTCGTTATCAAAATGAGGCAAAAGCACAGGGGAGTAAGACGGAGTATGCTTATTTAAATTTACGTTATAAATTACCAAATCAGACAAAAAGTATTTTATTAACCCAGCCTATTTCAGCGTCATCTAAGCCATTAACTCAGGCAAGTGGTGATACGCGTTTTGCGCTTGCCGTTGCAAGTTATGGTCAGCAACTTAATAGCAGTAAGTATATGGGTTCAATGGGTTGGAATGATATTTTACAACTGGCACAGTCAGCTCAACAACCTGATGAATTTGGTTTGAAAGATGAATTTATTGGCTTGTTGAAAAAGGCAAAAAGCTTAAGTTCTGATAAACCTACAGTGCAACAAGTGAATCGAGCATCTTAATTTATGCAGGGAGAAGTTTGTTGTTTTGTATGCATTATGTTATATAGATGCGCTTAACGAATGCTAAATATTAGGTTCATATGTTTAACGATTTACTTCTCCCTATGTTTGACGATGAATATTATCCAGATATTTTGGTTGCTGAGGTCAAACAGGTCATTGAAGGTTTTGCAAAAAAAATTGCAAAATCAAGCCTAAGTGATGATGAACTTTATCATGTGGCACATAAAACTGTAGTGGAAATTAATAAAATGAAACCACAGTTTGAAGATCTTGATTCATCTTTAGATGATACTGCGGCAGATTATATTGCGGAAGCAATGATGATGGTGGCGCAAGATCAAGGTTATATGGATGTTGAAATGGAAGAATTAATTTCAAATAGAGAGTGGTAATCCGCTCTTTATTTTTTTAAATTTTTACTGATTGATTTAAGCTCATTTTCAGTTCTATGAAAGTGATCTTTTACACTAAAACTTCTCTTAAATACCATTCACAAAATCACCGCTACACTAAAATGCTTTATATTGTTGTGTTGATCATTTTCTGTTATTCATTCAATTTAGCTTTTCTTTGATGAAAATATCTTGCCTTATTCATTTTGATTAAAATTGAATAGAGTGAAGATGTTAAATAGCGGAATAAGAAGGATTGAAATACACCAGAAATAAATGATAAAAATTTCAGGCATAAAAAAACCTGCATATTGCAGGATTCTTTATTGCACCATTTTAAGAAGTATTAAAATGGTGCCCGAGGCCAGACTCGAACTGGCACGCTTTGTGGGCGGGGGATTTTAAATCCCCTGTGTCTACCGATTTCACCACTCGGGCATGAGCGCAATAATAAAGAACAAAATAAAACTTGGCAAGTATATTTATGATTATTTGCTTTATTTTCAATCAATTCGAAAGTATCTGATTTAAAAAACAGCATTTTTTCTTAATTTTTAAAAAATTCGCTTATTGTTATATGTGATTATTCATTTTTTATTGCTGCATTAGCTGGTGTATTTTGATGTATTGGCGAGTTTTGTTTACATTAAACTATCCATATAAGCATCTAAATCAATGAATTTATAATTTTTACACAATTCATTTTCATATTTTAATAGGCTGATATGTAATTCAAGGTACTCGTTCAGTTGGGCTTGTGATTTTTTGGCTTCTGGTGAGCCTTTTTTAGCAAGCTTTAATTTTGATTTGGTCTTTAGGGCTTGTTTGTATGACCAAAAGCAAGCACGACGAACTTGTTGTAAATAATAGTATTCAATGGTGCTGGTATGTGCTTTGAACATATTTTCTTTGTAAAATTTAACAAAGCCAAAGCTAAGTGCAAAGAAAAATAGAACGCCTTGTAAAAACATACTTTGTATAAAAGCAATATTAATGGTTTGTATAATAATGACAATCGCGAGTTTCAGCGGTACGTTTTTAAACTGTTGGTATAAATGGGTTGAGCTATGTTTCATTTGTTTAATGATTAGAGGAACAATCAACATAAAAAATAGCATGATGACTAGAATCGCAATGCCTTTAGATTGTGTTGCATCAAATTGATGAAAATGAGTTTCGATGAAATTACCTAAGGCAAAATCAATGCTGACAAAAATCATGGCAGCAAGAACCCAAGGGATGAGTTCACGTAATTCATCCAAAATCCCTCTGGTTTTAATCTGACTATAAAATAAATAGTTGCGTTTAAAAGCTTGAGGATACTTTTTTTCTAATTGCTGTAAATAGAGTGCGGTCTGTTGGGTTTTGCTCATATTGCTCATGAGAAGTTAAATCGGGTAGAAATAGCTTCTTATCAAATTAGAAAGATTGGTCGGTGAATATTGTACGTGTTGAATAGAAATGAGGGCAAGAGATTGTCGATAATTACTGATTTTAAAAAATGATTATACAGAAAATAAATATAGTGGCTTTAAGGTGGCTATATAATAATTGTATTTCAATGATTTAGTAGGCGTTTTGTTATAATTTGGGTGAAGGTGATAGAAGTTGAGGAATTTTAGGCATAAAAAAACCTGCATATTGCAGGGTTCTTTATTGCACCATTTTAATAAGTATTAAAATGGTGCCCGAGGCCAGACTCGAACTGGCACGCTTTGTGGGCGGGGGATTTTAAATCCCCTGTGTCTACCGATTTCACCACTCGGGCTTACAAGATTGGAGGTAGGAGCCGGAATCGAACCGGCATTTACGGAGTTGCAGTCCGCTGCATCACCATTCTGCCATCCCACCGTGTCTTGGTGATGCACATATTAGCAACCTTTGAAAAAAAAACAATACTATATTTATTCGTATGCACATAAAATCAGCATATAGAATAAAATTGTCTAAATAATCATGTATTATTTGCAAAATTGATTCATATCTACCTTGGAGATGTGCCGTGGCATTAGTTTTAGATGGTCGTGCATTGGCAAAACAAATTGAAACTGACTTGTTAACTCGCGTTGAAGCGTTGAAAGCAAAAACAGGTCGTACCCCAATTCTTGCGACGATTTTGGTTGGTGATGATGGTGCTTCAGCAACTTATGTTCGTATGAAAGGTAATGCTTGCCGTCGTGTAGGTATGGACTCTCTTAAAGTTGAATTGGGTACAGAAACCACAACTGAGCAATTATTGGCTGAAATTGAAAAATTAAATGCTAATCCTGATGTACACGGTATTCTTTTGCAGCATCCAGTCCCTGCGCAAATTGATGAGCGTGCTTGTTTTGATGCCATTTCTTTAGAAAAAGATGTTGATGGTGTGACTTGTCTTGGTTTTGGTCGTATGGCAATGGGTGAAGCTGCTTATGGTTCAGCGACTCCTGCGGGCATCATGACCATTCTCAAAGAAAATAACATTGAAATTGCGGGTAAACACGCAGTTGTGGTAGGTCGTTCTGCGATTTTGGGTAAACCAATGGCAGCGATGTTACTTGAAGCAAATGCAACAGTCACCATTTGTCATTCACGTACTCAAAATCTTGCTGAGTTTGTCAAGCAAGCTGACATTATTGTGGGTGCTGTGGGTAAAGCAGAATTGATTCAAAAAGATTGGATCAAACAAGGTGCAGTTGTCGTTGATGCTGGTTTCCATCCACGTGAAGGCGGTGGTGTTGGTGATATCCAACTAGTTGGGATTGAAGACGTAGCTTCTGCTTATACGCCAGTTCCGGGTGGTGTAGGTCCAATGACAATTACAACTTTAATTCGTCAAACTGTTGAAGCTGCTGAAAAGGCATTGGGTTAATAGAATCCCTCCCAACCTCCCTTTGATTTGATAAAGGGAGGAGTTGCAAATCTTCAATTTGCAACAGTTTCCCCTCTTTTTGAAGAGGGGTTAGGGGAGATTAAGACCTCACTCTAGTCCTCTCCTAAAAGGAGAGAGAATTTCATTGTGAACAATAATGAGATGCTCCTTCTCCCTTAGGGAGAAGGTTGGGATGAGGGCATTAATTAAATTAAGACCTCTCCCTAACCCTCTCCTAGTAGAAGAGGGGATTTTCAAGATTAAAATGAATTAAAAGAAATCTTATGAGCTGTACATTTCAATTTCAAAAAGCCCCACAACACTTACTCGATGCTTTGCATGAAGTAATTCCAAACTGTGAACTGCTT
Organism: Acinetobacter sp. R933-2; assembly: GCF_030325485.1. NCBI lineage: Bacteria > Pseudomonadati > Pseudomonadota > Gammaproteobacteria > Moraxellales > Moraxellaceae > Acinetobacter > Acinetobacter sp. R933-2. The sequence goes on from NZ_JACAIJ010000004.1 coordinate 170,736, forward strand.
GCACAGCAGTTGCCTGAAACCCCAATTTCTTTATGGCTCATTCCACCTGTTTTCCCAACAGACCGTTTGGATGATGAAGTGATTCGTCGTATTTGGAATGACACACCCTATTGGATTTTTTGTTGGGCTTCTGGCTTAGCAATGGCTCAATGGCTGCTGGCAGAACCTCATCATGTTAAAGATAAGGTGGTGCTTGATTTTGGTGCAGGCTCTGGTGTGGTAGCGATTGCAGCAAAAATGGCAGGTGCAAAACGAGTCATTTGTTGTGATATCGACCAAGTCAGTCTAGATGCATGTCGTGAAAATGCATTATTGAATGATGTTGAACTTGAGTATTTGGATGATTTATACAAGGCTGAGCAGGTTGATGTTTTGCTCGCAGCGGATGTCTTATATGATCAATGTAATCGCTTTTTCTTAGATGAATTTTTAAAATTTGCCCCAGAAGTGTGGGTGGCGGATAGTCGAGTGAAAAACTTTAGTCATGTTCATTATCAAAAGTTAGATGAGCGTAGCGCAACGACTTGGCCAGACTTAGACGAAGCTAAAGAATTTCGCAATGTAAGTTTTTATAAGACGCTGTAATCGCGCCTTATTTTATATCAAACATTCAATAAACAATTAAGAACAGGTATAACGTACGACATGTAAAGTGCTTGGACGTGTTTCAAGTGCTTGACGTGTCGCATAATTTTCACTGCTATTTACACTTTGTGTGTTAGATAAGCCTAAAGATGTACGTGAATGTCCTAATTGAACACCATATTTTTCTTCAGATTCAGTGGCAGGATTGGCGATTTTATTGGTGCTTAAAACTGAAATTTTATATGTTTTATTTAAGCCTAAAACTTTTTGACAAGCACGTTGTAATTTGTCGGCATCAATTTGTTGATTTGCTCGCCCTGCTAATGTGTATGCAAGAGTTGCGGAATTTTCACTTTGGTTTTCGATTTGGTAACCTGTTACACCATTAAATTGGCGTGGTGTGGTTTGACAAGCTGCTAACCCTAAAATAACAAATCCTAAACCCAATAATCCAATTTTTTTCATGTTTAGTTAATTCCACACTGTTGTTGTTTTAAGTATGCCATAGCTCTATCAATTAAACGATGACTGATTTGCTTGTTCAATTGAGTTAATTTTTTTCTAAATTTTTCATTCTTTTTTTCTATTTTAGAAAATAAATTATAAATCATGCATATTTCACTGATTTTAAATGATGATGTTATAAAAATATTTGATATAGATTAAAACTAGTTTGCATTTTTTATAAAAATGCAGCATTTTTAAACTAAATTAAAAGTAAAAATGAGCTTTAAAAATATGTGAATTTAAATTTTACGAAAAGCAACTCAACCATCATGTGCAGCTTGGGAGAATTATATGCAAGATAATTTAACGGTTTATGATTTGTGTGTCATTGGTGGTGGGATTAATGGTGTTGGTATTGCAAATGATGCGGCAGGGCGTGGCTTATCAGTTTTTTTATGTGAAAAAGATGATTTAGCAGGTCATACCTCTTCAGCGAGTAGTAAGCTTATTCATGGTGGTTTGCGTTATCTTGAATATAAAGAGTTTCGGTTGGTGCATGAAGCATTGGCAGAGCGTGAGATTTTGTTGGTTAAAGCACCTCATATTATCCGCCCAATGCGATTTATCATGCCGCATCAACCTCATTTACGTCCTGCATGGTTGATTCGAACAGGTTTATTTTTTTATGATCATTTAGGGAAAAGAGAAAAGCTAGAAGGTTCTCAGGTCGTGCAATTTAAGCCTGAAAATAGCCCACTAAAAAATGAAATAACACGTGGTTTTGAATATTCAGACTGTGCTGTAGATGATTCACGGCTTGTGGTTTTAAATGCCATTCAAGCACGAGAACAGGGAGCAAAAATTGTTACACAAACACGTTGTAAATCAGCACAGCGTAAAGATGGTTTTTGGATTGTTGAGCTGGAAAATATACAGGGTATTTACCAAATACAAGCTAAAGTATTGGTCAATGCAACAGGACCTTGGGTGGCCAAGTTTATTCAACAGGATTTAAATTTAAAATCACAATATAGCATTCGCTTGATTCAAGGCAGCCATATTATTGTGCCTAAAATTTATCAGGGTGATAAAGCATTTATCATGCAAAATGATGATCAACGTATCGTATTTGCGATTCCTTATTTAGGGAAATATACCTTGCTGGGTACAACAGATCGTGAATACACGGGTGATCCAAATCAGGTGGAAATTACTCAACAAGAAATTGACTATTTATTAGATGTTTCTAATGATCATTTTAAAATGCAGTTAACGCAAAGTGATATTATTCAAACATTTTCAGGTGTACGCCCATTATGTGATGATGAGTCGGATAATCCTACTGCAATTACACGTGACTATACTTTGTCATTATCACAAGATCATGAAAATGAAGCACCATTACTATCGGTCTTTGGTGGTAAATTAACGACGTACCGTAAGTTGGCTGAATCTGCGATGGAGCATTTAAAAAAGTTTTTTCCAGAATTGGGGAAATCATGGACAGAAAAAGCATTATTATCGGGTGCTGAAAATTTAATCTCAATTGATGTGTTGAGTACTGAGATTGAAAATAAAATTATCGGTATTGATGCTGAAACAACAAGTCGATGGGCGCATGCTTATGGCACACGGGTTTGGAGGTTTTTAAATCATGTGTCTTCAGTTTACGAACTAGGACAAGACTTTGGGCATGGCTTGTATGCGCAAGAAGTTGACTATTTGGTTGAATATGAATGGGCGGTCACAAGTGAAGATATTTTAAAACGTAGAACAAAGCTGTATTTGCAATTTGGTGACAGTGAGATGCAAGCTTTGGATGAATATTTACTTGACTTGCATGAAAGAAGATTGCAAAAAGATGTCGCATAATATGAAAAGGTCAGTAATTTGCTGACCTCTTTTTTAAATAAATGAGAATGAATTAAGTCCAATCAAAGGTAAATAAAACCCGTTTGGTTTCAGGTTGATAGAACATTAAAATCCAATCTGCACCGTGCGAGCAATAGTCCCAACCTGCAACACCTGCGATAAAATAATAGCGTTGACCTTGTTGATCATATAGGTGTATTTCTTGTTCATCTGTATCCTCATTAATACATTTTAAGTCAAAGTGTTGATCAATTGGACTACACCAATTTCCATAATCGACCTCACCACCAAGTTGATCTAAAAGTGTTGCTGTTGAAGTGCTATTATATTGAATTGATGAGGATGTAATAATTTTCCCTGTTTCTTTAAAGCGTGCTTTAAGCTCTAAATAGTCTTGATGCATCTCTTGGCTATGTTGCTTTAACTCTTCATCACAATCAGGATTTTCAAGTTGGAAGTAGTTGGGGTTGCCAAGCCATTCATACTGATTTTCATCATTTAATTGTAAAATAAACCAATTTTCATTGGTAAATTCATCTGCAAATTCTGTGGTTTCACTACCTATATAGCATTCATAAGGTTCTATTGGATTAATCAAATGAATTTTGCCTTGCCATTTTGGGTTGACCACAGATAAATCAATTGAAATCAGAGGAAGTAAGTGCTTGGCTAAAAATGCACTTTTTGGTGCAAAAACAGCTTCATTGTCTGGTAATAACGTTAAATAGGGGTGTATTGTAGTAATTTCTTCTAACATTGTAATGATGGATATTGTTGTTGATGTAGGGCCTTTTATACGGAAAAATGAGGCATTTCTCCATCATAATTATGTAAGTAAATAGAGAGTTTTTAGTAAAAAAAAGGTCACCGAAGTGACCTTTTTTATTGCTTTATATTAAGCAGATTTCTTAACCGCCTCTAAAAGTTCGTCTTGACGAGTTTTAAGCGCTTTTGGTAAACGTTCACCAAGTTTGTTGAACAATTCAGTGTGGCTTTCAAGTTCTTTGATCCACTGATCTTTGTCTTGTGAAGTTACAAGATCAAATTGTTCTTTAGTGAAGTCAGAACCAGTCCAGTTTAACTGTTCAAAAGTTGGAACGCGACCAATTGGAGTATCTACAGCCGTTGCACGACCTTCACAACGGTCAATGATCCACTCAAGAACACGCATGTTTTGACCAAAACCAGGCCATACAAAGTTGCCTTCAGCATCACGACGGAACCAGTTTACATTGTAGATACCTGGAAGTTTGTTGCCAGCAGCTTCAGCTTTAGCAGCAACTTGTTCACCAAGCTCTAACCAATGAGAGAAATAGTCAGCCATGTTGTAGCCAGCAAATGGAAGCATCGCAAATGGATCACGACGAACAATACCTTGTTGACCAACAGCAGCAGCAGTTGTTTCAGAACCCATCGTTGCAGCTTTATAAACGCCATCAACCCAGTCAAAAGCTTCTGAGATTAAAGGCACAGTGTCGGCACGGCGACCACCGAAGATGAACGCAGAAATAGGTACACCTGCTGGATTTTCCCAGTCAGCATCAATAGAAGGACATTGACCTGCTGAAACTGTGAAACGCGCATTCGGGTGAGCTGCTTTTTCTTCACCAGTATGTGGTTGACCTTTCCAGTTAGTAAGGTTAGCAGGTGCTTCTTTAGAAAGACCTTCCCACCATACTTCACCGTTGTCATTTACAGCAACGTTGGTATAGATTACATCTTTATGAAGTGTTGCCATACAGTTCGGGTTAGTTTTGGTATTTGTACCAGGCGCTACACCAAAGAAACCAGCTTCAGGGTTGATTGCATATAAGCGACCGTCTTCACCTGGTTTGATCCAAGCAATATCATCACCTACAGTTTCAATTTTCCAACCTTCATAGCCTGCTGGTGGAATCAACATTGCAAAGTTGGTTTTACCACAAGCAGAAGGGAATGCAGCTGCGATGTAATGTTTTTCACCTTGAGGGTTTGTAACACCCAAGATTAACATGTGTTCAGCTAACCAACCTTGTTGACGACCCATAGATGATGCAATACGTAACGCTAAGCATTTTTTACCTAGCAATGCGTTACCGCCGTAACCTGAACCGAAAGACCAGATTTCACGAGTTTCTGGATAATGCACGATATATTTTTCTGGGTTGCAAGGCCAAGCAACATCTTTTTGACCTTCAGCAAGTGGCGCACCAACCGTATGTACGCAAGGGATATATTCGCCATCTGTACCAAGTACATCGTAAACAGCTTTGCCCATACGAGCCATTTTACGCATACTTACTGCTACATAAGGAGAGTCAGTTAATTCAATACCGATATGCGCAATATGAGAACCTAAAGGACCCATAGAGAAAGGAACAACGTACATAGTACGACCTTCCATTGCGCCATCAAACAAACCGTTAAGACGAACACGCATTTCTGCAGGAGCTTCCCAGTTGTTAGTCGCACCAGCATCTTCTTGTTTTTCAGAGCAGATGTATGTACGACCTTCAACACGCGCTACGTCGGACGGATCAGAATTCGCTAAATAAGAACCAGGATGTTTTTCTTGGTTCAAAGCTTGCATAGTGCCGTTAGCGATCATCAAGTCGATATAACGTTGATTCTCTTCTTCGCTTCCGTCACACCATTCAATTTTTGCAGGTTTAGTTAATTTAGCAATTTCTTCAACCCATGCGATGAGCTTGGGATGACGAACGAATTCTGGTGCGTTCACTTGGGTCATGGTGAGGCCTATCTTAAATGTGTACAATTTTGTGTACAAAAAACAATCTAAATGGACGGATATTCCATCTAGATTTAAGTATGAAAAAAAGTGGCTGTATTAAAGCATATATTCATGAAAAAAATAAGACTAAAGGCGTAAAAGATACTTTATTTACTTCATCTTGTAAGTTGTTGATAAATAAGCCGTATAAGCCATAAGTATGGGTAATCTAAACACATTTTTTAAAATTATGTATATTATTTTTATTTTAAATAGTAATAATTAACAAATGTTTATGAATTTTATTCAACTTTCAATTGTTATTGATTAAATGAATGATCATAATTTGAATTTTACATAAAGCTGCTTTTAATTGTTTATAAAATCAGCGAAATTAGAATAAATACTTCAAAATAATCAAACTTATGTCAACTGAACTTAAACCACTTTCCATGATTTATAACGAAAAATCTGGGTTTCATGCGAATAAAAAAGAAGATATTTATGAACAAATGATGACAATTTGGACATCACATGGCTTTGAAATCCAAGTTTTTGATATTTCATCTGAGCCAAACATTCAAAGTTTAATGAAAAAAGTCTTTCAGCGTCATCAGCAATATATGCATCAAGGTGTGATTGTTGCAGCAGGAGGAGATGGCACATTAAATGCCGTTGCTTCGCAAATGTTGCACCAAACTATTCCGATGGGAATTTTACCCATGGGAACATTCAACTATGTGGCAAGAGTTTTAAACATTCCACTTGATTTACTTGAAGCTGCAACGGTCGTTGTCACAGGTGAACCACGAGCATCGCATGTGGCGTGTATTAATGATCAAATTTATTTAAATAATGCAAGCTTAGGACTGTATCCCTTATTTATTAAAAAACGTGAAGAATACAATCGTCGTTTTGGGCGCTTTCCTTTAAATGCGTATACTTCAGGTTTGGATGTTTTAATTCGAGATCGTAAAGAGTTAAAACTAGAAATAGAGGTGGATGGGCAAAAATATCCAGTGAAAACACCTTTAATTTTCTTTGGAAATAATCAGTTGCAGCTTAAAGAGTTGAATTTAAAAATCTCAAAATGTGCAGCAGTTGGAGAAATCGCAGGTGTTGTTCTTGCTAAGGGCGATAAGGTCACTTTATTTAAAACTTTATTGCAAACCATACGAGGTAAATTAGAACAAGCAGCTGATGTGTATAGTTTTGGTGCGCAAAGGGTCATTGTCTATTCAAAAAAGCCTAAACTGACTGTTGCTGTAGATGGTGAGATTGTGAGTATGTCAACTCCGTTAAAATTACATGTTGAAAAAAATGCATTAAATATTATGGTGCCTCATGTTATTGCATCTGTCTGATTTACATTTTGGCACTGAGCGGCAGGAATGTATTCAAGCAATTCAAACTTTTTGCCAAGAGCAACGACCTGAAGTTGTGGTCGTCAGTGGGGATTTAACCCAACGGGCGAAATTTAAAGAATTTTTAGCTTGTCGCCAGTTTTTAGATGGTTTAAAAATTCCATATTTCGTTGTACCTGGTAATCATGATATTCCACTTTATCAACTGTGGAATCGGGTCTTTAGCCCATTTGGTTTATATCAATTATTTTTTGGTAGCCTAGAAAATACTTTAGTAACGGAACATTTTTATTTGATAGGCATGAATAGTATTCGCCGTCGTTATCATACCCGTGGGCATATTTCACTTGAACAAATTCAACATGTGGATGAAATCTTACAAAAAGCACCACAGAACAAATTAAAAATTATTGTTAGTCACCAACCCTTTTATACTTCAAATGAAAATCATCATTTAAAAGATTGTCCAAGCTTAGGAAAGTTTGCCATTAAGGAATGGGGACAACATCAACTCTATGCTTTATTACATGGGCATTTACATTTAGTTGCAGTCTACGATATTAATCGAGAGTTTGAACTAGATTTGCAACAACCTGTTTATGAAGTACATGCAGGAACAGCGATTTCTAAGCGATTGCATAAAAATATGCCAAATAGTTTTAATGTGATTCATTGTGATGGCTCATTTGAACATTATTTTTTTGATGAAATGAGTCAGGTATTTGTGCCCAAAAAATAATTGTTTATGCTTGATGAATGATAAAAATGCATGTGCTTGCCTAAAAATAATACAAAATTTGAAATTTTTTTTAGCTTTCCCCTTGAAGCAATTATTTCCATCCCCACAAAAGTGTCATATCAAAAATTTGTCGATGACCTAGGAATAAGAAGTCATCTTCACCTCGTAATCAATGACATTATTTAATGTCTATGGAGTTAGAAATGAGCAAGATTCGTCCTTTACATGAAAACGTAGTCATTCGCCGTGTAGAAAAGGAAACTAAAACTGCGGGTGGTTTAATCTTGAGTACTTCAGCTGCTGAACAACCAGCTCAAGGTGAAATCATTGCTGTAGGTAACGGCAAAATTACTGACAATGGTGTACGTGCTTTGGATGTAAAAGTAGGCGATAACGTATTATTTGGTGCATATGCTGGTACTAAAGTGAAAGTAGATGGCGAAGAACTTCTAGTCATGAAAGAGTCAGATATTTTAGCGGTACTTGAAGGCTAATTTACGCAGTTCATTGTGGCTTTTTTAAACAAATCAAATTGTTAAAAATTTAAAAATATTTGGAGTTTAGCATGTCAGCTAAAGATGTAAAATTTGGTGATTCAGCGCGTTCAAAAATGATTGCGGGTGTAAATACACTTGCAGATGCAGTAAAAGTAACTTTAGGTCCTAAAGGTCGTAACGTTGTAATTGACCGTTCTTTTGGCGCGCCGCACATCACTAAAGATGGTGTAACTGTTGCTAAAGAAATCACTTTAAAAGACAAGTTCGAAAACATGGGTGCTCAATTGGTTCGTGAAGTTTCTTCAAAAACCAATGACATCGCGGGTGACGGTACAACGACAGCGACTGTACTTGCGCAAGCAATCTTAAACGAAGGGATCAAATCTGTAACTGCAGGTATGAACCCAATGGATTTAAAACGCGGGATCGACCTTGCAGTTAAAGCATTGGTTGCTGAGATCAAAGCAACTGCTAAACCTGCGTCAGATACCAAAGCGATTGAACAAGTGGGTTCGATTTCTGCAAACTCTGACGAAACTGTTGGTAAACTCATTGCTCAAGCAATGGAACGCGTTGGTAAAGAAGGCGTAATCACAGTTGAAGAAGGTTCAGGCTTTGAAGATGCGCTTGACGTTGTAGAAGGTATGCAATTTGACCGTGGTTATATCAGCCCGTACTTTGCCAACAAACAAGATACTTTGACTGCTGAACTTGAAAACCCATTCATTCTGCTTGTTGATAAAAAAATCAGCAATATCCGTGAATTGATTACAGTTTTAGAAGCTGTTGCAAAAACAGGTAAACCGCTTTTAATCATCGCTGAAGATGTTGAAGGCGAAGCATTGGCAACACTTGTTGTGAACAACATGCGCGGTATTATCAAAGTATGTGCAGTTAAAGCGCCTGGTTTTGGTGATCGTCGTAAAGCTATGCTTCAAGACATCGCAATCTTGACTGGCGCAACTGTAATTTCTGAAGAAGTGGGCATGACTTTAGAGCAAGCTTCTCTTCAAGATTTAGGTACAGCACACAAAATCACAGTGTCTAAAGAAAACACTGTAATTGTTGATGGTGCAGGTGATGCAAATCAAATTGCTGAGCGTGTAACTCAAATCCGTGCGCAAATCGAAGAATCAACTTCAGAATATGACAAAGAAAAACTACAGGAACGTGTTGCTAAATTGGCAGGCGGTGTTGCAGTGATCAAAATCGGTGCTGCAACAGAAGTTGAAATGAAAGAGAAAAAAGACCGTGTTGATGATGCGCTTCATGCAACGCGTGCTGCGGTTGAAGAAGGTGTGGTTGCAGGTGGTGGTGTTGCGCTTGTACGTGCAGCAAAAGCACTTGACGGCGTAACTGGTGCAAATGATGATCAAAACGTAGGTGTAAATATTTTACGTCGTGCGATTGAAGCGCCACTTCGTCAAATCGTTGCAAACGCAGGTGATGAGCCTTCAGTTGTGATCAATGCAGTGAAAAATGGTGAAGGTAACTTCGGTTATAACGCTGCAACTTCAGAGTATGGCGATATGCTTGAGATGGGTATTCTTGACCCAGCCAAAGTAACACGTTCTGCACTTGAACATGCTGCATCTGTTGCTGGTTTGATGTTGACTACAGAAGCAATGATCACTGATATTCCTGAAGATAAACCAGCTATGCCTGATATGGGCGGCATGGGTGGTATGGGCGGCATGATGTAATTCATCAGCACAACCATTGATTTAAAAAATCCCCGCTTTTAGCGGGGATTTTTTATGCATACTTAAAAGGTATTGTTTAATAAAAAAGCTTGAAGTAAATCAAAATTTGATTTAATTTGTAGAGGAAATTTTAAGAATTTTTTAATTTAATAATAAAAAAGAGAGGTGCCACTTGAACTCACTTAAAGATAATGATCAATTAACCACAATTCATAAAGATGAATTAAAACATTTATATGCAATGATTGTTGAGAACTTAAATAAAATTAAGAAATTGGAGTCGGAAAATATGTACTTAAAGTTACAGCTACGGGAATCAAAAATAGAAAGTCTTACAGTAAACTATCAATTAAGTCCATAATGAGCTGCTGTTGTTTTGGAGCAAGTCGCTGAAATTTAGCATCAATAGATGAAAGGTACATGTGTTGGCTACCTGAAAATTCAGAAGATTGCTGTCCAAATCTTAGCCACTCACTACTCACCTGTAACCATACTGCTAAAATTTGTAGTTTTTCTTGGCTAGGGATAGCATTTCCATTTAACCAATTATGTGCTGTTTGTGTACTAATCGGTGAACCTGAATAACGTAGGTTAAATTCTCTACATAAGAAAGTGGGACCACAAGAATAATTAAGGTTCTCTAGACTTGATTTTAGTCGTTCACTAAATGCTTTTTTTTCATTAATTTTATCCATAATCAAGTGAAAAATCCTTTAAAAATATACGTTAGGAGATATTTGTAAAATAAAAACTTTTTTAATTATAAGAACATAAGATGAAAAAACCAAGATTTGTATACAAAAAGATAAAAAACTATTTGAAAATATTAACTTATTGTTAATTAGATATTTAACTTATAAAGATATAAGAAAATAAAAACCACATATCAAGTAATATTTAAATATTCCATCAAGTTTTGATTGATAAAAATATAAAGCAATATTAGAATCCTCCATGGGAAACAAAAAATGTCTAACTTCTACAATAAATACTTATTAGAAGTTATATGTGCTTGAACAACGTTGATATAAAAGTATTCAGCAGGATTTATATATGAAATTAGTAATGAAAAAAACTTCACTTGCACTTGCAATTGCAACTTTATCTAGCGCAACAATCGCTGCCGATTATAGCTATCGTCCAGCAACGGATACAAAACTAGGGGCATATGATCAAACAAGTGGTACTGTAGATACCAAAGGCAATCCACTAACAACTGAAATAGCGAATAGTGATAAAATTGAATCTGCTACTGCAAAAGTGGCTGGTAAAAAAGTTGAAGATAATGGTGTTAATTATCAACAATATGCTTATACAGAAACACGTAAAGGTGAAGTAGCGACATCAAGTACGACAACCAATGACAAAGTTACTGATGCAAATACTCAACTCAGCCGTTCAGAAGTGATTTCACAAAATACTCAACAAAGTGGTTTAGTAACTCGTACTGCAAATACACGTGTGCAGCTAAATGATAAAGGTGCAGAGGTTAAAGATTCTGAACAACGTACAAAAGATAGTTCTTTTGAATTCAGTGCTGATGACTTAGCTAAAGTAAATAATGCAATCAAACAAAGTTATTATAATAAAACTGTAAATACAGCTTACACATCAGCTGATGCACGTGCAACGTCTCGTGAATCACAAACTAAAGTTACAGATTTAAAATCTGAAGCAAAACGTGATGCGAATGGTAAAGAAATCGCAGGACAGTTTATTAGTACTGGTACTGTGGCACGTGAAACAAATACTAGTGATATTAACTTTAAGTCAAAAGTTAACACAGCTGGAAAAAATGTAAGCCAAGATACAGCTGGTCGTCTTTCAGTTTCTGAAAACAGTGTAACTTCTGAAACAGTAAATACTGATTATGCTCATAATGAGAAAGGTGAAGTTGCAGGTTATAGCTTAAGTGCTGACAAGAAGTCTTTAGATGAGTCTAAAGTTGTTAATACTAAAACAGCGTTTACAGACAAAAGTACAAGCTATGATGATGTTGCTGCATTAAAAGTAGATGAAAGTTCAACATCTAAAACAGAACAAACGTCAACTTCATTACTTGATAACTTTAATTATGTAAATAATTCGACTTCTTCAGACTCGAATAAAGAATATAAAGATGGTTTAAGTAATTTAGCTTTTGAACGTTCTTCAAGTTCTACGACAAAATTAACAAATCGTGAATTTGTTAAAAATGCTAAAGGTGAGTATGTTTTAACCAATGGTAAACCAACTGTAGCATTTACAACTGCAACTGAAACATCAAATGAAAGTTTTGATTCAGAATACCAGCCAACACAATATACGGCTGGTAAAAACCAAGGTAAAGATTATGAAATCTTGAATAATGGCGGCTCTACACGTTATACAGATTCAGCAGTACAAAAATCTGTTGATAAATCATCATCTAGCGAAACTAAAACTTATGCTGATGGTTTCGTAGCACATACTAAAACGACTTCAAATGATTCTGCTGACTATAAACGTAGCCAACAAGAAAATATTGAAGTTAACCGTGTGTTAGTTGATCAAGCAACGTTTGACAGCAAGCAGTTAGGAACTAAAAATGTTGGTTCAATTGTAACTAAGCCAGGCAGTGAGTCGACATTTAAAGCGGGTACTGTTGCTCTAACTATTGAAGATTCAATTAATGACCAAATTGGTTCAACTAATAATATCCAAATTAATGATATAAATGGACACATTGTACTTAACCAAGGTAAAGAGATCACAGAAGACCAGATTCAATCTTGGAAAGATGAAAATGGTAAGCAACGTTATTATGTTGTACTTGGTAAAGATCTAGATGGTAATGATATTCGTAGTGAAGTTACGTTTACGAATGGTAAAGGTGATGAAACACAAGATATCAAAGTAGCTACAGTTGTTACTAGCAAATCATCTCATGACTATAAAGAAAATGTAGATCATAGCAATACTACTGTTTATGATTTAAATGCAAAAGAATCAAATGAAAGTGCAACGACATCAAAAGATGGCAAAATCGTTTATGATTCAAGCAAGGGATCAAAAGAAGAAACTGTTAAGTTATATGCGACTGGTAAAAATGCTTTAGATCGTGAAACAACACAAGCATATAATAAAGAAAGTACACATACGAACTATGAACTAGATTCAAAAGGTAATGTAGTTGTATTGGGTGTAGATACTGAGTCAAGTTCAGGTAAAGCATCTTTACAGCAATATCAAGCTGGTCAAGAAAAAGTGTGGAGTTCTACTTCTACAGCAGCAAAAAACAATCAGTCTACAGATGCGAAGGGTAATGTTACTGCGTATGACAAATCTGATAGTTCGCTTGCAGCAACACAATATGCTGAAGGTAAGAATACTCTTGATCGTACAATTGCAACGAATGCAAACGCATCTAAAAAAGAATCAGGTCTTATTGATCTTGTAAATACACCATATTATGGCGTAGACGAAGATGGTAAAGCTTTATCAGCAACGAATGGTGTTCTTGCTAAAGACGAATTAGGTCGAGATGTGGTTTCACGTCAAGAACCTAAAACTGCATCAATTGAAGCTGTTCGTGAAACAACTGGTGCTAAAAAGGTAGATGAAAATGTTTATCAAACAGGTGCTGTAGCTTATAAAAAATCTGAACAAGCTTCTTCTAGCTTAAAAGATACTTATAAAGATGGCACTGTTGTTACTCAAACGAATAAGTCTACAGATGATGTAACACTTTATAATCATGGTCAAAGTGATAAATATCGTGATTCTGTAAAAACAAATTCACAAGAAGGCAGTGGAAAAACTTATGAGCTAAATGCGAAAGGTGAAGCTGTTGTTGCAGAGACGTATGAATATACTGACAATGCAAAAACAACTGCTGTAAATTACCAAGAAGGTAAAAATGCATTAACTAGTTCAACAATTACAGAGTCTAATGGAACTGAAAAAGTTGTAACAGATGCTAGAACAACAGCATCTAAAGGTTCTGCTAAGGCTGAAGATCTTATATATCAAGCAGATCAAAAAATTGAAACAGAGAAAAAAGCTGAGTCTAATTTTGAAACTGTAGTAAGTAACAAAGACAAGTCTGGTTATACATACACGCAAGCAACGAAAGCACATAATGTTGTAAATAACACAGATATGGGCTTGTTGGCATCACAAGATGTGAAACAAACAAATACTTCTGAGCGTACAGAAGCATTAAAACAAACTGGTACTGACGGTAAAACGACAGATATTAGTATTACACGTGGTAGCGATGTAACCCAACGTACAGATGAAAGTGCTACTGCAAAAGTTTATGGCTCTGAAACGATTACGGCAGCAGATGGTGGAAAAACTGTAGTTGCTAAAACACAAACTTCGGTAGCAGATAAGTTCAATACTTTTGAGTCAGATACTATTAATCGTACTGAAACTAAAGTTGCAGCGGACAAAACTTCTACAGCAAAATCTGAAACTCGTGTAGATAATGTTCAAGGTATTACATTAACTGAAGAAAAAATTACAACAGATGCTGCTGGTAAAGCAACAACTACAGTTGTAGGTTCTACTTCAATTAAAGCTGGTGAAATCAAAGTTGGTGATGTTACGATCAATGCTGATAAAGGCTTAAATGCTGGTAATAAAGTAATCGGTAATGTTGCAAATGGTGTTGTTGACTCTGATGCTGCAAATATGGGGCAAGTTCGTTCATTTGCATCTGATTTGAATCGTCGTGTAGATGATGTTGAATCAACCGCTTATCGTGGTATCGCAATTGCATTAGCTGCTCAACAACCAGTTCCTAATATCCAACCAGGTCAGTTTGCTGTGTTTGGTGGTGTAGGTCACTATGAAGGTGAATCAGCAGGTGCTTTAGGTGTAACTACAGTATTTGGTGATGGTCGTACATCTCTAAGTGGTGCAATCGGTGTTGCTGGTGGTAGCGAAGTTGGCGGTCGAATTGGTGTATCTTACGTATTTGGTGGCAAATAATTAAGTTTTTCATCTAAAATAAAAAAATCCTCGCTTCATGCGGGGATTTTTTATGGATAAAAATAATTCATTGATTTTTTTTAAATATATTTTTGTTGCCAAATAAATTGGGTAAGACTATTGTTTGGTATTTTCTCAATCTGTATTGCAAGGTTCACATTCATTTGTATAGATGGTGCCTCATTTTAAAGAAAGAAGATATTCTGCAAGACAATAAAAAATTCTTTATTAAAAATGAAAGGCTAAGTTTCGTAAGATATTTAGATCAGCTTCGTTCAACGGTGACATCCATGTCTTGTGTGATAGTGCTGTTTAGTTAAGTTCTAAATTTATCAGACGTTTAGATTTTAATGGAAAATGGGATCAAAATTTTTATAAAAATAAAATAATACACCATGTACTAAAAATAATAGACAGAGCAACAAACTGTGCTGCGCTCCCCATATCTTTTGCATTTTTTGAAAGTGGATGTTGCTCTAAAGAGATACGGTCTACAACAGCCTCTAGTGCCGAATTAAATAATTCAACAATAATAGCAAAGAGGCAGACAGCAACCATTAATGCTTGTTCAATAGCACTAATATCTAAAAAAAAAGTGATTGGAATAAGAATAATATTTAAAAAAATAATTTGCCGAAAAGCAGCTTCATTTTGGTAAGCAGCTTTAAATCCAGCTAAAGAATAGCCTGTTGCATTTAGGATGCGTTTAAAACCAGTTTTACCTTTTTGGGGAGAATAGAGACTCATAAGTTTGGAAAATAATAAGAATAGTTTGAATTATCATAGTTTAAGCTTAAATGAGCATTAATTTGAATTTTACTGGCTTTTAAAAGGAAAAATTGCTCAATACGATTTGATGTATTGAGCAAAATAGATTATTTGAGAGATGGATTCGCTTTTTGATAGTTCGTTAAGGCTTTACGTCCTAAAGCAGGATCATCGGTAAATACGCCATCAACGCCTGCTTTAAAGTACATTTCAAACTCTTTTTCTGCACCAGATTCACAACGCTGAGCAGCATCAATTTCTGCTTGGCTACATTTTAAATTTGGTGCTAAAAAATGATTTTCAGGGCGGAAGGTATAAGGATGAACTTTTAAGTTGACAGCATGCGCATTTTTAACAAAGTCTGAAGGTGCAGTAAATGTGTCATTAAAAATATAAGGTTTCCATGGTCCAACACCATCTGCATATAACGAGACTGTTTTTAAACCTTGTGCTGTTGCCATGTCTGCATAAGTAGTTTGGTTTTTTTGTTCTTTAAAGTCAGCAGGTTGTGCAGTTTTTTCATCATAAAGTTGGATGATTTTCGCATGTTTTAAACTTTTATGTAGTGTAAGCTGGTCTTTTAAATATTTTAGATTGCTGACCTCAAATGATTGTAGATAAATAGGGGCAATATCACGTGTATATTCATATTTTGCTAATGTTTTGAGTAACGTATCTTCCATCGCCAAATTTTGTTTTTGGAAATAAGTTGGATGCTTAGTTTCTATATATAAACCAATAATTTTACCTGTTTTTTTATAGTTTTGATCAGCAAGTTCAATGATTTGCTCTAAGGTTGGAATGGCAAATTGATCATTATATTGAGTATTTGCTGGGCGTTCTTTAGGAATACGCTCACGTGCTTTAATTTGATTTAATTCACTTAAAGTAAAATCTTCGGTAAACCAACCTGTCAGTGATGTACCATCAATAATTTTGGTTTTTTTACGGTCGGCAAATTGACTAAGTGTACTGATATTTGATGTGCCGCCAATTTCATTTTCGTGACGAGCAACTAAAACACCGTCTTTTGTTGATACGAGATCAGGTTCGATAAAGTCTGCACCATCATCAATCGCTTTTTGATATGAAGCTAAAGTATGCTCAGGACGTAAAGCACTTGCGCCACGATGTCCTACAATAATGATTTTAGGTTCTTGATACTCGGTTTTAGGAGGTGATGAATAGTCATCATCATTGTCATCATTGCATGCGGTTAATGCTGCTAAAAGGCTGAAACTCAGTACAGTTTTTTTAATCATGATTCGCTCTATTGTTTTGTTTGTGTCATTGCAATGTGCTCGATCTTTTTTGCAGAATAATGAAAAAGTATTTTGAGTTACAAAAGATAATTTTTAAGTTTCTACATATTTTCTTCTTATTTCACTTTAAGCGCAGTTTTTCTGTTATTAGTTCTTGTTTTTTTTAGTTAAGTCACAGAATATCCATATAAATGGATTTCATTATAAAGACATTACACCTTTATATTTATCTGATACAGAATCTAATCTGATGCTCTCAAAATTTTTTATTTTTCGTCCAATTTTTGCTTTTGTTCTTGCTATTTTCGTGATGGCAATTGGTTTTTTTGCATTATTAAATTTGCCCGTTGAGCGTTATCCTGACATAGCCCCACCACGTATTGCGATTAGTACAACATATTCGGGAGCAGATGCAGAAACAGTTGAAGAAAGTGTAACGCAAGTTTTAGAACAACAAATCAAAGGCTTAGATCATTTACTTTACTTTAGTTCAAGTAGTGATTCGACGGGGCGTAGTCGAATTAATATTAGTTTTGAAAATGGTACAGATCCTGATACAGCACAAGTTCAGGTTCAAAACTCGATTAATAGTGTGATTAATCGTTTGCCAGAAGATGTTCAACGGCAAGGTGTTAATGTTTTTAAATCGTTAGGCGATACTCATATGGTGATTGGGCTATATGATGAAAGTCGTCGTAGTAATAATATTGAGCTATCAGATTATTTGTCTGCACATTTAGAATCTGAGTTAGCGCGAGTCGAAGGGGTCGGTGAAGTAGATGTTTTTGGTTCACAATTTGCGATGCGTATTTGGCTAGATCCCAATAAACTCACACAATATAAGTTAATTCCTAGTGATATTCAAAAAGCTGTAGAAGCACAAAATACTCAAGTAGCAGCAGGAGGAATTGGTGATTTACCAACAGCAGAAACACAGTATTTAAGTGCTAAAGTCACATCAGGGACACGCCTAAAAACGGTTGAAGAATTTAATGACATTATTGTGAAATCGACTCAATCAGGCGGTTTTGTTTATTTAAAAGATGTAGCACGTGTTGAAATTGGTGCTGAAAATTATCAAGCTTATAACACGATTAATGGTTTTCCTTCTGCTGGAATGGCAATTTCTTTAGCCTCAGGGGCGAATGCGATAGAAGCGTCGAAATTGATTGAGCAAACAGTTACGCATTTATCTAAGCAATTACCACAAGGCTATAAACTGGTCTATCCTCGTGACAACACACCTTTTGTGCAAGAGTCCATCAAAGAAGTCGTTAAAACTTTATTTGAGGCGATTTTGCTGGTCATTATTGTGATGTTTCTCTTTTTACAAAATTGGCGAGCGACTTTAATTCCAGCAATGACTGTACCAGTTGTGTTGTTAGGCACGATGGCTGTGTTATATGTTTTTGGAATGAGTATCAACACTTTAACTTTATTTGCTTTGGTTTTGGCGATTGGTTTGTTGGTTGATGATGCCATTGTTGTTGTTGAGAATGTTGAGCGATTAATGCATGAAAAGGGTTTGGATGCCAAACAAGCTTCTATTGAGTCTATGCAGGAAATCAGTGGTGCTTTGATTGGGATCACACTAGTTTTAACAGCTGTATTTGTTCCAATGGCATTTTTTGGCGGTTCTACAGGTGTAATTTATCGGCAGTTTTCAGTGACGCTGGTGACCGCTATGGCAATTTCATTGGCTGTGGCATTGATTTTAACACCTGCATTATGTTCTTTGATGTTAAAACCGACTGCAAAACCTTACCGTTGGGCGGTGCGTTTTAATAATTTTTTAGAGACTATAAAAAATAAATATATTGCTATTGCACAAATAACGATTCAACATAAATTAATCACTTTAGTTATTGCTATAGGTTTAATTGGTACTTTTACATTAATTTATAAAGCTTTACCAACGAGCTATTTACCTAGTGAAGATCAAGGCACACTAAGCTTACAAATTACTTTACAAGATAATGCACCAATGTCTAAAGCGATTGAGGTTGGTGAAAATGTTCGACGTTACTTTTTAGAGCATGAAAAAGAAAATGTTGATTTGGTGATGTTACGTTATGGGCGTAATCGTGCAGGAACGGGACAACATTTAGCACAAGGTTTTGTTAAGTTAAAACCTTGGGATGAGCGTACAGGTCAAGCAAATAGTGCAACGGCTATTCGTGAGCGTGCAAGTCAATATTTTCGTAAAAGCAGTATAGCTGCTTCAGTGATGATCAATATGCCTCCTGTGGTGAATGGTTTAGGAGATACCAATGGCATTGCAGTTTGGTTTCGTGATATTGATGGGCAAGGTCGTGATGCTTTAGCACAGAAATTTAATGCTTTAAAAGAAACATCACAACATGCGATGCATTATGAAAATTTAGATAAAAAAGCCTTACCTGATAAAGCAAATTTACAAGTTAAAATTGATCAAAAAGCAGCAATGGCATCAAATTTGTCGCTTACTGATATTAATAGCACCATGTCAGCAGCGTTGGGAAGTAAGTATATTAATGATTTTATTGATCGTGGTCGGATTAAAAAAGTCATTATGCAAGGGGATGCTCCTTATCGTGCCAAACCTGAAGATTTACAGTATTGGTCAGTGCGTAATAGTTTGAATGAAATGGTGCCATTTAGTAGCTTTTCTGAGGTCAGTTGGTCAGGCGCACCTGAAGTTGTTAATCGTTTTAATGGTTATGCTGCATTGGAGCTAGAAGCAGATAAGGCAAAAGCATCAAGTACAGGTCAAGCTATGCAAGAAATTGATGATCAAGTCAGTCAAATTTCGGGTGTAGATTTGGCATGGAGTGGTGTTGCTTTTGAAGAAAAGCAAACGAGTAATCAGGCATTATTATTATATTTAGTCTCGATTGGTTTTATTTTTTTATGCTTAGCAGCACTTTATGAAAGTTGGTCTATTCCAACAGCAGTGATGAGTGCTATTCCTTTAGGAATTGGCGGTAATATTTTATTTAGTTATTTTGCTGGTTTTCCAAATGACATTTATTTTCAAATTGCACTGCTCACTACAATCGGTCTATCGTGCAAAAATGCCATTTTAATTGTTGAGTTTGCTGCATTAGCTCAAGAAAAAGGGCAAAGTGTTGTACAAGCTGCTTTAGAAGGAGCAGGGCTTCGTTTACGCCCAATTTTAATGACTTCACTGGCATTTGGTGCGGGTATTGTACCTCTGGTTTTTGCTTTTGGTGCAGGTGCAGCAAGTCGCCAAGAAATTGGTGTGAGTGTTTTAGGTGGTGTTATTTTTGGTACGGTATTAGTTCTTGTTTTTATTCCATTTATGTATGTTATGGTACGTTCAATTTTTAAGTTAAAAGCAAAAACATAATCAATTTTTCACGATAAAATTTTAAAAATTGCTCACTTTGATGGGCAATTTTTGCTTTTATCATCAATTTATGTGAATTTGTTTGCTTTACCAAAAGCGAGCATTTTATGATATAGCAAAATAATGAGTATTATCGGTATGCAATTATCTTCTCAACTTATTGTTAATTTAGAACAAGCCATTCAAGATCATAATATTGAGGAGATTAAGCGTTTAATTAAACAGGTCAATCATGCGGATCTTGCTGATGTATTGGCAACATTAAGCTTTGATGTTCAAGTAAAATTAATTGAATATTTACCACATGCAGCTTATGTTTTTGAATTTTTAAGTTTAGAGCAGCAGCTTGAGATTGCAGAGCAATTACCGACATCTCAGTTAGTACAATTAATTTCTGAAATGCATTCGGATGATCGTACAGATTTATTTAAAGCATTGTCTAAAAACTTAAAAAATGAAGTATATGCTCAATTAGACCCTCAGATACAACAACAAATTCAACAACTTGCTCAATATGCTGAAGAGTCAGCAGGGGCAATAATGAGTTCAGATTTTGTGGCTTTGTCACCAAATTTGACAATACCACAAGCCATTGAACAGATTCGTCAGCAAGCGTCTGACCGTGAAACCTTATATCTTATTTATATTGTAGATCAAGCCTCAAAGTTGTTGGGCGTGGTGTCTTTACGTGAAATTATTTTAGCGGAACCTACAAAGCGCATAGCAGATATTATGACGACTGATTTGGTGGTGGGGGCAGTACATGAAGATCAAGAGAGTATTGCGCAAAAACTTAGTCATTATGATTTTATTGCATTGCCTATTTTAGATGATGAGCAACATTTATTAGGAATCGTCACCTATGATGATGCGATGGATGTCGCACAAGAAGAAATGACGGAGGATTTTTTAAAATCTAGCGCGGTCAGTAGTTCACCCAAAATGAGCATTAAAACTGCTCCCATTTTTTTCTTATATAAAAAACGCGTATTTTGGTTGGTGATTTTGGTATTTGGTAGTTTGTTATCTGGAATTGGGATTTCACACTTTGAAGATATTATTTCAGCCAATATTGTTTTGGTGTTTTTCTTGCCTTTATTGGTGGGCAGTGGAGGAAATGCAGGCTCTCAATCAGCAACTTTAATGGTACGTGCGCTTGCAATGGGAGATGTACAATTAAAGGATTGGATGTATTTAATTGGACGCGAAACTTTAGTGGCTCTATGTCTAGGCGGCACGATGGCATTTGCTGTGTCTATTTTGGGTTATATCCGAGGTGATGCAATGGTCGCATTGGTTCTAGCATTGAGTATGATGGGGATTGTCTTATTAGGCTGTTTGATTGGAATGAGTTTACCCTTTATTTTAAATCGCTTAAAACTTGATCCTGCAAGTGCTTCAGCACCGTTAGTCACGTCTATTTGTGATGCGACAGGTGTAATTGTCTACTTATTTATAGCGTCTATTTTGCTGGGGCAAGTTGCTGTATAAACATAGATAAAATTGAAAGTTAAATATTAAATTCATACACAATATACGGAATTTAATCGTTATGATTTTAATGTAAGATTTGGATTAGGTTATTACTCAAATATGAGCACAGAAAAAAAACTATCAACTCAAGAAGTCATTCGACTTGAACGTGATTTAGCCAAATTTGCCAATATGATGGATTCTGTTGTACGTATTCCATTTACTAAGCAGGGGGTAGGAGCTGATGCCGCACTGAGTACAATTCCTGTTGCAGGTGATGTTGCTGGGTTTGTATTGACCTGCTATGCGATTTATAAAGCGAAGCAATTGGGTGTACCACAAACGAAATTAAATGGTGTGATGAAATTGGCTGTAATGGATGCGGTTGTCGGTTTTGTGCCAGTTGTGGGGACAGTATTTGATATTTTTATCCGTCCTAGCCGTAAAGCTTTAGATGTTGTGCATGAGCATATTCAGACTGAATATCAAATTAAAACAGAAGATCATGTGATTCATCCATTTTTACATGAACGTCTAGAACAAAAACAACAAAATTCGGCATTTTGGCGTAATCCTGTCGTGGCTTGGTTTTGGTTACATATTCCTGATCTTTTAGGCATATTTGTCTTAATCATGATTGGCTTGGCAATGTGGTTGGGTTTAACTATGCTGTGGGATTGGTATCAAGCGTGGAAAGCACATTCAGCATAAAATCTTAAATAAATTGAATAGATTGGAAAATATTTGAGTTGTTGAAAAAAATAAAGCCTCAATAAGTTAAGGCTTTATTGTTAAATTTTGGAACGTAGTGATTAAATTATGGTACATTCAACTGACGTAAGGCAGCGACACGTTGTTCAATACTAGGATGTGTTTGAAATAATGCAGCTAAACTAAAGCCTTGTTCTTTACCTTCAGTAATGGCAAAGGCTTTCATTTCTTTAGGCATTTGATCAGGCATTTCTGATTCTGATTGCAAACGAAGTAAAGCAGAAATCATCGCTTCTTTACCTGCTAAACGTGCACCTGCTTCATCCGCACGATATTCACGGTGGCGAGAGAACCACATCACAATCGCAGATGCTAAAATACCAAAGACAATATCTAATACAATCGTAATGACAAAATATGCAATTCCTGGAGCTTCACCATCTTCACGACCAAAAATATTACGGTCGATAAAGTCACCAACAACACGAGCAAAGAACATGACAAAGGCATTCACTACACCTTGGATTAAAGATAGAGTGACCATGTCACCATTTGCAACGTGACCAATTTCATGTGCAATAACAGCACGTAACTCATCTTTATTCATACGTTCTAATAAACCAGATGAAACAGAAACAAGCGCATTGTTTTTGTTCCAACCCGTTGCAAAAGCATTAGATTGATAAGATGGGAAAATACCTACATCTGGCATTTGAATACCAGCGCGTTGAGAAAGTTGAGCAACCTCTTGGAGTAACCAGACTTCAGCTTGATTACGTGGAGCATTAGGATCAATTAATTCTGTACCTGTTGTTTTTAACGCCATCCATTTAGACATGAACAGTGAGATGAGAGAACCCACCATACCAAAGACAAAACAGATAACCATTAGGTTGCCTAAGTTTAGACCGCCAGCGCCGTGGTAACTACCAACACCTAAAACAGATAGGATAATGCCAGCTACAACCAGTACCGCGAGGTTGGTAAGCAAAAACAAACCAATCCGCATCATCGAGAACATCCTCATAATAATAAAATAATGTGATTTATAAATTATAAACCTATGGGGAATATGAGGATTAATATGTGAAAATTCAAGAAGAATTGAAAAAATCTATACCCATTAATTTGCTTTGATTCTGCAATGAGTAGAGTGAAGTTAGTAAAATAGTCAAAATAATTCGACTATTTTTCAGTATTTCTCTTATCAAGAGAAATACTTTTATTTTTAGATTATTTATTTAAGAAATCATTGTAAACACAGTTTTTAATTGGATATATAGATGCGTGCAGAAGCTGTTGCATTATTGGTCGAATAAGAACCCGCAGGAGCATCAGTAAAAGTACCATCACTTGCAACAATAATCTGTCGTTGTGGGTATTTAGGTGTTGTAACCGTTGCTTCACTGTTTGAATTGTAGTTGTTGGATTGGGCGATCACTTGACCTTGAGGTGCTGTATTATTGTTGCTATTACTGGTTGAACTCGTGCTAGCACTTAAGCCCGTTCCATTTGAATACAAATTATTATAACGACTTGAAACACGTCTTACATAATCTTGTGTTTCACGAAATGGCGGAATACCGCCATATTTATCAACATTACCTTCACCAGCATTGTAGGCTGCTAGGGCTAAATTGGTATTACCTTTAAAGCGTTTTATCAGCCAACTGAGGTATTTAGCACCACCGAAAATATTTTGTTGAGGATCATAAGAATTAGAAACATTAAAACGGCGTGCAGTTGCTGGCATTAATTGCATCAAGCCTTGAGCACCTACAGGTGAGCGTGCATTTGCATTAAAGCCAGATTCGGTATGCATGACGGCTTTAATTAGACCTTCAGAAACACCATGTGTTGCTGCGGCTTGTTGAATAATATGGTCATATGCATTTTTATTACGGTTATAGCTTGGTAAAACGGATGCTTCAGAGCTTCCCCAGTTGCTATAACTGTGAATATTACTGTCTGGATAATAAGTGACTTTCACTTTTTGTAATGAGCTATCTGAACTTTTTTTGTTGGTCAGTAAAGTACTTCCTTGTTGGTCTTTATAAATATAAATTTGCCCAGCAAAGCTTGATGACGTAAATACACTAAAACTGATGCAACCTAATAAAAAAGTAGATCTGCGGATGAAATTTTTCATTGTAATATTATATTTTTCCCCAATTCTTTTGGAGTTTAACAAAGTTCATCATGAAGTAAAACCTTGAATTGATTTTTATCAAGGCAAATAGAAAAAATCAAGTGCTATTTGATCTGCATTTAAGCAAAAAAAAAATTAATTTTTTTTATTTAAAGATCACTTGACTATTGTAAGGTATTGAAAAATATTCAAAAAAATAGTTGATTAAAAAATGATCAATTTAAATAAAAGCTCCATTTATTCGGCGCTACCCTTTGTCAAGCCCTAAACAATCCACAGTTTTATCCACAGCTTTTGTGGAAAACTGTGGAAAAGTCCAAAAGATAAGCGTTTGGGCGAATATTTAACCATGACTGCTTATTTTATACCTTGCTATAAGACAGATGAATGACAAAATCGCATAATTGTAAAAAACAAAAATCTTTAGATGTTATATAAACGCAAATCGGCTAAAATCAGGCAGCATTTTTTTATGGGTAATTCTCCTCTATGTACTCGCCAATTGAGTCTGATCAAGGATTTAATTTCAAACCAGAGCTTCCTACAAGTTCAGCTTATTATCGTTTATTAAAAAAACTTCGTCGTCAGGTAGGTCACGCCATTCGTGATTTTAAAATGATTGAAGAAGGTGATAAGGTCATGGTCTGTGTATCTGGAGGAAAAGACAGCTACACATTACTAGATATCTTGTTGCAGTTTAAACGTATTGCACCGATTAATTTTGATGTGGTTGCGGTCAACTTAGATCAAAAGCAACCAGGCTTTCCTGAAGATGTTTTACCACGTTATATGGAAGAAAATAACATTCCATATTATATTTTGGAAAAAGACACTTACAGCATTACAAAACGTTTAACGCCAGAAGGTAAAACGTATTGTGCAGTATGTTCTCGTTTGCGTCGTGGTTCGTTATATGGCTTCGCACAAGAAATTGGTGCAACAAAAGTGGCATTAGGTCATCACCGTGATGATATTTTGGCAACTTTTTTCTTGAACCTCTTTCATGGTGGTAGTTTAAAAGCTATGCCACCAAAATTATTGTCATCTGACAAAAAGAATATTTTGATTCGTCCTTTGGCTTATGTTGAAGAAAAGGATATTATTAAATATGCAGAAATGCGTAAATTCCCAATCATTCCATGTAACTTATGTGGTTCACAGGAAAACTTACAACGTGCCATTTTAAATGATATGTTACGTGACTGGGATCAAAAATATCCAAAACGTTTACATAGTATTTTTGGTGCTTTACAAAACGTTTCGCCATCACAACTTGCAGATCGTGACTTATTTGATTTTGAAAAATTAGATGAAGAGCGTGAGTTTGATATGAAATGTGACACTGAAGAAATGAAAAACCGTTTGGATGTAGTAAATTTAAGCTTTGCTGCTGATTGATCTTTTTTGCTAATAAATTGATCGAAAAGGGCATTCATATTCGTTTGAGTGCCTGATTTATAAAAATAAAACGATAAAATCAATAAAAATAGAATAACCAGTACAAAAAACTTTAGCCCAAATAGAAATTATCGTGTTATAACCTTTAACAAGCGAAATGCTTCATGATGTTGTTTGGATAGACAACACGATAAATGAATAAATAATTTTGAGGAATGAACATGCCTGCATTTTTAACTGATGATTGGTTTGCAACTGTAGAAAAATTGACTGCTGAAGCTGGTGATCTGAATTTACCACCTGCATTGGCAAATCTTGCAATTAACCTTGTGGTTGCTGATGATAATGGTAATACTGAATTATCTTTAGATGGCGGTAAAATTGTAAAAGGTTTATCTCCAAATGCAAAAACAACTTTGAATATGGATGGCGAAACACTTCGTAAAGTATTCCTAGAGTTTGATATGGCTGCTGCAATGCAAGCATTCATGACTGGTAAAATCAAAGTTCAAGGTGATATGTCTCAGTTGATGGCATTACAAACGGCTAAACCAAGCCAAGAGCAAAAAGATTTATTCAAGCGTGTACTTGAGCAAACAGCTTAAGCTGCGTTAAAGCAAAAAAAAGCTTACATTGATGTAAGCTTTTTTTATTTGAGATAAATATACTCTGAACTATTAAATTGTCATCAAGTCAGGTGTATTTTTAATATGTTCTAAATACGCTCGGATACGCGTGACATATTGAAGCGCCTGCTTGTAACGACCATTACGTGTTTGGTGGCGTGTTAAATAGTTATAAAGATTCATCCAATCATTCGGATCTTTACCTTGAGCTTTGATACGTTTTTGAATGGCATCAACAGCACCCGGTCCCATATTATAGGCAACTAATGCATACCAATGACGGTCAGGAGTATGTATATAGTTATAACGATTCAACATTTGATTAAAATATTTTGCGCCACCTTGGATGCTCTGACTTGGGTCAGTTCGGTTAGAAACACCCATTTCACGTGCTGTTGCATGAGTCAGCATCATTAAACCACGAACTCCTGTAGGAGAAACAGAATTTGGTTTTAAATATGACTCTTGATAACCAATGGCTGCGAGCAAATGCCAATCTAGACCATATTGTTGTGCTGAGCGTTGAAAACTGGCTTTATAAATAGGAAGTCGAGCGCTTAAATCGCGTTGAATAATATTCCAATCATCTTTTTTCAACAAATTACGGTTGTAAAATGAAGCCAGTTGTTGGATAGAACCATTTTGCTTACTTTGACAAACAAAACCACTTGCGGCTTCTGTCAAAGGGTCATCAGCATGTTTAAAAACCCAATTGATTTCGGTATTTAAACCATTCTTTTTTAAGCTATTTAAGTCACCACAAGTAGCAGAAAAAGAGGTTAATTTCTTTGCTTCAATACGTTCAGTCGATGCTGTTGTAATGGCAAAATTTGCTTTTCCCTGCGCAATCATTTTTAAAGCTGTGGCATTGTCTGCAACTGTTTTAAAATCTAATTGCACATTTAAATTTTGTGCATAGCTATGCGCTAAATCATAACCAAAACCATGTTTATATTGACCATCTTTAAACACGATTGTTGGCATTGATACGGCTACAACAGTCAATTTGTTGCTGTTGACAACACTATTGTATTGGTTAACTTTAGTGGCATTAATACTATGAAATGGAATAAATGCACTAGCCAGAACCAAGGCTTTTAATGGGAGAGTGGAAAAAAAAGAATCAAGCTTTAACCTCGATCCAGATGTTGAATTACTGTGCATGTTGTCTCCGCTACTAGTAATTTATGCCCTCAAAAGACAAAGCCAGTACGACTCAAGACTTTCTTAAGTTGATAAATTCAATAAGGGTGGGCAGGCATGGACGTCATTCAAAAAATGACATATGGGAAATTAGGATTATGTAGAAAAACTACATCGTATAAAAAATAGGCAACCTAAAACATGTGCGAATAATAAAGTTGAAAATTTAAAATGTCAAATTTTGTACTGAGATTATTTAATTTGTGTAACATAATGGATTGATTTAGTTAGTGAAAAAATTTTATATACTTATTTTGTGTGGAAAACGAGAATTTCCTATTTCAAAATGTAAAGTTATGCTGTTGAAGTAAAGGGATGACATCATGAAATCGAACTTAATTACCCGAACTGGACATGATCAATTAGTTGCTGAATTACAACGTTTATGGCATGAAGAACGTCCTGAAATTACCCAGAAAGTGAATTGGGCTGCGAGTCTCGGTGATCGTTCTGAAAATGCAGATTATCAATATAATAAACAAATACTTAAGAAAATTGATAGACGTGTTCGATATTTAGGAAAGCGTTTGGAAGAATTAAGGATAATTGATTTTTCTGTGGAACAAGAGGGCAAAGTTTATTTTGGAGCTTGGGTGGAAATAGAGAATGATGAAGGAGAGAAGAAAAAGCTTAGAATTGTTGGAGTCGATGAAATTTATGACCATCATCCTCAAAATATTTCTATAGATTCACCTATGGCAAGGGCACTACTTACTAAACAAGTGGATGATGAAGTTGAAGTATTAACCCCATCAGGCAAAAAAAATTGGTATATCAACTCAATTGAATATGAAAAGCCTGAAAAATCATCTAAATAGTGATATTTGATTTTATTTTGTACACTTGGTTCAATATTTTTATAAAAACATTTGCCAAATTGATTTTTTATTTATATGATAGCCGCCATTGGAAGCGTGGCAGAGCGGTTTAATGCACCGGTCTTGAAAACCGACGAGGGTGCGAGTCCTCCGTGAGTTCGAATCTCACCGCTTCCGCCAAATATTTAAAAGACCCTTGATCATTCAAGGGTCTTTTTTTTATTGTGAAAATTTAATCAATAAAAATTTCTACAATTGAAGTTTTAATGTTAGAAACTTAATTTCCCTATTTTCCATGTTTTTTAAAAAGTAAAAATAACTCTAATGAGATATAGCTAAAGTTGAAATAATTCATTTTATTAAGCTAAATCAGTATGATTGTAACGATAAAAAAACAGCACGATTTATCATGATTTTATAAAAATTACTGGTATTGCTTAAAATATTTTTTGGCAAAAAACATCATTTTTAATCAGTAGACTATGTTTATTACAATTGACGAATATTTGATCTCATTTTAAAAGTAGAAGATGAAGTTATATCTATATCTTAAAAACTCATAACTTCTTAACATGCTAGAAAAATAACGTTAAATTAAGGAAAGATCATGTCTGTTTTAAATATTCCACAAGCTATTCCTGCAATGATTCCACGCACTTTATTCAATGCAGAGCATGAACAATTTCGTCAAACGGCACGTCGTTTTTTTGAAACTGAAATTGCACCACATCGTGAAAAATGGGAAGAACAACAGCACATTGATCGTCATCTTTGGAATAAAGCGGGTGAGTTAGGTTTTTTATGTTGCACTATGCCAGAAGAATATGGAGGTTCAGGTGTAGATCGCTTGTATTCGATGATTTTAATGGAAGAACAAGCTCGTGTGGGAGATTCTTCGTCAGGTTTTTCCTTACATTCAGACATTGTTGCAAACTATTTAAATAATTTTGGTAATGAAGAGCAGAAGCAATACTGGTTGCCAAAAATGGCAACAGGTGAAGCAGTAGGTGCAATTGCGATGACTGAACCGGGTACGGGTTCGGACTTACAAAGTATTCGCACCACAGCAGTGGAAGATGGTGACGATTACATTATTAATGGTTCCAAGATTTTTATTACGAATGGTTATCTATGTGATATTGCTGTCGTTGCAGTCAAAACAGGTAAAAGTGAAAATGCTGCTCAAAATGTTTCTTTAATCATTATTGAAGCTGATCGAGAGGGTTTTACTAAAGGTAAGCCGTTAAAAAAAGTCGGTATGCATGGTCAAGATACATGTGAATTATTTTTTGACAATGTGCGTGTACCAAAAAGTAATTTGCTCGGTATGGAAGGCATGGGTTTTATCATGCTCATGAAAGAACTGGCTTGGGAACGCATGATGATTGGGATTATCTGTGCAGCAGGTGCTGAAAATGCTTTAGCAAACACAGTGGAATATACCAAACAGCGTAAGGCATTTAGTAAGCCTATTTCAGTGTTTCAAAATACACGTTTTAAACTGGCTGAAATGCGTGCTGAAGTACAAATCGCTCGTACTTTTGTAGATCAATGTATGCAACAAGTCTTGAAAAATGAATTGTCGATTGAAGCAGCATGCACAGCAAAATATTGGGTGTCGGACTTAGCGTGTAAAGTTGTCGATGAATGTGTGCAATTGCATGGTGGTTATGGCTATATGCTTGAGTATCCAATTGCACGTGCGTACTTGGATATGCGTCCAAACCGTATTTATGGTGGTACCAATGAAATCATGAAAGAGTTGATTTCACGGACGATTTGATTCACGTATTTGTAAAAGTAAAATGATTAGCATGATGGAAATTTAATTCTGGAAAGTTCTTTTTTTGTTGCTTAAACAGTTCAGAGAAAGATCGGGTTGATTGATATTTTTAAATAAATCCTCACCCTCTTGCGCTACGCTCATCCTTTAATAAAGGAGAGGGGACTTCCATTATAAATTTCCTGTGATCATTCAATCATTTTACAACAAGATTAAAAATTCAAATTGCTTAGAACAACAAGATTTAGAAAAAGGATTGAAAATGTCAGAATTACGTTTTGATGGACGCGTTGCCATTGTGACAGGTGCAGGCGGTGGGTTGGGTCGCCAACATGCGCTAACCCTTGCCGCACGTGGCTGTAAAGTGGTGGTCAATGACTTAGGTGGTGGTGCGCATGGCTCAGGACAATCGTCCTCAGCAGCCGATAAAGTCGTGGAAGAAATCCGTGTCGCAGGTGGTGAAGCGGTTGCTAACTATGATTCAGTAGAAAATGGTCAAGCCATTGTCCAAACCGCTTTAGATCATTTCGGTACAGTCGATATTGTCATTAACAATGCAGGTATTCTACGTGATGTCAGCTTTGCCAAAATGACCCAAGAAGACTGGGACTTGATCATGCGGGTGCATTTGAATGGTACGGAAAGCGTGTCACATGCGGCTTGGCCCATCATGCGTGAAAAAGGTTATGGTCGGATCATCATGACCACCTCTGCGGCAGGGATTTATGGCAACTTCGGGCAAGCCAACTACTGTGCGGCAAAGTTGGGGATTCTCGGACTCGCCAATTGCTTAGCGGAAGAAGGGCGTAGTAAAAACATTTTCGTCAATACTATTGCACCTTTGGCAGCGTCACGATTGACTGAAACTGTGATGCCACCTGATTTATTGGCTTTGCTGAAACCTGAAGCAGTCAGTCCGTTAGTGGCGTGGCTAGCGCATGAAGACTGTCAGGAAAATAAAGGCTTATTTGAAGTTGGTGCAGGTTTTATTGCCAAACTGCGTTGGGAACGTACAGAAGGTTATATTTTCCCAAATAAACGCCCATTTAATATCGATGATGTTGCACGTCATTGGGACAAAATCACCGATTTCACAGAATCGACTCATCCGACTTCGACCACAGAATCGTTCACACCAATTCTTGAAGGCATCAATCATCCAAACTTGGGTGGTAATGAATTTATAGACTTGGATGTCGCTTCGAAAGCCAAACTGGAAATTGAATCGTCTTATGATGAGCGTGATTTATCGTTATATGCTTTGGGTATTGGCGCAGCGCAAAATCCACTCGACAGCTCTGAACTTGCTTACGTTTATGAGTTGGGCAGTGAATTCCAAGCATTTCCAACCTATGGTGTGATGCCACAAATGAATGCCATGTTACAAATGGCGAAACAAGGTGTGACGCTTCCGGGCATGAATTATGGCTTTGACCGTGTGTTGCATGGTGAGCAATATACTGAAATTAAGCGACCTTTACCGCCACATGCCAAGTTACAGCATACATTCACCTTAAAAAGTGCCTACGATAAAGACCCAAATGCGGTAGTGACTTTCGCGATTTCCTCGAAAGATGAAAATGGTGAAGAACTGATTTACAACGAAATGACGGCATTTGTACGTGGTGCAGGCGGTTGGGGCGGTGAGCGTGGTGATTCAATAGAACAAAATGTCGCACCTGAGCGTGAACCTGACGCCGTGATTGAAGAAAAAACCGATGTCAATCAAACACTTTTATATCGCTTATCAGGCGATTGGAATCCGCTCCATGCAGACCCTGCATTTGCCAAAGCCTTTGGTTTTGATCGCCCGATTTTACATGGTCTATGTACTTTTGGTTTCAGTGGTCGCCATGTGATTAAAGCATTTAGCAATAACGATGGTCGTTATTTTAAAAGCATCAAAGTGCGTTTTGCCAAGAGCGTCTATCCGGGTGATACCTTGGTCACCAAGATGTGGAAGGAATCCGACACTAAAATCATTTTTGAAACGTGGGTCAAAGAACGCAATGAAGTGGTGATTAAAAACGCTGCCATTGAATTGTATACGGAAATTCCAACGGCGAAAGCTAAGCCGAAAGCAGCTCAGGATTCAGCGCCATCTGCACAAGTTCAAGCATCGGCTGAACCTGATCGCCTCATTGCCAAAGATGTATTTAAAGTGATTGGTGAATATGTTGCACAACACCCTGAATTGGTCGATAAAACCAAGACTTCATTCTTATTCAAACTGAAAAATCCTGATTCTGTTTGGACTTTGGATTTGAAGAATGGCGCAGGCTCATGCACACAAGGTGAAATTTCCAATGCTGATGTCACTTTGGAAATGGATGAAGAGCATCTTGAAACGGTCGTGACCAGTTCACTTGCCGATGTACAGAAATTATTCTTTGGTGGTCAACTTAAAATCGGTGGCAATGTCATGGCTTCCAATAAGTTGATCGTCCTGCAAGAGATTGAATCTAAATTGTTTAGCGAAGCAAAAAATCAACGCCTAGCCAGTGCAGACAGTTCAAGCTCATCATCTACTCATACAGATGCAACGCCATCGGTCAATACAGAAATTACCCTTGCTGATGTTTTTACTGCGGTGAATCAACATATTCAGTCCAAAGCAGATCTTGTTGATAAAACCAAAACTTCATTCTTATTCAAGATTAAAAATCCTGATTCGGTCTGGTTTATTGACCTAAAAAATGGTGCAGGCAGTGCTGGTGCAGGTGACATTGCCAATCCTGATGTGACACTGGAATTGGATGAAGAACATATTCCAACCGTGTTTGGTGGTGATCTTGCTTCTGTACAGAAGTTATTCTTCGGTGGTCAGTTGAAAATTGGTGGCAATGTTATGGCTTCCAACAAATTAACTGTGTTGCAGGACATGGATAAGAAGTTGGTTGATCAAGCACGCGATGCACGAGTGGCTTCAGGTGCAACGACAACAACTGCTTCAACGAGTAATGCAACGCCTAAAGTAGCTAAAGCGCCTGAAATTTTCAATGCTTTGAAAAATCGTTTACAGGGTGAAAGCAATAGCAATCATTCATATCAATTCAACATCACAGAACCAAATGAGTCGTGGACGGTGAATTTAGCCAATGGAAGTGTCACGCAGGGCAATGATGCCAATGCCGATGTGATCTTAACATTGAGTGATCATCATTTGGCGGAGTTGGTGACGAATCAGCGTGAGATTCGTGACTTATATCAGCATGGTGAGGTCAAAGTGAATGGTGATATTCGACTGGTTCATCAGATGCAATTCCTACAAGGTTTAAGCAATTAATCCATCTCAATATAAATGAATAAAGTCATCGCATTTTCTACAAAAGGATAGTTTGGAAAATGCGATACATTGGAGAATAAGAAATGAAAAGACGTGTCAATGTCATCGGTGTTGGGATGACCAAGTTTGCCAAACCGGGTGCAAGTGAAGAATATTATGTCATGGCAAAAGAAGCAGGGCAAAATGCACTGAAAGATGCAGGCATTAACTATAACGAAATCGAGCAAGTGTTTGCAGGTTATGTCTATGGTGATTCAACCTGTGGACAGCGTGCGGCTTATGAGTTGGGTTTAACAGGCGTACCCATTGTCAATGTCAATAACAACTGCTCAACTGGTTCGAGTGCGTTGTATTTAGCACGTCAAGCCATCGAGGGTGGTTTGGCTGAATGTGTTCTTGCACTGGGTTTTGAAAAAATGGAAAAGGGCGCATTGGGAGCAAAATTCAATGACCGTGAACCACCAATGGGACAACATGCCCAAGTCATGTTGGATGTACAAGGTTTCAATTCAGCACCGCCTGCAGCACAAATGTTCGGTGGCGCAGGTCGTGAATATCGTTGGTTGCACGGCACCAAAAAAGAAACCTTTGGACAAATTGCGGTAAAAGCCCGTAAACACGCCAGTCAGAATCCATACGCTTTGTTCGGTCAGGTATTGTCATTGGATGAAATCATGGCATCGGATGAAGTCTTTGATCCCTTGACCCGTTTCCAATGTTGCCCTCCGACCTGTGGTGCAGGTGCAGTCATTCTCTGTTCAGATGAATTTGCCAAAAAACATGGTATTTCCAACCCTGTTTATATCGCAGCGCAGTCGATGACCACAGATTATGCCTCAAGTTTTGAAGAAAAAAGTATGATTAAAATGGTCGGTTATGACATGACCAAACACGCTGCGAAACAAGTCTATGAAGCAGCAGGTGTAGGTGTAGAAGATGTTGATGTGATTGAATTACATGATTGTTTTACGGCAAATGAGTTACTGACTTACGAGGCTTTGGGTTTATGCCCTGAGGGTGAGGCGGAAAAATTCATTTGGGATGCTGACAATACCTATGGTGGAAAATATGTCACCAATCCATCTGGTGGCTTGCTGTCCAAAGGTCATCCACTCGGTGCAACTGGCTTGGCACAATGTACCGAACTGGTGTGGCAACTCCGTGGCACAGCAGGTAACCGTCAGGTGGAAAATGCTCGAATTGCCTTACAGCATAATCTTGGCTTAGGTGGTGCTTGTGTCATTACCATGTACCGTCGTGACTGAAAAATTGATGGAAATGAGTTGATATGACATGGAATTGAGTTGAAATGATATAGAAGATTGTGCTCAAAAGAGTACAATTTTGTTTGGGACATCACACTTATTCAAATAAATAGATAGGATGAAGCTATGGGCATTTTACAGAAACTTATAAAATCCACCGTATATCATGAGCCATTACCCATTCGTCGTGATGTACGATTTGATTTACCAGCCGATCGTATTGCGGACTGGCATACTTCGGCGGGACCAATTTTTACCGCATTGCTCAATACATTTTCAATTGTTTTGCCTATTGGTGAGCGTTTCTTTATTGATGCTGTGCGTGCGCACCGAGATCTAGTGCAAGACCCTGATTTGCAAAAAGCATTGACTGCTTTTATTGGTCAGGAAGCGATGCATGGTCGTGAGCATGAAGACTATAATAGTGCCTTGTTTGATCGAAATACCATTGCACCAAAATTTGAAGCTTTTGTTTTGGATATTTTTGGTTTAATCAAAAAGCATACACCAGAATATTTTTGGCTGAGTGCGACAATTGCATTAGAACATTTTACTGCACTATTAGCAGATTCTGTGTTACAAATTCCTGAACTCTTTGATGGTGCTGAAGAAAATTATGCCAATATTTGGCGTTGGCATGCCTTTGAAGAAACTGAACATAAAGCCGTTGCTTTCGATGTGTGGAATACTGCTATGGGACATGGACCTTATGCCTACGCAGTCCGTAGTTTAGGTTTAGTACTTGCAACAATTGTATTCTGGGGGCTTGTACTACCTGTCTTTACCAAGATCGTGATGGATGAGAAAAAATTGACTGATCTTTCTAGTTGGCGTAAAGCGTACAAATATACGTTTGGTGAAGTGGGTGCTTTAAGAAAGCAATTGGGTAATTATATTGATTATTTTCGTCCTAATTTTCATCCTTGGGATCATGCTAATCGTGACAAAATGCTTGCAATGCAAGATCTGATTTATAAATTGGCTGATGAATCAGTGAAAAATAAAAAGGTCTAATGCGTTCAACACAAAGATATCAAGGACATTTTAAGTCTTAGATCAAGTTTACTTAATTTTTGAATCCACAGATGTAAAAATGCATTAAAAAAAAGCCAGTCAGTTTGCACCGACTGGCTTTTTATTTACTTTATAAAAAAGTAAATTATTTCTCTACACCAGCTTCTTGACCAGCATATTTAGCATTTGCATAGTCCCAGTTCACTAAGCTTTCTAGGAAAGTAGAGATATATTTAGGACGTGCATTACGGAAGTCGATGTAATAAGCGTGTTCCCAAACGTCAATTGTGAGTACAGCAACTTTACCATGAGCAAGTGGAGTATCAGCATTTGAAGTTTTAAGGATAGAAAGGTCGCCATTTACTTTGTCAGCAACTAACCAAGCCCAACCTGAACCAAATTGAGTTGTTGCAGCAGCAGCAAATTCTTCAGCGAATTTTTCGTAAGAACCGAAAGCTTCATCAATTTTAGCAGCTAAAGCGCCAGTCGCTTTACCGCCACCATTTTTAGCCATACAGTTCCAGTAGAAAGTGTGGTTCCAAACTTGAGCCGCATTGTTGAAAACACCTGCTTTAGATGCATCGCCTGCAACAGCAGTGATGATTTCTTCTAAAGATTTACCTTCAAGGTCTGTACCAGCAATGAGGTTGTTTAAGTTAACAACATAAGTGTTGTGGTGTTTATCGTGGTGAAACTCTAAAGTTTCTTTGCTGATGTGCGGAGCGAGGTCATCATAACCGTATGGAAGCGCAGGTAAAGTAATGGTTGTCATGTTTTAAATTCCTTGCATTTTGCTGGGTTTTAACATTAAGTGGCTTTATTGTAATAGATTCTTCAAATAATTGCGCAGCTTGTTAAATAACAATACACAATTTATTTCGATTTAATACGTATAAAGAAAATGTTAAAAAACAGCCATTATTTTTGGCAAAAAAGCTTTCTATTTGAATGTTTTTATGTTCATTCAAATTTAACTTTTGAGCCGCCATTAAATCGGATTATTTAATTCGAAATAACTATACTCAATATTGAAGTGTTCTGAAATAGCTTTGCCTAATCGTTGTACGCCATAACGCTCAGTTGCATGATGTCCACAGGCAAAATAATGTACATTTAATTCTTGTGCTTCATAAAAAGTACGTTCACTCACTTCACCTGAAATATAAGCATCACAATTCATTGCAGCAGCTTTAGAGATAAAATCTTGCGCGCCACCTGTACAAAAGCCTATTTTTTGAATTTGTGTCTTTTCAGCAGGCAAATGAATCGCATCAAAACCCAATTTTTCAGAAACATAATTTTTAAATTGATCTGGTGACATTGCAGTTTTTAGATTACCAATATTACCTATTGGGTTGCGTTCAGTTGGGTCAAGTGCTTCTAAATTTTCTAAATCTAAAATTTCAGCAATTGCTGCGTTATTGCCAAGTGTTGGATGTGAATCTAAAGGAAGATGATAAGCTAATAAAGAAATATCATTTTTAATCAATGCTTTAATTCGTTTTCCACGCATACCCGTAATTGGGTAAGGTTCACCTTTCCAAAAATAGCCATGATGAACCAAGAGAAGATCAGCTTTTTGTTCAATTGCTGCATTGATGGCATCTTGTGATGCAGTAACCGCACAAAGAATTTTTTTGACTTCGATATTTCCTTCGATTTGTAAACCATTAGGAGCATAGTCTTTAAATTCATGCGTTTTTAAAGTTTGGTTACACCATTGGATTATTTCATTTAAATTTGCCATATGACTCTGATTAAATTGAGTGAAAATTAAAGTTTTTAACTTAGATGATATGGGAATGTACATTGCTGAGTTTGATTATATGAAATATAAATCATGACTAAACAAAGATCGGGTTAAACCTAACTGTAAATTGTAACTAAAGCTGAACAAAACTCTTTGTGTTTTTTAGGTTTATTTATTGAATTAGATTACAATATTGAAAATACTTTCACATCAATGAATTAAAAAATTCTGAAGAGGAGCGAAAAAGTGCGCCGCACCTTTACATGGCTACCTTGGGTGTTACTCATCCTAGTAATTATTAGTTTTGCTGTATGGCAAAAATTACAACAACCAAAAGCACCAATTGCATCAGATGGTGTAAAAATGCCAGCTGAAAAGGTTGAGCCATTAGTCGATACATCTCGTACGGGTGGTGTGGTTTCCTATAATGCTGCGGTAAAAGTCGCAGCGCCAGCAGTGGTTAATATTTTTACAACACAAAAAGTAAAACAAAATCATCCATTGTTAAATGATCCTGCATTCCGTGAGTTTTTTGGTAATCAAATTCCTGAACAGTCTCAAGGGCAAAATGAAAATAGTTTAGGTTCAGGCGTGATTGTTCGTCCTGATGGTTATATTTTGACGAATAATCATGTAATTGCACAAGCAGATCAAATTGTGGTTGCATTGCAAGATGGTCGTCGGGCTGAAGCCAAAGTCATTGGAACTGATCCTGATACAGATTTGGCTGTTATTAAAATTGAATTAGAGAGTTTGCCTGTATTACCGTTTAAACTCAGTGGTAATGAAGTTGGTGATGTTGTTCTTGCGATTGGTAATCCTTTTGGTGTAGGGCAAACCGTCACACAAGGTATTATTTCTGCAACAGGTCGTTCTGACTTAGGAATTAACACTTATGAAGACTTTATTCAAACAGATGCAGCTATTAACCCTGGAAACTCTGGTGGGGCATTGATTGATGTTGCAGGTAATTTGATTGGGGTAAATACTGCGATTTTTTCACAATCAGGTGGCTCTTTAGGCATTGGTTTTGCGATTCCTGCAAAAATTTGTCAACAAGTTTTAAATTCTATTTTAAAAGATGGTCGAGTGATTCGTGGTTGGTTAGGAATTAGTTTAGTTCCACCAGCGCAAGTCGATGTTCTTGCTCCACGTCAAACAGGTGTAGTGGTTGCAGACGTACTGAAACAAGGACCTGCTGCCGATGCTGGCTTAAAAATTGGCGATCGCATTGTTAAAGTCAATGATGAAGTGATTACTTCAACATCACATTTAATTAATTACGTTGCTTTACAAGCACCAAATTCACATATCAAAGTTGAAGTTGTACGTGGACAAGAAACACTTGATTTAAATGTGAAAGTAGGTGAACGTCAGATTGAGCAAACTGATTCACAATATATTCCTTTGCCTAAACGCTAACATGACATAGTCTAAAAAGCTCTGATTTTTCAGGGCTTTTTGTTGGCTTTTAAATTGTTATCTCACGATTTGTTTTGTCTTCTAAAGCGTTTATGTTAAAAAATTAACCATAAAATGCGATGAATGAACTGAAAATGAAAACAATTGGTTTACTTGGTGGAATGAGTTGGGAATCTTCAGATATTTATTATCAACAACTCAATCGTAAAATTCAGCAGTCATATGGTGGTTTACATTCTGCAAAAGTGATTTTAAGTAGTGTTGATTTTCATGAAATTGAACAATTACAAAGAGAAAATCGTTGGGATGAAGCAGGGCAATATCTTGCACAACTCGCAATGCAGTTGGAACTCGCTGGCGCAGAGGTGATTGCGCTATGTACCAATACGATGCATAAAGTTGCTGAACAAATCGAAAGTGCAGTTCAAGTCCCTTTTTTACATATTGTTGATGCAACCACTCAGGTCATCAAAAAACAAAATATTCAATGTGTGGGTTTATTGGGAACTGCATTTACTATGCAGCAAGATTTTTATAAGGCTAGACTCATTGCACAAGGCATTAAGGTTTTAACGCCAACACTTGCCGATCAAATGATCGTTCATGATGTCATTTATCAGGAATTATGTCGTGGCAAAATAAATGCATCATCTAAACATGAATATTTAAGGATCATTCAAACGGTGTTGCAGCAAGGCGCTGAAGGCATTATTTTGGGGTGTACAGAAATTGGTTTACTGATTCAACAGCAAGATTTGCAAGTTCCTATTTTTGATACTACACATATTCATGTTGATGCTTTGGTTGAGTTTTCTTTATCGAATTAATTTTTATAAGTTATTATTTTGAAAATAAAAAACCAGTGGCGAGCACTGGTTTTTTGATTGGAAAATTAAAATTATGCTTGTTGAATACCACCAACGAGCCAGTCTTGTGTAGAACCTGCTGGTTTAACAAAATGCCAAATTTCAGTAAAAGGCACAGGTTGACTATTTAAGTCTTCACTCACTGTACCTGTAAAACGAACACTGACAATGTATTGTCCATTTTCAGTCGCAGAATCTGTCACCATTGCATTTAAATTAGAGAATTCAGCAACGTCTTGATCTTGATTTGCCATGATATCGCTATACATAGACTGATAAAGATCAGGTGTTAAATAACGTTGAATCTCACTAATATTACTTGCTGTATTCATAGACTGAATATGGTTGAAGCGTTGACGTGCGATACGTAAAAATGCCGCAGGTTCAGTACCATCTGGAAGTTGATTGCCACTTTGTGTTGATGCAGAACCAAACGGTGCTTGAGTTGCTGCACCACCTGCCACCGACTGACCAAAAATATTGGTATTGTCTTGGTGATTTGGTGCAGTTGATTTACCAAAAGGAGCGCTTGTTGGACCTGCATTATTTGGTGCGTATGGATTAGTTGCTGCTAATTTTTTTTTTGCACCAAATTTACGGAACAAGAAGAAAGCACCACCTGCGATGAGAATGAGCCAAATCCAACTTGGGATTCCACCTTTTTCCTCTTCTTGCTGAGCAGCAGCTTGTTGTTTTGCTAACTCTGCATCATTGGTTTGTGCTTGAGGATTTGTATTGTTGTCATCTGCCATTGCATTTGCGGCAATTGCACCGACTGCTGCACCTGCAACACCAGCAGCAACCATTTTACCTACACCAGAACCTGACTTCTGTTGGGTATTTTGAGCAGGCATTGGTTGTTGTACAGGCGTAGCTTGTCGCGGTTGTGAATAAGACTGACTTGGCGTAGCGGAACGGCTCATGCCATGACTTTTACCACCACCTGCTCGTTTAGCTTCTGCTAAAGGTGCAACCACCAATGCTGCCATTAATACACCAGCCATTAAACTACGCTGTCGAACTTCCATTGCGTTTTCCTATTCAATATAACGAGAAATATAACTTCTATATATGACGCCTTTTAGGAGAAATATCAAGAATGATCGACAGTTTTTTGCACAGTTATTCACATAAAAACAACGATTTCTTTAACTATGTTCATCACTTAATTGAATCGCTTCAGTTAAAGCTTCATGTAAGCGAGCAACAGCAATAATCTGTACACCAGCAATAGGTTTTTGTGGTGCATTGGCACGTGGCACAATAATAAATTTAAAGCCATGTTTGATGGCTTCTTTTAAGCGTTCTTGACCATTCGGTACAGGACGAATTTCACCTGATAAGCCAACTTCTCCAAATACTGCTAATTGTTGGGGAAGTGCTTTGGAGCGTAAACTAGAAGCACATGCTAGTAATACAGCCAAGTCTGAGCCTGTTTCAGTGATTTTTAAGCCACCAACGACATTGACATAAACATCTTGT
This sequence comes from Acinetobacter sp. R933-2, assembly GCF_030325485.1. Taxonomy (NCBI): domain Bacteria; kingdom Pseudomonadati; phylum Pseudomonadota; class Gammaproteobacteria; order Moraxellales; family Moraxellaceae; genus Acinetobacter; species Acinetobacter sp. R933-2. The sequence goes on from NZ_JACAIJ010000004.1 coordinate 212,234, forward strand.
CCTGAAGTTTGTACACCACCATGTCTGTGCATCACAGCAAGTAACATATTTAAACGGTTTTGCTCTAAGCCTAAGGCGACACGACGTGGTTGACCGTGAGCATCATCTACTAGGGCTTGCACTTCAACCAAAAGTGGGCGTGTACCTTCACGACTGATCATGACTACAGAACCAGGAATGGCTTCATCATAGCGACTAAGAAAAATTGCTGATGGATTGGCAACTTCTTTTAGCCCTTTGTCTGTCATACCAAACACACCGAGTTCATTCACCGCACCAAAACGGTTTTTCACTGCACGAATCATACGATAACGTGAGTCAGACTGACCTTCAAAATATAGGACACAGTCAACCATATGTTCAAGTACACGAGGACCTGCAAGAGAACCTTCTTTAGTGACATGACCCACAATAAATAAAGCAGTTCCACTATTTTTAGCAAAACGAGTGAGGAGTGCGGCAGATTCACGGATTTGTGAAACACCACCAGGTGCAGATTGTAGCGTTTCAGTATATAAAGTTTGGATCGAGTCTAAAATTGCAACGGATGGACGCAGTTGCGCCAAGGTTTCACAAATACGCTCTACACAGGTTTCTGCCATAACTTGTAGTTTATCTGTAGGCAGATCTAAACGGTTTGCGCGCAGGGCAACTTGAGAGAGTGATTCTTCACCTGTGACATATAAAGCAGAGTTATTTACAGCCGCCATGTGGGTTGCTGTTTGTAATAAAATGGTGGACTTACCAATACCGGGATCACCACCAATTAATACCACTGAACCTGTGACCAGACCACCACCAAGAACACGATCAAATTCACTAATTCCCGTTGCTAAGCGTGTTTCATTAGATACTGTGATTTTATTGAGTAAAGTAACATTTGCCGCTTGTCCTGCATAACCACCGCCCATTGGTTTGGCACGATGTGTTACAGCAGGTTCAATACGTACTTCAGTTAAAGAATTCCATTCACCACAGTCTGAACATTGCCCTGCCCATTTAGAATGGTCTGTACCACATTGTTCACAACGATAAACAGTTTTAACTTTAGCCATAAATAAGTTCAGTACACATGAAAATTATTTTGACTATACAATAGATTTTGTTGATTCCACAGTCAGCCAACCAAAAAGAGCGACTATTTAAGTCGCTCTCATGTGGAAATAGGGGATTAAATTTTGAAGTATTTAATACAATTCACCCGATTTACGTTTAGCAATAAAATCTTTGGTTTCTTTGGCAATCACACCAGAAAGTAACAGTAATGCGATTAAGTTCGGTACAGCCATTAAACCGTTAAATGTATCTGCAAATAGCCAAACCAGATCGAGTGTAGCCACTGTACCCACGAAAACACTGATGATATAAATAATGCGGTAAATCAGAACAAATTTTTCGCCAAGTAAATAGGTCGCACATTTTTCACCATAATAGCACCAACCTAAAATAGTCGAATAAGCAAAGAAAATAATCCCAAATGTCACGATCCAACCACCAACACCCGGTAGAAGACGGTCAAAAATCTGTGTGGTGAGTACAGCACCTGTTTCAGCACCAAAACTGTTGCCTGCCATGATATAACCCATGACCAACACAATGCCTGTAATACTACATACAATGATGGTATCAATAAATGTACCTGTCATTGAAACTAGACCTTGACGTACAGGATGATCAGTTTTTGCGGCAGCAGCAGCAATAGGTGCAGAACCCATACCTGCTTCATTGGAAAAGACACCACGGGCAACACCATAACGAATCACTGCACCAATTGCACCACCAGCAACGGCTTCACCTGTAAATGCATCACGAAAAATCAAGCTTAAAGCAGGCATAACCAAATCAAGATTGGATAAAATAATCACCAAACCACCCAGTACATAGCCTATAGCCATGATAGGCACAATAAAAGATGCCGCTTTAGCAATCGATTTAATTCCCCCTAAAATCACAAGAGCAGAGAAAGCAGTAATGGCAATACCCGTGATCCATGTTTGGATACCTAAGCTATTCTCTACAGCTAAAGCAACAGTATTCGATTGCACTGAACTACCAATACCAAATGAAGCTAAAGTACCAAATAGTGCAAAAATTAAAGCCAACCATTTCCATTTTAAGCCACGTTCAATGTAGTACATTGGACCGCCTGATTTTTCGCCTTTTTCATTGCTGATTCGATATTTAACAGCTAAAACACCTTCTCCATATTTTGTTGCCATACCGACTAAAGCAGTGATCCACATCCAAAAAACCGCGCCTGGTCCACCAAGTACGCATGCAGTTGCAACCCCTGCAATATTACCTGTACCAATAGTGGCAGATAAGGCGGTCATTAATGCTGCGAATTGAGAAATGTCGCCATCTGCACTTTTCGCTTTGTCATGTTTGCCAAAAACTTGTTTGAATGCCAAAGGCAATAAACGAAATTGTAAAAACAGTAGCCGAAATGTCAGGAAAATACCTGTACCCACAATAAGGATGAGCATGTATGGACCCCATACCCAGCCGCTAAGTGTTTCCATCAGGGATTGTAAATTTTGCATAATACTTCTTCTTTGTTATTTCCATTCTGAATTTAGCTTAGCTCTAATAAAGCAAAAGCTATGCCATCCGTGTTTTGTTACTTATTATCTTTGAATTCATATCACTGAAATAATATGAACTTTATAAAACAAGCGCATAAGGACATATTGTTTTTTCCAATGATTTCTTTTTTGACATAGATTTATTTAAGTTACAAGTCATTTCAGATTTTAAATTTTGTAGAAATGCAGTCAGTTTTAATGGTTGATTTTTATAGTAATTCGTAAAGTGAAATAAAATCAGTAAATTATTGATTGGTAAAAAATGGAAAACACTTTAAAAACCAGATGTGCAATAAGTAGTCAAGTCGAATATTTTTTTTTATTTTTTTGCAAAATTAAGCTAATTTGTGCGAGTTAACACGAAAGATGAATTAAAAATGTCAAACGGAAATTACACTTCCTCCAATGAAAATGGGGAGCTCGCACGGAGTTTATCCAACCGTCATTTGCAGTTGATTGCAATTGGTGGTGCGATTGGTACGGGGCTATTTATGGGCTCTGGTTCGACCATTAGTAAAGCGGGTCCTTCGATTTTATTTATTTATATGATCATTGGTTTGATGGTGTTTTTTGTCATGCGCGCGCTTGGCGAATTATTACTTTCTAACTTGAAATATAAGTCGTTTATTGATTTTGCCACTGATTTAATTGGTCCTTGGGCAGGTTATTTTGTTGGATGGACGTATTGGTTGTGCTGGATCACAATCGGAATCGCAGACTTATCAGCCATTATTTATTATTTACAATTTTTTAATGGTGGTGAAGCATTTTCACCTATTGAAGGGGCAATGATCAGTATTGCTGCAATTTTCTTCATTATGGGGCTGAATCTGGTGACAGTAAAACTTTTTGGTGAGTTAGAGTTTTGGTTTGCCTTAATCAAAATTATCGCCATTCTTGTTTTGATTGCTGTAGGTCTGTGGATGATTTTTACTGATTTTACATCTACAACAGGGCATGTCGCTTCATTTACACACTTATGGGATCATGGTGGAATGTTCCCTAAAGGTTTTGATGGTTTTCTTGCGGGTTTCCAAATTGCAATTTTTGCTTTTGTTGGTGTTGAATTAGTCGGGACTACAGCCGCAGAAACCAAAGATCCAGAGAAAAATTTACCAAAAGCAGTGAACTCAATTCCAGTCCGTATCATTATTTTTTATGTATTGGCGTTGGTTATTGTGATGTCAGTAACGCCATGGGATTTGATTGATCCGCAAGTCAGCCCGTTTGTTAATTTATTTAGTCAAGCTGGTATTGCCGCAGCCGCAATTATTATGAATTTAGTGGTGTTATCATCTGTGATGTCATCAATGAACAGCGGTGTCTTTTCTACAAGTCGAATGTTGTTTGGTTTATCTCGTGAAGAACAAGGTCCGAAAGCTTTTGGCAAGTTGAATGGTCGTGCTGTTCCTGCGAATGCTTTGTATTTCTCTGGTGTATGTTTATTGTTAGGTGCTGGGTTACAATATGTTGTACCTGATACTGTGAAAGCATTTACCTTAGCAACAACCTTATCTACAATTTTATTTATCTTGGTTTGGATTATTATTTTGTGGAGTTATTTGGTTTATTATAAAACTCGCCCAGAATTACATCAAAAATCTATTTTCAAATTACCTGGTGGTCCTCTAACGTGTTATGTGGTGATTTTATTCTTTATTGGAATGATTTATGTCCTATCAAAAGATGAAGTTACTGCACAAGCTCTACGTGTTAGTCCAATATGGTTGGTGATTTTAGCCATCGGTTATTTCTTTTTTTATAAGAAAAAATAGTGCTTATTCTTCGTAATGAAATTTTAAAATACCCTATGTTTTCATAGGGTATTTTTTATGCGACAAAGAATGTCGTTATACTTTTTATGATTTATTTTTTGCTCTAGAAGACAACAAATCTCTATATTAAAATATTGATTCAAAATAAAAAGGGGGAAAATAAACATGAGTCATGATCAAGAATATTTACAAAGACATTTGCAAGACATACAACGTGTGCATGGACTGGCACATAATCATGAAATTAGAGCAGGATATCAAACATGGTTAAGCTTAATTCAGGAAAAATATCAGCAGCAGCCTTCAGCATTGTTGGCATTGTGTGTTGACTATATCGAAAGTTTAGAAGCAGTTTTGCCGATTTCTGAATATAAAATTCATTATGTACCAAGAGCACAAGCGATCGCGAATTTTTATCGAGATCATCCTGAGCAAAGGCAACAACTCATTGCATTGTTGAATGAATTATATGATTTGGGTAAACCCTATTTTTTAAGGCAGCATACCTATCATGAATATTTGGTAAAAGGTCTGTTAAATCTCAAAGAGATTTTAGAAAAAACACAAGAATTTTGGGATTTACAACAGCTTTATCATCAGGGAGATTTTCATTTTCCAGCAGGCTTACTTGATTTCTTGGATGCATATATTGACCTTTTAGGTCCTTATCAGGCTTTGAATTATGATGAGCGTGAGCCTTTAATCAAAGGCTTACAATTGCAGATCGTGAAAACATATCCTGAAGAAATTTTAAATTTATTTTTATTTGCGATTGAAAAAGAAGCGTATTTTCACTATTGGGTCAGTAAGCAGTTATTTTTTGTGTTAATGGAACAAAAAGACAAACGTTTAAATCAAACTGAAATTTTAGAAAAATTAGTGCAAAATTTTGATTTAATTATTCAAAAAATGATTTATGCCAAACCTTTTATTTTACATTTAGCATTTTCAATTGAAAAAGTTGCCAAAGCGCAACAATTGAATCATGTCATTGTAGAGGCGATGCAACAGATTCAGTTTACCAAACATAGTACCCAGTCTATAGCTATGCGCCGTTTGGAACAAATTCAACACAAAGTCAGCGAGTTGGCAGTAGCATTTACGCAGCAAAATACACTCAGTTCTGCGCAAAATGCAGATATCGAATATCAATTACCGCTGTCTGCGGTGACGCCAAGCAGGGCATTTTATAGTGAGATGCCTTTGGTTTGGGTGGATATTTTACAACAAGAATTTTCAGCTTTTGATACAGACAAAAAAGCAGATTGGCAGATATTTTGGCAGCATGTAGACCATGTAAGTACGAAAAAACCCAGTCAAAAATGGTTAAAAAAAGCCGAAGAAATTTTACAGTCATCTATTCAGGATGCTTATGTACAGCGTGTGTCAGGCTGGATGACATTGATTGAGCAAAATTCACCGCGAAATATGCGTATATTTGACAGTAAAAATGAAAATACCTTGAAAGGCGTGTTGTGGTTTTTATTGTTATTGCCTACACAACCAGAAGTGATTGCATTATTAAGTCGTGTTGTACAGATTGGTTATCGTAAAATTGCGGGGATCGGTGCAAATAGCACCAATTTAGCAAATACAGCCATCTATGTATTATTACAGCATGGTGAAAGTGGTAGACAAGCCTTGCATGATTTATACAGGTATTTATCTTATGACATTGCTAAAAATGCGATTCAAAAAGCATTAGACAGTGTTGGAGAGCATACAGAATAATTTAGCAAATTTATCAATTTCACTTATGTTAAAAGCCGATGAGTAAATCATAGGCTTTGACTTTTATCATCTGAATGATCACGCTATACTTTGGTTAAACATTGTATTGGATATACAGATGCGCGCTATTTCAAACAAAATCGCTTTGTTGTCAATAAGTCTCTTATTAACAGCGTGTGGTCAATCAGGCGCTTTACAACTTCCAAATGACCCAAATTACGATCAACGTGCAAAATATTTGCTTTATCCAAATGCAGCGCCTAAGGCATCTCATTCAGATCGTAAGGTGACAGATTCAGTCGATGTTGCTGCTGCATCAGAAGTCACCACTAACTAAAGCTTTTATAGTTTTTTATTGAAAGGATACATTCATGAGTTTTTCCCGCATTAATGGGGTATTGCATGCAGAGCAATGTTCTTTAGATCAGCTTGCACAGCAATTTGGCACACCGCTTTATGTTTATTCTAAAGCAACGTTTGAAAAACATTATTTAGATATGGATAAAGCTTTTGCATTTATCGATCATCAAATTTGTTTTGCGGTGAAGTCAAACTCAAATCTTGCGGTATTGAATGTACTGGCAAAACTAGGTTCAGGTTTTGATATTGTGACAGGTGGCGAGCTTGCACGTGTGTTAGCCGCAGGTGGCGATGCTTCAAAAATTGTATTTTCTGGTTTAGGTAAACAAGAAGCAGATATTCAAAAAGCCTTAGAAGTGGGCATTGCTTGTTTTAATGTTGAATCTTATGCTGAACTTGATCGTATTCAAAAAGTTGCAGCACAACTTGGCAAAAAAGCACCGATTTCTTTACGTGTAAACCCAGATGTAGATGCGAAAACACATCCGTATATTTCAACAGGGTTAAAAGAAAATAAATTTGGTATTCCTTCAGATGTCGTTTTTGAAACCTATCAATATGCAGCGTCTTTACCAAATCTTGATGTTGTGGGCATCGACTGTCATATTGGTTCACAGTTGACAGAAACACAGCCTTTTGTTGATGCACTTGATCGTGTGATTGCCATGATTGAACAGTTGAAAGCACTTGGCATCAATCTAAAACACATCGACATTGGTGGTGGTTTAGGTGTGACCTATAAAGATGAAACACCGCCTACAGTGACTGAATATGCCAATGCAATGCGTCCTGCTTTAGAAAAACTTGGCTTAAAAGTCTATATGGAGCCAGGTCGTAGTATCTCTGCCAATGCAGGTGTATTGCTGACCAAAGTTGATTTGTTGAAACCGACCAATCATCGTAATTTTGCAATTATTGATGCAGCAATGAATGACTTAATTCGTCCGTCTTTATATCAAGCATGGATGGACATTCAAGCGGTTACACCTCGTACCGATGTTGAAACAAAAACATGGGATCTTGTCGGTGCGATTTGTGAAACGGGTGATTTCTTAGGAAAAGAGCGTGATTTAGCATTACAAGAAAATGATATTTTGGCAGTTATGGGTGCAGGGGCTTATGGCTTTGTGATGAGCTCAAACTACAACAGTCGTGGACGTGCTGCTGAAATCATGGTGGATGGCGATCAAGCACATGTGATTCGTCAGCGTGAAACGATTGAATCACTTTGGGAAAATGAACAGTTATTGCCTTAAGGAGTAAATGAAGATGTTATTAGAATTTACTAAAATGCATGGCTTGGGCAATGACTTTATGGTGGTTGACCTGATCAGCCAACGTGCTTTTTTTGATACCGCTACAATTCGTCGTTTGGCTGACCGTCATTTTGGTGTGGGCTTTGACCAACTATTGATCGTTGAACCACCTGATTTTCCAAATGTCGATTTTAAATATCGTATTTTCAATGCAGATGGTTCTGAAGTCGAACAGTGTGGTAATGGTGTACGTTGTTTTGCGCGTTTTGTACATGAGCGTCAGTTAACCAATAAAACCAAATTTAAGGTGCAAACCTGTGCAGGAATTGTAGAGCCTGAGATCGGTGCAAATGGTTGGGTACGTGTCAATATGGGCTATCCGAAGTTTTTACCTGTTGAAATCCCATTTGTTGCGGAAGAAGCAGATGCTTTATATGACATCGATTTAGCCAATGAACAAAAGTTGACGATTGATGTTGTCAACATGGGAAATCCGCACGCAGTCACCGTGGTTTCTGATGTTTTAACGGCTGATGTTGAAAATATTGGTCGTCAAGTTGAGTCACATGCGCGTTTTCCTCAGCGTGTAAATGCAGGATTTATGCAAATCATTGATGAAAAACATGCGCGTTTACGTGTCTTTGAACGTGGTGTGGGTGAAACCATGGCATGTGGCACAGGTGCTTGTGCTGCGGCAGTGTCGGGCATACGTCGTGGTTTATTGTCTAATCAAGTGGAAATTGAGCTTGCAGGCGGTACATTGCACATTGAATGGAAAGAAGGCGATGTGGTTTGGATGACAGGTCCAACTGCAAATGTTTATGAAGGTCGTTTAGATTTACGTTATTTCCAAGGTTAAGTTTTATCTATTTTTCTTTAGGTTAAAGATCATTTAACCCTACAAAACTGTGTTATTGCCTAGATTTTTTATGAGAATCGGGCAATAACAACACAGCTTGTCACCATCTTGATATACTTTATAAAAATTGACATTATTTTGTGATTATTCTAAATGATGCTTTTCTTTATTTAACATTTCAAGGAAATGACATTGATTGCTTCCTGCCCCAAACAGATTTCTGATATTCCTGAACATTTAAAAAAATGGCTTTATGCTGAAGGTTCGCTTACACAACAACTGACTGAATTTGCAGGTGGTGTATTTAAGGTTGTGCCTACTCAGGAACGTTTTCAACGTTTAACATTTATTGATAGTCAATGGATGCAGATGCCGTATCAACATACAGCATGGGTACGTGAAAGCCTTTTATATGGTTGTGATGCAGATGCATGGGTCAAAGCTAAAAGTATTTTCCCGATTTTAAGCTTACAAAAACGTGCCCGTTTATTTCAGCATATTGGGCGACAACCTATAGGTCGATTTTTATTTCAGCGTACACATCCTGCTTGTGAGCGTCGTGTATTGCTTTTAGACGATGGTTGGACTCGTCAAAGTTGTTATACTTGGCATGGCTGTAAATTTATTGTGCAAGAAACTTTCCTACCTACTTTTGAGCAATTTATTGAAAGTAAGTCATTGAAATAAGGTGTTATATTTTCATGAGAACTCTGCAACAAACCTCATGGCGTGATCGTTTAGAAGCTTATTATTATTTGTGCCGTTTTGATAAACCAATTGGTACAGAGTTGGTTTTTTGGCCAACGATGTGGGCATTATGGATTGCAGCAGGGGGAATTCCTGATCTTGTGACATTAACTGCTATGGTATTAGGTACGATTTTCATGCGTGCAGCAGGTTGTGCAATTAATGATTTTGCAGATCGCAAGGTGGATGCGCATGTAGAGAGAACCAAAAATAGACCTTTAGCCACAGGTGTCATCTCAGCCAAAGAAGCGATTTGGGTTTTTATTGCCTTGGTGGCTGCGAGTGCTTGTACATTGTTTTTCTTACCGATTGCAACATTCTATTGTGCATTGGCAGGTTTGGTATTGGCATTTATTTATCCATTTATGAAACGCTATACGCATTTACCACAAGTGGTTTTAGGCATGGCATTCTCATGGGGTATTCCAATGTCTTTTACAGCGATGGGCAAGCCTTTGGATTGGTCATGTTGGTTACTTTATTTTGGTAATTTGGCTTGGACAGTGGCTTATGATACACAATATGCGATTACTGATCGTGAATATGATTTAAAAATTGGTGTGAAGTCGACAGCCATTTTATTTGGTAAATATGACATCGAAATTATTTCATTGTTACAAGCGATCAGCGTACTTTTAATTGGTGCAACTTTATATTTAGAAAATTTATTATTTCCTTATGGCTTGATTGCTTTAATTGTTGTTGTTGCAGATTTTATTTATCAATGGACAAAAACCAATGATCGTGATCCACAACGCTGTTTTTGGGCATTTCGTCATAATCGTTGGGTGGGGTTTATTATCTTTGTCGGTATATTTATTGCTTTATATTTTAAAAATTAAAAATTTAAAGACAAACGATGAAAACATTACATTTTCATGGAAAGTACCCTAGTAAGGTACTTTTTTTTGTGTTTTATTAGGTAAGTGCTCATGAAGGGCGAAAAAACAACAATGAGGATGTAACTATGCAACACTTACTTAAAAAATCACTTATCGCACTGAGTTGTAGTTCGGTTCTCTTTTTTGCGGGGTGTAATGACGATGATGACGACTTTAACTTTATAGTAGATTCAAAGACTAAAACATTTACAGTTGATAATGATGTGGCAAATGTTGTGAATACACACGATATTTTTACTTATACAATGCCAAGTGTATTAAATAAAGATATCAGTGCAACGACCCTAGTCTTTACACCGAAAGGTACAGTACCAACAGGTGGTTGGCCTGTGGTTGTATGGGCTCATGGTACAACGGGTGCTGCTGACCAATGTGCACCATCTGCGAATGCTTTAGATGGACTTGAAAAAAGCCTAATTATGGCTTTAGTTCAAAGAGGATATGCTGTTGTTGCACCAGACTATGAAGGTTTAGGTAATAAGAATGTTGCACATCCGTACCTCAATTTACAAAGTGCTGCAAAATCAATTTTATTTGCTTTAGATGAGGCAAATAAACACTATGGTAATCTTTCTAAAAACTGGAGTGTGATTGGTTGGTCTCAAGGTGGGCATGCTGCTTTAGCTGCGGCTGAATATAGCAAAGCATTACCAAATTATAATTTTAAAGGCACAGTGGCGATTGCACCAGCATCTTATTTAGGTGAAACACTTGATTTGGGTATGCAAGTTGCAAATCAATATGCACTTGCAGGTGATGCTGTGCAGGCGACAAAAATAGGTGCAACTTTATATACCTATGCTGCAATTGTCAGCTCAGGAATCAAAGCAGGATCAACAACCTTTAAATATAATCAAGCATTTATTGATGCAAAAGTACCTTTAGCAGAACAAGCGGAAAGTTTGTGTTCACCTGAGTTAGCCGTTAAATTTGGTGAGGATATTCAAAAAACTTTACAGTCCAATGGCGGCAATTTTAGTAAATATCAAGCACTGCAAACAAACTTTAAAACAGATCCTGATGTTGCACATTATTTAGCAGATAATACACCTGCCAAAGTGAAACTTGAAAAGCCAGTATATATTTATCAAGGTAAAGCTGATACCACAGTCCCATATCTCATTACAGAACAATTGGCTGCAAATATGGCTGCGAAAAAAACCAATGTTAAATTGCAGCTTTTAGAAGGAAAAACTCATAGCACGGCTGTATCTGAAAATATTCCACTATTAGTGAATACTATAGATAGTTTGATGAAACAATAATTTAGTCTTATAAAAAAATAAGGAGCTATATGCTCCTTATTTTTTTCATATTAAATGTTGAGTTATTTCTGTAGAGCTTTTAAATCTTCTAAAACAATTTCAGCATGTCCTGCTGCTTTGACTTTCCGATATTCTTTAACCAATTGACCTTTATGGAAAATAAAAGTAGAGCGTTCGATGCCCATGACTTTTTTACCATACATATTTTTTTCTTTAATGACATCAAAATGCTGACATAACACTTCATCTTTGTCACTAATCAAGTCAATCGTTAAAGCCTGTTTTTCAGTAAAGTTCTGATGCGTTTTTACTGAGTCACGAGAAACCCCAATAATTGTAGTATTTAAAGCCTCAAATTGATCTTTTAAACAAGAAAATCCAACGGCTTGTGTCGTACAACCTGGCGTATTATCTTTTGGATAAAAATAAATGATTAACCAATCCGTTGATTGTTCAGAAAGGTTAATTTCGCCTGTTGTACTTAAAAAATTTTGTGTTGGGAGTTGAATCGTTTCAGTCATGCTTATTCCTTAAAATGTTGTTCATGCTCTAGTTTCAATGTTAAAAAAGCATAATTTTCATGATACAGAATATCACCTTTAACCACAGAAAGTGGTTGTTTAAAAATAGGTGCATCAATCATAGTTGTATGAAATTCACCTGCTTCACCACATGGGTCGATATGACGTGCTAATAATTCATCAACAAAGCTTTGATCTAAAACACGCCCAAGGTCTTCAACTTTCATACCTAGATTTAAATTAATAGTAACCACAATACATTTAAAATTTAATGAAATAAGTTCTTTTACAACCTCAAGACGTGGTTTTTGCCATAAAGGCATACATAACTCGATATCTTGACGGTCACAAATAGATTGATTCCATTGCGCATGTCCAAGTAAATCAATATCTCCTGTCACTAAAATCTCAGCGCCATATTGTTTTGCTTCATCTAGCATGTGTAAAAACTCATGCTCATAATTTTCCCATGTGGCGGCTGCTTTTAAAATAGGCAAACCTAATGCTGCAGCTTGCGCATCAATAATTTCAAGAGGCATTGCATGGGAGCGTGAACGTAGACCTTGTTCTTCTAGCATGATCATTAAAGCAACAGGCGTACCTGTTTGCATGGCATGATAAAGCGCAAGGCTGCTGTCTTTACCACCACTATAAGAAGCAACAAATTTACGCTGTTGCAAGGGTTTTGGAATAAATTTGTGCATAATACGATCTAATTGATTGACTCCAAATGATAAAAAAGCCTGCATAAAGCAGGCTTTTACACATACCAAATTTTATTTTTGTGCTTGAGCAGCTTTCATTGCAGCTTCAGTTAAAGTTTTTAATTTACCTGTTAACTGAGGACCAAAGCATGATTGAAGTTCTTGATTTTGTTTTTGAACAAAAGCTAAAGTTGATGGGCTTTTCTTTTGATTGATGGCACTTTGAATTTGCCATTTTTGGTCATTGGTTAATTTACCATCGGACTCAATTGCACAAGAACAATATTTGCTGACTTCAGCACTGGTTAACTTACCGCCTTTTGCAGTTTCAGTTTTACATACACCAATCAATGCAGACTTTACGTTGCTGCTTTTATATGCTTGTTGTAATGCATTATTGTCTGCCTGAGCCGTAGTACCAAACAATGCTACTGTAGAAAATAAAGTTGAAAGAATGAGACCCGATTTTAAGTTTTTCATAAACTGTACCTTGTTATTACTGTATATAACGTGTTGGGTCAGTAACACCTGCATCATTAAAACCTTGTTTTCTAAGGCGGCAGCTATCACATATTCCACAAGCACGTCCTTGGTCATCTGCTTGATAACATGAGACCGTTTGACTATAGTCTACGCCATGTTCTATGCCTAAGCGTATTATATTCGCTTTGGATAAATGTAACAGAGGTGTTTCAAATTTAAGTGGTTTTCCTTCAACACCAACTTTAGTTGCAAGACGTGCCATGTTAGCAAAAGCGTCAATAAATTCAGGGCGACAGTCAGGATATCCTGAATAATCAACAGCATTAATTCCAATGACAATGGCTTGAGCGTCGAAAACTTCTGCGGCAGCGAGTGCATAAGAGAGGAAAATAGTGTTACGTGCTGGAACATAAGTTACAGGAATACCATCGGTTTCATGATCTGGAATGTCAATGTTATGGTCTGTAAGGGCTGAGCCACCTAAGTTACCTAAATCTATGTTAATCACACGATGTTCAACACCCGCTTGTTGAGCGATGGCACGAGCCGCATCTAACTCGGTTGTTGAACGTTGACCATACATAAAGCTTAGCGCAATACAGTCATAATTTGCTTGCGCCCAAGCTAAGCAGGTTGTTGAGTCTAAGCCACCAGATAATAAGACTACGGCACGAGAGCGCATATTTTAACTCCAAATATTGAACTTTTTCAAAAAGATAGATTATTACTTCAAAATGAAATTACACATTTATTGAAAAATAACAATCATCAGAAAAAGTAATGCATCAAAAAATAAAGGTATTAACGACCAGTTTCATCATTCCAAAGCAGTTTATGCAATTGTAATTGGAAACGTACAGGGAGATGGTCTTCTAAAATCCATTGTGCCAAGTCACGTGCCAATTGAGGTAAACGGACAGCACCTTTTTCTACAGCGAAAGCGGGCGAGAACCAAACAGTACTCACTTTTTGGTTTAAAGCAAAATCTGTCACTTGCTGTTTTGCCCATTCATAATCTTCACGATTACAAATAACAAATTTAATTTGGTCGAGTTGGGTTAAATGATCAAGATTGCTGATTAAATTACGCTGCATTTCACCTGATGTTGGTGTTTTTAGATCAAGCACTTTAGATACACGAGCATCTACTTTAGATATATCTAAAGCACCACTTGTTTCTAGCGATACATGACAGCCTAAGTCAGCAAGACGAGTCATTAAGGGAAGTGCATTGGGTTGAGCAAGTGGCTCGCCCCCAGTAACACAAATATAAGGTGTTTTAAAATCTAAAGTCGTTTGAATAATGTGGTCTAAAGATTGACGTTCACCACCTTCAAAAGAATACGTTGTATCACAATACGTGCAACGTAATGGGCAACCTGTGAGGCGAATAAATACCGTAGGCAAACCAGCAGCATTGGCTTCACCTTGTAAAGAATAAAAAATCTCCGTGATACGTAGCCCCGCAGACGGATCAGAAACAGGAATAGTTGAAGAACGTAGAGAATTCATGACTTTTACCACAGATTACAAAGAGTGCCACAGCTTACAAAATAAAAATCTCCACGCTCATCACTGAGCGTAGAGATGAGGAAGGACTAAATTTTATTTAAAAATGAATAGAAACTTAGTCTTCGCGAAGTAAGTCGTTCAAGCTAGTTTTAGAACGAGTTTGAGCATCAACTTTCTTCACAATAATAGCAGCATATAGACTATAAGTACCGCATTTAGAAGGTAGGCTACCTGCAACAACAACTGAACCTGCTGGTACGCGACCATAATGGATTTCACCAGTTGCACGATCATAGATTTTTGTTGATTGACCAATGAAGACACCCATTGAAATCACAGAACCTTCTTCAACGATAACACCTTCAACAATTTCAGAACGTGCACCAATAAAACAGTTGTCTTCAATAATTGTTGGGTTTGCTTGAAGTGGCTCTAATACACCACCAATACCTACACCACCAGAAAGATGAACATTTTTACCAATTTGAGCGCATGAACCTACAGTTGCCCATGTATCAACCATTGTGCCTTCATCTACATAAGCACCAATGTTGACATAAGAAGGCATCAAGACCACATTTTTTGCTTGGAAAGAGCCTTTACGTGCAACAGCAGGAGGAACAACACGAACACCTGCTTCTTGGAATTGTGTTTCAGTCCAGCCTTTAAATTTAGTATCAACTTTGTCGTAAAAACGAAGATCACAAGATTCAATTGGCTTATTGTCATTGATTTTAAATGACAATAAAACAGCTTTTTTAAGCCATTGGTGAACAACCCATTCACCATCAATTTTTTCTGCTACACGAAGTGAGCCATTATCTAAACCTGCAATTGCTTCCTCAACTGCTTGGCGAATTTCTGCTGGACATGTTGCAGCAGTGAAATTAGCACGGTCTTCAAATGCTTGCTCAATAAGAGTGGAAAGCTGAGACATGATCTTTTTCCAAAAAAGTTTGCCGAAGATTCTACACCAAAAGTGATTAAATGAGATAAAAAAACAGCTTTTTCTAGAAAAATATCATACTGGAAAAAGTTTGTATTGCATAAGCATAAAAATACTAGTTTTGTATAGATGTAAAGCACCTAAAAACAAATAATTATGCATAATTGTATCAAAAGTTAACAAAAGTTAATCAATATGCATATTTTTTGATAGGTAATTTTTACATATTATAAATTTGAGTCAAAAATATACGAATGATTAAAGAAGAAATGCTTTCTGAGGAGACATCTATGAAAATGTTAAAAGTATTAGCGGTAGCAACAGCATTATCTGCATCTTGTTTTGCTATGGCTGATGACCAAGTTGTACATAGTGGTTATACATTTGATAAAAGCCAACTCATTCCAACAGGTGTACGTGCTGAAGTTGGTACAACAGGTTATGGTGGTGCCTTACTTTGGACTGCTAATCCATACGTAGGTTTGGCTTTAGGTTATAATGGCGGTGATATTTCATGGTCAGATGATGTTAAAGTAAATGGCTCAACATATGATATGGATATGGATAACAGCCTTGCTTATTTAAATGCTGAATTCCGCCCTTGGGGTGCAAGTCAAAATGTATGGGCTCAAGGTTTATATGTAGCAGCGGGTGTAGGCTATGTTGATAACGATTATGATCTAAACCGTAATGTAAACGCTGGTCGTAATTTTACTGTGAATCATAAAGACTTCCAAGCAGGTCCTAATGGTACACAAATTAAAGGTAATTTATCATATGATAATGATATAGCACCTTATGTTGGTCTTGGTTTTGCACCAAAAATTACTAAAAACATCGGCGTTTTTGGTGAAGTAGGTGCTTACTATACAGGTAATCCAAAAGTAAACCTTCAAGCGGTATCTGGTTCAGCTAGCTCAACTGTAGGTCATAATTTAGATCAAGAACTTGCAAATGAATCTAATAAAATTGCAAATGATGATAAATATGAATGGATGCCTGTAGGTAAAGTTGGTGTGAGTTACCACTGGTAAAACAAGCCTTCTTTCATACATAAAAAACGAGCTTCGGCTCGTTTTTTTGATTTTTACGCATTCAATCTTAAATGTTCGATAATTAAAAAAAATGTCCTATACGTAAACCATAGGCAATAGCATCATTGTTATTAACAGTGTTTAGGTTGGTATTTTGATTACCTGTAATTAAGGTCGATTGATTCATTACATCAGCTTTTTGTAGTTTAAAATATTTAACACCTGTTGCGATGAAACTCTTAGGTCGTGGGTAATACATAACACCTAAAGCGAAAGCATAATAGCCATCTGATGGGTTTAAGGTTCCTGCGGGATTTCCTGTCCCTGAATCCCATGAAGCATCTGTAGACATGACCCATTGTTCAGTAAAACGATGCGCAATACCTAACTTCGCAGACCATTGATCATCTTGATAATCAATTAAGTTAAAATGTTGTACTAAATCTGGATATTGTTCTACCACTGTATTTAAAATAGCATCAAATTGAGTGGGTTGGATTTCAAAATTTTTCCAATTAACCCAACGTAATGAACTATAGAGCAAGTTATTTGTATTCAGTGCTGACCTAAAATCAATATTAATAGATTGTGGTGTTTTAATTGTTGTTGATTGCTCTGGAGTATAGAGCAAAGTTTGCCCCTGAATACTTTCATTAATATGTGATTGATGTTTGATTTCAGAACGATAAGTAATCGCTGCTTGTAAGGCATATTCTGGTCGCTGATAACTTAAGCCTGCAATCCAACCTAAGGCTGTATCAGGTTTAAATTGAGCCTTATAACCACTCATCACCGAATAGGATAAGCCATTTAGATTTAAATAACCTTTAAAATCTTGAATTGCAAAGCCTGAATAAATATTCCAATTCGGTGTGGGTTGATAGCCAAAAATACTGGAAAGGTTATGACTATTAACATCGAATTGAGCAGATTCTAAAGACTGTTTTCCAAGTGTTGTATGTGGTGAATAATCATATTTTAAGTTTGCTGCGTAAGGTTGGTCATAAATAACAGCCAAGGATAATTTAGGTTGATATTGAATTTTGATTGCAGCATTGAGCATAGAATAAGGTTGAATTAAGTCACCTGTTGAGAAATCTTGTACGCCAATTTTTTGTAATTCCTCTTGATGACTGACTTGACCTGATACATTGGCATGCAGTTGTGCGTAAGATAATTCTAAATAGTTACCACCTTCTAAAAAGGCATGAATAGATTGGTCTGATTTTTCCAATCCAGCAGCCATGCAAAATACAGGTAGCATCCCTAACGAAGCTGTCCCTAACCACTGAATATTCATGTAATGACCTTGACCTTAATCTTAAAAAGTAAATTGGTTTTTTTTTATACAAATATTTTAGGTCGATTTTTTACAATGCGCAATAATTAGAATGAATAATTGTATGATTTTGAATGTGAAAATTAAAAAGAGAGCAATAGTGCTCTCTTTGATATAAATCTGTTGACTATGCGGCTATTTAGTCTTCAGGGTAGGCGATTTTCTTGAGTGCTTTAATATCAGCTTCAGGTGAGCATAGAGAAATAAACTCATAACCATAACCACGTAGTAAATGCCCTTTACGTACAGCAATCCATGTCGTATTGATTCCAAAAATATCGGTATCAATTTGTTTTAAACGATGGTCGCGTTCTGGGTCATAAGCGACATCATTGACAATACCGACACCCATACCTAGTTCAACATAGGTTTTGATGACATCAGCATCTAGTGCGGACATCACAATATCAACATCTAACTCGGCATCTTGAAAGGCTTTGTCGATTTTAGAACGACCTGTAAACCCACCGTGATAGGTAATAATTGGATATTCTGCCAATTTTTCTAGTGTAATTTCTTTCGCGTCAAGTTTACTCAGAGGATGATCTTGTGGCGTAATAATACTGTGTTTCCATTCATAAAATGGAACGCTACCTAAATTGTCTTCAGTGGTGAGTGACTCAGTTGCAATACCAATATCAGCTAAACCAAGAAGTAGCATTTCAGAGATTTCAACAGGACTCGCTTGTTGTAAAATCAGATGAACCTTAGGAAAAGCTTTTTTAAACAAATTAACGATTGGAGGTAACACATAACGTGCTTGTGTATGTGTTGTTGCAATAGTTAATGTGCCTTCATCCACTTTATTAAAATCATCAGCAAGACGTTTAATATTATCCGCATCGATGAGCATGCGTTCAACAATACTCAGTAAAGCTTGTCCAGGTTCAGTTAAACCTAATAAACGTTTACCTTTGCGTACAAATAATTGCACACCGAGTTCATCTTCTAAATCTTTAATGTGTTTACTTACACCTGACTGTGAGGTGTATAAAGCAGCAGAAGCTTCAGTTAAATTATAATTTTGTCGAACCGTTTCTCGAATAATTCGTAATTGTTGAAAGTTCATTGTGTGGATACCTCAATCATGGATGAGTGTAGATCACTCACCCGTATAGCGCATTATGCAACTTGATTTTCAAATAAGTGTAAAGTAGACGGACTGACCCAAACAGTTTGATTTGGTCGAAATTTGTGTAATTTAGCTTCTTCAGAATTTAGAGAAATTTCAATGAGATTACCTTGACGATCATGTAACTCAGCCATGATTTTTCCTGCAATCCAAACCTCACGTAAAAATGTTGCTTGGATGGCATTTTCTGTAGGTTGAGTATGAATGATGAGTTCATCAGGGCGAGCGAAAGCAATAATCTTGCCATTTGCTGTATTTTGCGCTGCTGCAAGTCGAATCGTATCTTCACCTAAATGAATAACACCTTGACGATTTTCACCTTCAAAGCGGTTTGCTTGACCTAAGAAGTCAAAAACAAATGGTGTTGCAGGTCTTTCATAAACTTCACGAGGTGAACCGATTTGTTCAATATCACCTTTATTCATCACAACAATTTGGTCAGCAACTTCTAACGCTTCTTCTTGGTCATGTGTGACAAAAATAGAGGTAATATGTAATTCATCATGTAAAGTACGCAACCAACGACGTAATTCTTTACGTACTTTAGCATCTAATGCGCCAAAGGGTTCATCAAGTAATAATACACGAGGCTCTACAGCTAAGGCACGTGCCAAAGCAATACGTTGGCGTTGACCACCTGAAAGCTGTGCAGGATAACGATCAGCTAAAAAACCAAGTTGAACCAAATCCAATAAACGCGTGACACGTTTTTTAATTTCTGCTTCGCTAGGACGCGTTGCGCGTGGACGAACACGTAAACCAAAAGCGACATTATCGTACACAGTCATATGACGAAATAGTGCATAGTGCTGAAATACAAAACCGACTTGACGTTCACGAACATGAACATTGGTGGCATCTTGTCCTTCAAGTACGATTTGCCCACGATCTGCGGACTCTAAGCCAGCAATGATACGTAATAAAGTGGTTTTACCGCAGCCAGAAGGACCGAGTAATGCGACCAATTGACCATCTGGAAAATCTAAAGTGATATCTTTTAGTGCATGGAATGCACCAAAATGTTTTTCAATATTTTTAACTTGAATACTCATGAGGTCATTCCTTAAGAAACTGTTGAATCATCTTTACTTTGGTTGAGTCTTTCTTGGCGGAACTCGACCCATGTTTTAAGAATAAGGGTAATAATTGCCAATAAAGCCAATAATGATGACACGGCAAATGCGGCACTAAAGGTATATTCGTTATATAAAATCTCTACATGAAGCGGTAGCGTATTGGTTTCACCACGAATATGCCCAGAAACAACTGAAACTGCACCAAATTCGCCCATTGCACGAGCATTACATAGAATCACACCGTAGATTAGACCCCACTTAATATTTGGCAAAGTGACTTTCCAGAAAGTTTGCCAACCTGAAGCACCTAAAACAATAGCGGCTTCTTCTTCTTCTGTTCCTTGTGCTTCCATGAGTGGAATGAGCTCACGTGCAACAAAAGGAACGGTAATAAATACAGTAGCTAAAACAATGGCAGGTGTTGCATATAAAATTTTAATATCATTGTCCATGAGCCAGCCACCTAACCAACCTTGCGAACCAAAGATCAAGACCAGCATTAAACCTGCAATTACAGGAGAAACTGAAAAAGGTGTATCAATGATCGTGGTTAAAATGGCTTTGCCACGGAAGTTAAACTTCGCAACACACCATGCAGCAGCAACACCAAAAATGACGTTAAGAGGTACTGCAATTGCAGCAGTTAATAAGGTTAATTTAACGGCTGATAATGTATCTGGATTAACCAAAGCTTCAAAATAAACCGTGAGACCTTGTTTAAACGCCTCAACAAAAACCAAAATTAATGGCAAAATAAGACAGCTTAAGAAGAAAACCAAGGCAATTGTTAAAAGCGTATAACGTACCCATTTTGGTTCACGTGTTGCGTCTCGTGACTGCAGTTTTTCAGCTAAAGCCTGACTATTTGTTGTTAAGCTCATCGTGCAGTTCTCCCTGTACGGCGACTTGCCCAAGCTTGAATCAAGTTAATTAAGAACAAGATAAAAAATGAGATGACTAACATGACCACAGCAATTGTTGTTGCACCTGCATAATCATATTCTTCTAAGCGAGAAATAATCATTAATGGTGCAATTTCAGTTTCAAAGGGTTGATTACCTGCAATGAAAATAACAGAGCCATATTCACCAACACCACGAGCAAATGCCAAAGCAAAGCCTGTTAATAGTGCAGGAAAGAGCACAGGTAAAATCACTTTAGTAATAATTTGAAAACGGTTTGCACCTAAAGCAGAAGCTGCTTCTTCTAATTCTGTTTCAAAATCACTTAAAACAGGTTGTACTGTACGTACTACAAATGGAATTCCAATAAAAATCAATGCTAAAGTAATACCTAAAGGCGTATACGCAACTTTTATTCCTAAAGGCTCTAGATATTGACCAATCCATCCTGTAGGTGCATAAAGAGAAGTTAAGGCAATCCCTGCAACAGCAGTGGGTAATGCAAACGGTAAATCAACGAGAGCATCAACAATGCGTTTACCAGGAAAGGTGTAACGAACCAAACACCAAGCCAGTAACAAGCCAAATACAACATTAATTAAGGCTGCAATAATTGCTGTACTAAAGCTGAGTTGTAGAGATTTTAAAATACGTTCAGAACTTAGGATTTCCCAAAGCCCGTCCCAACCTACACCTAATGATTTTATAAATACAGCAGATAATGGTATCAGTACTATTAAAGACAAATACGCAAGGGTGAAGCCTAGTGAAAGACCAAATCCTGGCAGCACTCGGGATCGCTGCGACATGACTACTCCTCAAAGAGAGAAAGCTTGTTGAAGTCAACAAGCCAATAAACTAAACAACTTTTGCCAAGCTTAAAAGGCAATACTCAAATTGCAAATTTAAAAAACAACTTGCTGTCATCAAAATTATTGATATAAGGTATTGATGGTGTTGCAATTAAATGATCAAAAATTTCAGGAAAAGTATTAAAACCAGAAGCAACATTGATATGACCTGCTTGCCCCAGATTATAAGCTTGAATGTTCCAAGCTTTTGCCAAAGCCTGTGCATCTTCAAAATTTAACCAAGGATCATTTTCAGAAATAATCATATCAACAGGCACATGAATGCTTAGATTGTGAAAATACTCAGCATAATTGCCAATGCTATCTCGTGCAAAACCAGCTTCACCAAAACGAGCAGGGTTGGCAGGTGCAACCAAAACAAGTTTTTTAACTTTTTTAGTTAATTCAGGATGTTGAGCTAATGCTGCAACACTGGTTAAACAACCAAAGCTATGTGCAACAATTTGGACAGGACGATTTGTTTTACTTAAGGTATCAACAAATTTTTCAATCCAATGTGCTAACACAGGAAGGTTCCAATTCTCTTGTTGCACACGAGAGCAAGACATGAATTGGCGCTGTAACCAAGATTGCCAATGATCATAATCACTGCCACCTACACCTGGAACAATTACGGTATGAATCATGTCGATGCTCCTGCTTAAGCGTATTATTTCGCTGTGTTTGCTTTTACAATTTGATCAAAAACACCATTATTTTCAAAATGTTGCTTTTGAACTTTAGTCCAACCACCAAACTCTTTATCAATCGTGACTAATTTGAGTGGTTTAAATGTTGTACTATACTTTTGTAAAGTTGCAGCATTACGTGGACGGTAGTAATTTTTTGCTGCAATTTCTTGTCCTGCTGGTGAATATAAATAGTTCAAATAAGCTTTAGCTAGGTTCAGGTTGCCATCTTTTTGAGCATTTTTTTCCACAATTGCAACAGGTGGTTCAGCTAAAATAGAGAGTGAAGGTGTAATAATTTCAAATTTACCAGGCTGTTCACGTTGCGCTAAAAATGCTTCATTTTCCCAAGCCAATAGCACATCACCAATACCACGCTCAGCAAATGTTGTCGTTGCACCACGTGCGCCTGAGTCTAAAACTTTGGTTTGTTTATAAATTTGGCGCACAAAATCTTGTGCTTTAGCATCTGTACCATATTTATGTTTTGCCCATGCCCAAGCTGCTAAATAGTTCCAACGCGCACCACCTGACGTTTTTGGATTTGGGGTAATAATTTCTACACCTGGTTTTACTAAATCTGCCCAGTCTTTAATGGCTTTAGGGTTGCCTTTACGTACTAAGAAGACAATGGTTGATGTATAAGGTGTAGAGTTTTGTGGAAATTTCTTTTGCCAATCTTTTGGTAATAAATCTGTCTTTTCTGCAATTGCATCAATATCTGCTGCTAAAGCAAGCGTTACTACATCTGCCCCTAAGCCATCAATCACAGAACGAGCTTGTTTTCCTGAACCACCATGTGATTGTTTAAAATCAATATCTTGTCCTGTTTTTGACTTCCAATATACTGCAAACTGTTTATTAAAATTGTCATAAAGTTCACGTGTTGGGTCATAAGAAACGTTTAGAAAATCTTTTGCACTTGCGCTCAAAGATGTCACTGAAATGAGTGCAGCAACAACACCTAATTTTAATTTTGAAAATTGCATCTGATATGCCCCAAATAATTCGTAATTTCGTTAATATGCGTGCAGCATAACGCCAGTCTTTATCCATAAAAAATAATAAAAAACGAATTTTATATGAATAAAAACGCATAAGATGGATTGGTAAATATGTATGTTTTTGGTGTTTTTTTAGGAAAATGAGTATGGTTTTTTGTTATAAAAATGGTCAAATTATTGATAATATTTCAATTTTTGATCGCGCGTTTCAGTATGGAGATGGTTGTTTTACCACTGCCCGTATTCATCAAAATGTCATCGAATTAGACTATTTACATCGTCAACGTTTGCAACAATCTGCTGAACGGTTATTTTTGACAGTAGATTTTTCCCTTTTAGATAAAATGCTCAAACAGCTTACACAAAAATTTGATGTATTAAATGGGACTTTAAAAATCGTAATCAGTCGTGGTGAAGGGCAACGAGGCTACCTGATGCCTGATCATCCCGCAGATTTATATGTATTTTATTATCCACAAAATACCCAAAACTTTCAGCCCGAATTGATTCAAAGTGGAGTATTAACCCAAAAAATTGGTTTAACCATGCCTAAACTTGTGGGATTAAAAAGTTTGAATCGACTTGAACAAGTGATGTTAAAAAAAGAAGCACATGAAAAAGGATGGCTTGAAGCTTTGGTGGTCGATATACAAGATCAAATTGTTGAAGGAGTGAGCAGTAATTGTTTTATTCAAATAAACAATACATGGATTACGCCTGAACTCCGCTATAATGGTGTGCATGGTGTTATGCGTGCTGAGATTTTGCAGCGTATGCAACGCCACAAGATTTCATGTGAACAACGTATCGTTGATTTTAATGAAATTCCACATATTCAAAGTCTATTTTTTTGTAATGCGTTAAGCCCGATGAAAATAGTACATACTTTGAATACACGTGCTTTAGAGATTCAACCTTGTGTTGAATTATTTGAAACTTTGCAATTACAACTGTTTAAATCTCATGCCGAATACTCCTGTAAAAACCAATAACAAATTTTATAAAGGCATTGCGCTTGTACTGAGTGGACTTTTAGTCTTAGGTGCAGTCGTGTTGAAAATGAGTTTATTTAAAACCTATCCAGTCAATGGTCAGAAGCAAAAACTGGTGATTGATAATGGTGAAACTTATACTAGATTTATTGATCAATTAGCCAAAGATGACAAAGTCAGCTTTCCAATTATTTTAAAGTTATATCGCAAAGCATTTATTCAGGAAACCATGAAAGCAGGTGTCTATGAAGTGACACAAGGCATGAGTGTACGTGAAGTGTTGTTAATGGTCTCTGATGCTGATAATGCACAAATGAACCGTATTCTGGTGATTGAAGGAACGACGACAAAGCAGCTTTTAAAGACCTTGAAAAAAGATCAATATGTGAAAGCTGAGCTTGCAAATCTACCTACTGCTGAGATGCTTAAAGCTTTAAATATTCCTTTTGAGCATGCAGAAGGTTTATTTGCACCTGATACCTATTTCTTTGATAAAGGCGCAACTGATCAAAAGATTCTGACCGATTTATATCAGCGTCAAATGAAAATTTTAGATGCTGCTTGGGAAAAACGTGATCAAGGTTTACCTTATCAAAACAAATATGAAGCCTTGATTATGGCATCCATTATTGAACGTGAAACCAGTGTGGATCGTGAGTTACGTCAGGTTTCAGGGGTATTTGTCCGCCGTTTGAAATCAGGAATGCGTCTGCAAACTGACCCGACAGTGATTTATGGTATGGGTGACAACTATAAAGGTAATATCAGCAAACAAGATTTGCGTACACCTACACCGTATAACACTTATACGATCAATGGTTTACCACCTACACCGATTGCCTTGCCAAGTAAAAAAGCCATTGAGGCAGCCATGCATCCTGACAACTCAGACAATATTTACTTTGTTGCAACAGGCAATGGTGGGCATAAATTTTCAAGTAATCTGGCAGATCATAACAAAGCAGTTCAGGAATACCTTGCTGTCATGCGTGCTAAAAATTAAGGAGTAGTTATGTTTATTAGTTTTGAAGGCACAGAAGGCGTAGGTAAAACCACACTGATTGGAAAATTATTTGAGCATTTTCAGACGCAAGGCAAAGAGGTTGTATTGACCCGTGAGCCGGGTGGAACACCGTTGGCTGAGCAAATTCGCGGGTTATTGCTGTCAGTCAATCATGATGAACAAATGAGTCATGATACTGAATTATTGTTGATGTATGCTGCACGGGCGCAGCATTTGGATCGTGTTATTTTACCTGCCTTGGCAGAGGGTAAAATTGTACTATGTGATCGTTTTACGGACAGCAGTTTTGCTTATCAATGTGCAGGGCGTGGTTTAAGTCGGGACAAGTTACAACTTCTGAATGAAAACTTTGTCAGTCGAATGCCTGATCTTACTTTTTGGTTGGATGCACCAATTGAATTGGGCATGACACGTGCACGAGAGCGAGGTGCTTTAGACCGTTTCGAACAAGAAAAAGTCGCTTTTTTTGCATCTGTCCGTTCAGGATTTGCAGAAATTCATACACGTGAGCCTGAGCGTATGAAGCGTTTAGATGCAACACAAAGTCCTGAACAGGTGTTTGCTGAGGCTTTAAATTATCTGGTTGAATGCGTTTAAGCATCGTTTTAGTCACAATTTTTCCAGATTAAAATTGCTTTGCCATAAGGGGAAATAACAGGAACCCAAGCTTCTGTGATTTCCTCCAGTCGGCTCATGTCTAAACATAAATGCTGACGTTGATCATCTTCTGGTTCATTGTTTGTGAACCAAATGGTGATATTTTCAATGCTGCTTTGCAGTCGATCTAATTGTTGTGTATTGAGTTTGGTTGCACTGCGACAAGATTGTCCTTGATGAAATATTTGTCTTAACTTGTGTGAATATTCATCTAATAAAACATCTGTATCAAATGTCAGTCCAATCAACGGAATTAAATAGCCTTCAGTGCTGCGTATTTGATTCTCTAAACCTGCGCACTGACTTGCATAAAATACTTGCGTTGATTTTTCAATAATTAAGTATAACCACGAGCTTTGTGTACCATCGGCATCTATAAAAATGTAAGGGTTTTGCATCGTATTTGATGAAAATTTATGGTTTGAGTGACTTTTAAAATAGAACAAAATGAAAGCATTGGCAAAAAGCTTCTTTTTGATTGAAAATGTGAACCCAAGCGTTCTCAAGTCTTTACAGAAAAAGCTTTATATTGAAAATACAGTGTCATAAAGAAATAATTCAAGGGATGAATCAAAAATGAAAAGCACTAAAAAGGAAATTATTGATTTTTTAACCGTCCATTTTCCACCAAGTTTAGAAAAATGTGAAATTGAGGAAGTCACCGAGTGTGGTGCAAGCTTGATTTGGCATGTGAGTGGCACAGATCTTCGTCCAGGAGGGACGATTTCAGGACCAACCATGATGACTTTGGCTGATTTTGCTTTATATGTCGCGATTTTAGGTGAAATTGGCATTGTCGGTTTGGCAGTCACAACCAATTTAAATATTAATTTTTTACGTAAACCCTCTGGTGGCGTAGATTTGCGTGGGGTATGTAAACTTATGAAAGTTGGACAGGCATTGATTGTTGGTGAAGTTTGGATTTACTCGATTGATCAAGATGAGCCTGTCGCGCATGTCACGGGAACGTATTCGATTCCACCGAAAAGATAAAACCATCTAAACTATTTTAGTTAAAAAAAGAGATTCCAATGAATCTCTTTTTTAATGTATTGATTAAGTATTCACCAGAGGTGTATCAACTTTGAAGTCAGGCGGCGTGAGTACAGTTTTACGTAGTTCTGGCGCCAGTTCAGGATAGTCCAATGTATAGTGCAAACCACGTGATTCCTTGCGTTCCATCGCACAGCGTACAATCATTTCTGAGACTAAAACCAAATTACGCAGTTCGATCAGATTTTTACTGACGTGGTAATCTTGATAGTACTCAGTAATTTCTTTTTTAAGCATTTCAATACGATGTAATGCACGTTGTAAACGCTTCGTGGTTCGGACAATACCAACATAGTTCCACATGGTGGCACGTAGTTCATCCCAGTTTTGTAAAATCACCACATCTTCATCTGGATTCGAAGCTTGTGAGGCATCCCATTCAGGAACTTGTGGGACTTCAAAATGCTGCTGATATTTATCTTCAATATCTTTGGCGGCACTCATACCATAAACAAAACACTCCAGTAATGAATTACTTGCCATACGGTTTGCACCATGTAAGCCTGTGTAGGATGTTTCTCCAATGGCATACAAACCTGCAATATCAGTTTCACTGTTTTCATCAACCACGACACCGCCACAGGTATAATGCGCAGCAGGAACGACTGGAATCATTTCCTTGGTAATATCAATGCCTAGTTCAAGTAAACGTGCATAGAGTGTCGGAAAATGTTCTTTGACAAAATCAGCAGGTTTGTGACTGATATCAAGCCATACATGCCGAATACCTAAGCGTTTGATTTCATAGTCAATGGCACGTGCCACAATATCTCGTGGTGCCAGTTCTGCGCGTTCATCAAAGCGCAGCATAAAACGTTCACCATCTGGTAAACGCAGATAAGCACCTTCACCACGCATGGCTTCTGTGATTAAGAAAGAACGCGCCTGAGGATGATATAAACAGGTTGGATGGAATTGATTAAACTCCATATTGGCAAC
The DNA here is from genome assembly GCF_030325485.1 of Acinetobacter sp. R933-2. Taxonomy (NCBI): domain Bacteria; kingdom Pseudomonadati; phylum Pseudomonadota; class Gammaproteobacteria; order Moraxellales; family Moraxellaceae; genus Acinetobacter; species Acinetobacter sp. R933-2. The sequence continues at coordinate 240,572 of NZ_JACAIJ010000004.1, forward strand.
ACGACAACCTGCACGATATGCCATAGCGATCCCATCACCTGTGGCAATATCAGGATTTGATGTATATAAATAGGCTTTCATAGCACCACCACAAGCAAGTGCAGTAAATGGTGCTAAAAAGGTATGAACATTTTCATTACGTTCATCCAGCGCATATAAGCCCACAGCATGATTTGCTTCGTGAGTATGCCCAAGTTTATGCGTGGTAATGAGGTCAATAGCAATATAATTTTCAAAAATTGTAATATTTTCTTTTTCTTGGGCGCGTTCAACCAAAGTGGTAGAAATGGCTTTGCCTGTTGCATCTGCAGCATGAATAATACGACGCTGAGAATGTCCACCTTCACGGGTCAAATGTAATTGTTCATCATCATCTAAAGTAAATTGCACACCATGACCAAGCAGGAAATCAACCGAAGGGCGTCCACCTTCAACGGTATGTTTAACAGCGTCTAATTCACAAAGTTGGGCACCTGCAATCATGGTGTCATCTATATGTTGTTGAATAGAGTCTGTTTCATCAAGTACCGCAGCAACGCCACCTTGTGCAAAATAAGTACTTGCATCCGTTAGATTTGATTTGGCTAAAACCGCAATCTTAAAATGTGCTGGCAAAGATAAAGCAAGGCTTAAACCTGCGCCACCACTTCCCACAATAATCACGTCAAATTGATGCGTGGTTTTTAAATTAGGCATGTCCATCAGCTAATTTGAAAAAAGTCTGATAATGACACTCTTTTTTTAAACAAATTTCAAGCGTTATAGCGCTCATATTTTGGTTTATATGACGAATTTGTCATATTTTAAGTAATTTTTAAGTAAAGTATTGTTTTTTAATAATATAGAAACATAATATTACGTAAAAAAGTAATTTTTTATGCTAAAAACAAATGTTTCAACAAAAAACAAAATTTGTAGGTTGATTATTCATGAAAAGTGGCTTTATACAAAAAGGAATGTACGCTGCAGTTTTTACTGTTGCAGCAACACAAGCACAAGCGTCAGCTCCTGTAGATTTTTCAAATTTAGTTGAGCAGGTGAGCCCTGCTGTTGTGAGTGTGAATGTTGTAAAAAAACTGTCTCAAGAAGAGTTATTACAACAACAAGTTCCTGAGATATTAAAACGTTTTTTTGGTAATCAAATCATCATTCCACAACAGCAAATACCACAAGAAAAAACAGGCTATGGCAGCGCTTTTTTTATCAGTAAAGATGGTTATTTGTTAACAAATCATCATGTGGTTGAAGATGCTTCAAAAGTGACTATCGTATTAAATGATCGCCGTGAAATTGATGCTAAAGTTGTGGGTAGTGATGAACGTACTGATATTGCATTACTTAAAGTTGACGGCACAAATTTTCCATCTTTAAGTACAGGCAATATAGATCAGCTCAAAGTGGGGCAACCTGTTTTAGCGATTGGTTCTCCTTTTGGCTTTGACTATTCGGCATCAGCGGGTATCGTGAGTGCTAAGTCTCGAAATATGATGGGTGAAACCTCAGTTCCTTTTATTCAAACAGATGTTGCTCTAAATCCTGGGAACTCAGGTGGACCATTATTTAATCAGCAAGGTCAAGTTGTGGGTGTGAATTCACGGATCTTTAGCGGTACAGGTGGTTATATGGGTTTATCATTTTCGATACCCATTGATGTTGCGATGGATGTTGTAGATCAGTTGAAAAAGAATGGTAAAGTGACACGTTCTTATCTAGGTGTCATGTTGCAAGATATTGATCGTAACTTAGCAGAAGCTTATAAACTGGATAAACCTGAAGGTTCACTCATTACACAAGTTGCACCTGATTCACCCGCAGAAAAAGCAGGCTTTAAATCAGGCGATGTCATTATGAAATATAATGGTTCACCTATTTCACGTACAAGTGAGTTATTGAATTATTTGAATCGTACTCAACCTGCACAAACTGTTCAGTTAGAAGTATTACGTGATGATAAACCAAAAGTGATTTCAGCAACGTTGACCATTGCACCAGATGATACACCTGCAAAAGATGATAATGCAGCGGATGTAAAAAGCAAAAAAGGTCCAATTTTAGGTGTGGCAATTCGTTCTTTAAATGAAGTGGAAAAGTCACGTTTGGGCATTAAAGGTGGAGTTTTGATTCAGGATGTGACACGAGGTGGTTTAGCTGCTCAGTCACGTATCATGGCTGGTGATATTATTACCCAAATCAATTCAAAAACGATTCAAAATTCAAATGATTTTGTTGCAGCAGTTTCAGAGTTAAAGGCAAATTCTGTGGCACGTGTTGCCATTATTCGTGAAGGGCAACATGCAATGATTGGCTTGCGTATTCAATAAGTCAATTCCTTAATTTTTAAATCATATTAGCCACTTATTTAGTGGCTTTTTTATGACAAAATAAGTGCAATATTTAAGATGAAAGACAAAGGACGAACATGAGTTCAATATTTGATTTAAAAATCAAGGTAAAGCCAGAACATATTGATATATTGGGTCATGTGAATAATGTTGTATATGTAGAGTGGATGCAAGATGTCGCTACTGCACATATTGAAACGCTAGGTGTAGGGCTTAAAGAATATTTAGAAATGAAACATGCGATGGTCGCTGTTGAACATCATGTGCAATATCGTAAAGCAGCAATGTTGGACGATGAGATTATTTTACGTACATGGTTTAATGATATTAATGCCCTATATTCGTTTCGTCAGTATGCTTTTTTTAGAGCAAGTGATAAAAGTTTATTGTTTACAGGAAGTACCAAATGGGCATGTATTGAAATTTCTTCAGGACGTCCAAAACGTATGTCACCGACATTTATTCAGGCTTATCAGCCACTTGATTTAGCAGTAGATCCTTACGCTTTTACCACATTATAAGTATTCTTATTTTCAGCTATATTTTTCATATAGCTGAAAATTTTTATATGTGGAGAATTATTTCTTTACATACTTTGCACAGTCTTGATCTAAACGTGCAATCGCTTTATTTAACCCTTCAATGCGATGGGTATTATTGTATTTTTTAGCATATTGTAATTGCTCTACAAGTTTCTCTTTTTTGATTTGGCATGATTTTGCATCATAAGCAAATGATTGTACTGAAATAAGAGCAACTGTAACTGTTAATAGCGTCCGTTTTAACATGATAAATATATCTTAAGTAATAAAAACTGTATGATAAGTTGAGCTGATGCATATAAAGTGGAAAAGTTGTTAATTACAGTATTATTCACGTTTTTAAATATTAAAATAATGGATGAATTAAGAATAAATATCTATTTTATTTATCTTTTTTTGAAAATTTGAACATATATTTTTGACTATTTGTATATTGATTCTCATTTTTTAAAATAGTTATAGGATCTATTTTTTTCATTAATTTACTTTTTTGATGCTGAGTTTTTGTTTTCAACTCACATTTATAGGCTCTACATAAATTAATATGAATACTTTAAAAAAACCATCTGCTATAATCCTTCGCAATTTCTATTCAGCTTTTGTTATGTATATTTTTTCAGTACATAGCGCGTTTTTCTTCAAGGTAGCCCATGGCGCAAGCTAAAAAATCCGTCGATATTAAAAATATTCGTAATTTCAGTATCATCGCGCATATTAACCACTGAGTATAAGACACCAAGCGACACTATCGGACACTATAAGACATAAACATTAATAAAAGCCCTATCATGGGCTTTTTTAATGCGACACTATCGGACACAATAGGACACCAACGGACGCTATAAGACACGATAAGTATGTACACAATTGGGTACATATTATTAGTTTATGGCACAATAGTTTTATTTTATGTGTACATGGTGATTTTATGGCTCTTTCAGAGGCTTGGTTGAAAGCACAACTAGGCAAGGATAGGGAGAAGTTAGAAGAATTCGCAGATCGTGATGCAATGAGTGTACGTGTGACACCAAAAGGCAAGGTCATCTTTCAGCTTCGCTATCGCTACAATGGCAAACAACACAGATTGGATTTAGGTTCGTACCCAAATCTTTCATTAAAAAATGCCAGACTCGAATCAGATCGCTTACGTGCTGAGTTGGAAAAAGGCTATGATCCTAAGCAAGTAAAACTTCAAGAATTAAGTGAGATCCAAAACGCATATACTTTTGAAAAGCTATTTTATGAATGGCATGAAAAATTTTGTGTACCCAATAAAGAAAGCTCACACGATATTAAAAGATCATTTGAGATCTATGTTTTACCAACAGTTGGCAACCAAAACAGTGACAACATTTCAGCGAATCAATGGCTATCATTACTTGAAAGCATTACCAAAAAAAGCCCTTCAATTGCTGCACGTGTATTATTAAATGCAAATCAGTGTTTAAAGTGGGGTAGTAAGCGTGGACTTACATCTGTAAATCATTTAATGAATGTTTCAGCAAAGCATGACCTACGGATTGAAAAAGGTATGCGTGAGCGTACATTGACTGATCAAGAGATCCATTTAACTTTCTATGCATTGAAACGCACAAAAATGGTTTATAAAAATAAATTGTTCTTAACTTTGTTAATTTTATATGGGTGTCGTGTAGGTGAGTTAAAAGCTGCAAAAAAAGTAGATTTCGATTTTGAATCCAATATCTGGACAGTACCTGCGGAAAATCACAAAACAGGTAAAAAAACCAAAAAGCCAATTGTCCGTCCAATTACTGAAAATATAAAACCTTATTTACTGGAGGCAATGGATACATCAGTAGGATCAGAGTATTTATTTACATTGGATGGTAGTATTGAGCCTTTGCGAGAAACATCACACCTTACAATGCCAAATAATATTTTTACTTGGTTAAAACGTCATAAAGACTATGATCTTCAGCATTGGTCTGTACACGATTTAAGACGGACGATGCGTACAAACATGTCTACGATCGCTCAGCCTCATGTATGCGAAATCATGCTAGGACATGCTTTACCTAAAATTTGGGGAACATACGATAAACATGATTATTTAGAAGAACAGCGAGAAGCCTATACAAAATGGGTGGATCGTTTTCATTCGATCATTAACGATGAAACGCTAGGAATCTAGCGTTTCTTTTTTGCGGATTGGCCAGTCATTATACCAGTCCAATATCTCACCTGAGTCATAGTTGTTTCCAGCACCGCGACATTCAGAAAATGGCTTCGGCATTGGGTTTTCATAAACATTTGCATCTTGCCAACGGTTTAGTGTTCGTGCAGTTCGACCAAATAATTCAACTAGCTCAGGTGTTCTTAAAACAGGTTGTGAATTTAAAGCTTGTTCAATTGTCATCCCAGTAAATTTAGACATATTAATAACCTTCCCTTACCTAATCCCACATTCTTTACAATACACGCCACAACGTAATGTGAATTTTTTACATAAAAAACAATATTCGATCATTTTAATTTCCAATGTGGCCACACTATTTTTAATGTGGCCAAACTTGTTTAGCCCATAATTTCACTTTCACGTTTTTGAGCTGCAACAGTAATCTTTTGCTTAGTCAAATCGTCTTGCTCATCAAAAGCAGGGTCGATAAACACACCATTGATATCGTCCTGATTTCTAGCATTTGCAATACGTGCCATTGCTGAATCGAAATAACTCATTTTCTTGGGTTCTTCTTCGCCAAAAATATCGGCTTGACTTAGGATCTCTTTACGCTGTGCATAGGACATTAAAACTTCTTGATGATGTTGATTCGTCATTTGAGCTTTGCTTCCAGTAATACGCTTAGCGATTTCCTCAAGCTCGGCAACGTCCTTAGATTCTTGTATCTGTGCGATCAAACCATTTTTGACACTGATACTTTTAATCTCATTAACTACAGGTGCTTTCAATTTATTAATTTCATCAATCTTTTGCTGAACTGTACTTAGAACATATGTCTTATGAGTATCAGTTAAGATCTCATTACCCTGAATAAATGGAATAATTGCTTGTAAGTCTTGAGAGCTTGTAAAACCACTGATTCGATCTAGCATTTCTTTACGCACCTGTGTTGATGTAGGTTTTTTTACCTCTTCTACTGGTGGTGCTTCTTGCTGAGTTGGTTCAGGCTTTTTTGCTTCAGTTGTTTCAACTGGCTCAATGTCAGTGACTTTGAATTTATTCGATTGAGCAGTCCAGAACCTAATTAACTCATTACGTTCGGCTTCATCAGAAAGAGCATAGATACTGCTTTCCAATTCTTCTAAATCATCCATTGATTTAGCTTTTAAAATTAAGTTTTTGATGTGTTTGAAATCAGATGCATTGATTATTGTTGATTCTTGAGCAGGTGTCACATCAATAATGCGGTCTTGTTCTTCCTCAGCAGAGCGTAAGCCCATTAATAGCTCAGGTGCATAAACACGACCAAAGAATGAAGCAGCACGATAACGAAGCATTTGCTCAGACATCGTTTGCCATTTACTACCTTCTTTTGTGTACCAGCCTTCTTTTACAGCCATTTCAATGGTAATTTTAGAAGATTCAAGACGTTCACCTGTTTCTTTTTCAATTGCCCATGCAACACAACTAAAATCATGAATTTTTAAAGTTTTAGTAATATTTTTCTTTTTGCGGTTCTCCCAAACAGCCTCCGTATATTCAACTTCTTTTTCACCTAAATCTTGAATATCAAATCGTAAAGCAGAGAAACGACCACTGCTATTGATGCCAGCCATAATAAATTGTGATGACCAGCTAGGGCGACCATTTACCAGGTAAAGATTTTGCATAACCATTAAAGGATCTGCACCCATACGATTTGCCATATTCAAAGCAATGATGCAGTTAGATAAACCATTTGGGTTTGGTTCTTCACGCCATAGCTGATTTCCATAATCATCTTTACCTGCTTTCTTTTGAATCGTTGCGCGATATTGTTCAGGTACAAGGGTAGAACTAGACAACATTTTCGCAATACGTTGTGATAGTTCAAAAGCTTCAAGGTTTAATAAGCCAACTGATTGTTGAGCTGGTGCAGACATTTGTGTTTGAGCGTTCATGAATAAAATTCCTTAAATTTGAATAAAACTGTCTTAAAAATGAATAAAATTAGTGAAAATCAGCTTCTAAAGCCTGTTTAAGCATGTAATTCGGTAAGCTGATTTCTTCTAGATCAAGTGAATAGCCGTCCCACTCATTGATAAGTAGAGACTCAGCAAGTAATTCTTTAGCTTTGTTATAGCGATGCTCACCACAACTGATGAAAGTCGGAGAGGCTTTATATTGTTTCGCTAAAAATGGTGCAGTATTTTCACCAACTAGATAAATAAAAGGTGGTTTATCATCAGTGTTGTAGTACTGCTGGAAGCCTTCACGGTACATAGCAGCAGATAGATCGTAGGCATAATTGCCACAGTCTTTTGAGAAACTATGAAAACGTGCGTCTTTAGATGACTTCACATCTAAAATTAAACCATTGGGAAAACGTGAACACGGCACAATGTGATAGTCAGGACGTACACGTAGTTGCAGGTCAAAAACAGGATCTGTAAAGAAGATACTTGCTTCTGCCATGCCATAATTGTTTTGCATTTCTGCATACATGCTTAATGACTTTAAATTGTCAGCAATACGTTGAGCACCAGCCAATTGTTCAACCGTGATAATGATCTTGTGAGCATTTTCAGCGTTAAAAGCATCCCACCATTGCACACGTGCTATAGATTCCTCAGATGGTTTCTTAGCATTACGCATAACGTCTGTAGGTGGCTTTGGTGCATCCTCAGGTAACACAACAAATTCAGCATCAAATTGTTCAGGTTCTAAAAATAGAGTGTGTGCCAATGTGCCAAAATCTAAGTGTTTCTTAGTTTCACGCTCATGTTCTTTAATGATGTTATGAGAATGAAAGTGTGCAGCACTGCGCAATAAATCTTTAAGCTGACTTGAGCTAAATTCAGGACGAGAGTGATATTCATCGTTACTCATTTTCTCAATGAGTTGAGCAGGTGTTGAAAGTTCGATATAAGCATTCATTGGTTAGCTCCCCATTTTTCTGCACAATTGTGTGCGATTAAATTGCCAGCTCCAGTGCGCCAAACAATGCCGTACTCACCATCCATTCTGAAACGTAAGATTTCATCTTGTGCAAGATGGGCATAAACATCAGCACCATTATCTATAAGCCAATTACTAAATTCTTCAACTTGGCTTGGAAATACTGCTACACGTTTTTTATACTGTTTTGTACTGCCATAGCGAGCACGTAGTTTTTTCCAATCGTTCATAAGTAAACCACCGTAAACTGATCACTACTGGTAATTTTCAGCATGTTCAAAGCGTAGAATTTACGCCATTCAAAATATCGTGCTTGTGCATAGGCAACTCTTTTAGCTGCTTTATGATCACGATCTGCATCCCAATATTCGACCCACTGATTACCAATCTTCTCTAAACTTTCTGGTAGATCAAAACTAGGGTCAGCAAGCCAATCCTGTAAAATTTTCCACTCAACTGCTGATAGATCACGAGGTTCTACAGGCTTTTCTAAGGAAAATTCAGGATACGAAAATTCAAAACAACCATTTTCAGCGTCAAACCAAGCAGGGATTTCTACTGGTGCCTGAATTGCGGTTTGCAAAATTAAATTCATGATCAACCCCCAGCCATCGCAACTAATGCAGCAGTGATAGCAAACCAAAACACCAAAGCTATGATTGCAAAAATTGCAAATTCTTTAGTATTGGCAAGGATGATAGATAGACGTGAAGTACGCATTTCAGCAGCGGTCGGCTCTTGATAGAGCTGAGTCGTTTGACTCTTAGTATGTTTTTGTTTCATAATGATCTCGCATTTATGTAACCGCCTCGGGTCTCAAACTTCGGCGGTTTTTTTGTGGGTACGAGATTAATATTAGCAAACCTATATTTATAGTCAATAGGAATACTTATATTTTTATATCTGGATACTAATATTTATGTTTTAATAGACAAAAGAAAACCCACGCTGGGTGGGTTAGATGGAGTTTGTTATGGATAAAGATCAGTTACTAGTATGGCGTAAGGATATTGTTAGTAGAATGCTTTCTACTGGTATTTGCATTGAGCAAATTATTCCAGACGTAATGATGGCAGAAAAGTTTATTATGACAGGAGAACTCCCTAAAGAATTGGAAAAAGATATCAAAACTCAGAATAGCGATTCTTAGTTTTATTCCTAGCATAATCTTTCTCAGCCTCAATAATTTTACTTAAAGCTGTATGAAACTCATCGACCCAAGTATCTGCATTTAGATCAGAATTTGGGTGTTTGTTTGCCATGTAGTCCATTTTACGTTTAGTAATCTCAAGAGCTATTGCTTGTTTAATATCGTTGTTCACTATGTTCTCCACCCGATCTGTTTGAAAGAGCTGCATCGGGTTCGCAGGGTTATTTATTAATTAAATTTGATTGATTTATAAAATGAATCAACTATTTTTTTATCCTTTTCAGAAAAATATCCATCATGATAATTAAGAGTTATTTTTATTAAATTATTGTTATGTATAAGGAGTGAGCTGTTATCAAAAGAGCTTTTTAAACCATCGTCAATGATGAAGGTATATCTAAAAACATCTTTATCACTTATTTTAGCTTTACCACTTTTAAGCATTTCTATTTTAGCACTTGGCATTATATCTGATGCCATTTTTTGAGATACAGTATCTTTTTCAGACATTAAATAATTAATAAAATCCGAGTTGGATTTAGTATATTTGTCTGACCTATCAACTGGAACTATATCAATCGATATCATTACCTGATTTTCACATTCTGTACAAACCAAACCAAACCCAGTAGGAGTTTTTTGAGAGCTCCACCCTTGTGTATTATAGGTAATACTCTCATTTTGTTCGACTTTCGAACATGCTGTTATTAAAAAAATCACAGTTAAGCAAATAAAATATTTCATGATGCGAACCCCAACCACTTTAAGAGCCAATAAATAGGCCATATTTCTGCTAGAAAAAAATTAATAGGTACTATAATTATCCAATTCCACCAATTATAATTAGTATCATCAAAGAACATTAAATAGATTAGTGTAGCGAGGCTACCTAACTGCCATAGGATAAAAAGTATTACTTCTTTGCTCATTATTTATCTCAACTTAATATCTGTATCTTCTTAAATGCTGAACAAGAACACCTATTATTCGTATATCGTGATCCCTTGAAGAAAGCTTTGGAAAATCAGGATTTAAAGGTACAAGCTCAAATTCATCTCGCCCAAACTCATCATAACCAGTAACTCTATATTTCTTGAAAGTAGATTCATTTCCACCATTCTGCGCAACTACATAAGATCCTGGTTTAGGCGCTAAAGCTGCATCTATAACTAATTCATCGCCTGGCATAAACTCAGGTGCCATACTCATTCCATCAACTTCAACACTAAATACATCTTTAGGCCTTGGTGTTTCATAAGTTGTATAAGTTTCACCTTTAGCATTGATTCCGTCATAGCAAGATTCATGAAACAGACCAGCTTGAACAAAATCAAGAACAGGAATTTTATAAAGTTTTCTGCCATTTATTTTTATATTTGAAAACTCAGACTCTTCTGTTTTTTCATTTTTACTTAACATTTCACCTTTACCAGTTTCCAACCAGTAGAGATCCACATTTAAGTATCTAGCAATAGCTGGCAGAAATGTAGATGACGTAATTAAGCCACTTTCAAGTTGACTCAACGTTGGTTGAGTAATACCAACACTTTCAGCTACATCTTTTTGTGATTTTTTAGCATTCTTACGAGCTAATTTTAATCGATCTTTGAGTTCCATAATTACACCAATAATTTTTTTTCATTTTATTAGATAGCCTATAGGTAAACAAATTAGTTTACCTATTGAATAAAAATAGGAATACTAATATTATTTGGTATATACCTATATTTTGAGCTATCCATTATGTCTAAAGTCATTTATCAAGAATTAATCAACTACTTTGGCAGTCAAGTTGCTACTGGAAAAGCTATTGGTGTTAGCCAACCAACGGTATGTGGTTATGTGACTGACCGTTGGAATATGACCCCAATCGTAGCAATGCGTGCAGAAGCAGCGACAAAAGGTAAATTTAAAGCCGTGGATTTATGTCCAGCTCTAAAAACTGTCGTTTTAGGTTAGGGGTAAAAGCCTTATGTCTGAAAAACTCACAGATAGCATTACATTCAAATGTACATATGAAGAAAAAAGAGAATTTGAAGCTATCGCATTAGCTGAGAAATCTGACATTTCTAAATTAAGTCGTGTGTGCATGAAGAAGAAAATCCAAGAGGTTCGTGAATACCTCCATTCTCTCCAATCTTTTGCATGTCTTACCACAGATACAAGAGATACGTTTGAGCTTACAGCTCCTTTACGTGATGTCACCCCAAAAACCACAGGCACAAAAAAAGCTCATCTGTGCGACCAGTTGAGCTTGATTTGCCATACCAATGAATTGATATGAGGAACTACCGATGACCAATGTATCACAGACAAAAGAATTGGCAAAAGAAAAATTGCCAAAGTATATCGAAACAGAACTGGGCAAAGAAAAACTTTGCATTGAGTGCCAAGAGTATTGGCCACTGGACGAGGAATTTTGGTGGACACGTAAGAACAAGTCCATCAAAGACCCAAACGGCGTTAAATATGAAGCAGCTTGTAAAGGTTGTTACAACGTCCGCTATCGCCCTGGTCATGTTAAAGGCACATACAAAGTTAAATCACAGCATGAGAAGGTGGCAGCATGAGTATTGCAGAAGTAATTCCATTTCGCGCGCCTGATCCGCAAATTGAAGAGGTAATTGTGGATACAGAAGATAAGAACGACGGTTATACACCGTTGCCTAACTTCATCTGTGATGAGGGGTATTTAGCAGCCTTAGGCGGTGATGCTGTTAAATGCTTAATTTTCTTGAATCGTCATATTATTGGCTTTCATATCGAAAATAAATCAATGAGTGAAGATACTGTAGTACTGATTACAGGTATCAAAGATAAGCGCACGATTAGAAAATGTATGGCCGAATTGGCAAGGTTTAATTTAGTCACAATTGAGAAAGAGGATGGCAAGAAGAACACTTATTTTTTACATTTTGAAAGTCGAATATCACCAAAAGCAGTAGCATCACATGTACCCACTTTAAGTGATAAAGCAGTTAAAATTAAACCAAAAGCAGTAGCATCACATGTTACTGCTTTTAATGAACCAGTAGCATCACATGTCACTACACCAGTAGCATGTGATGTACCCACCACCAGTGACATGGCATGTCACCCGTTAAAAGAAATAGATTTAAAAGAAAATATTAAAAAAGATGAAGAGGAAGCGCAGGCGAAATTTCAGGCTCAAAATCGTCAGTTAAATTTTGTTCAGTACCACACCGATGACCGAACACAAATTTCATTTCCTGAGCTCTGCAAAAAATATTCAGCTCAAATCGATTTTCAGGATCAAGCACGAGTTAGTTTTCCTGATCACTCACCAAACCGCATTTTTGAAAATCTCAAAAAAATGGCGCAATGGTCTTTGGACAAATCAAATCACACACCGCAAAAATGGATGACGATCTGGCTAGACACGTTCATGAAAAACCTACCAAGTGATTCAGAACTCGCAGCAGCCGAAGCACGTAAACAACAAAAATCTCAATCTCAAACGCCTAAGGCTGAAAAACAAAAACGTGTCAGCCGATTTGGAAAATATTTAAAACCACAGCAAGGGGAGATCTACGATGTTTGAAGTTCAGCAGTACCAGCAAGCACTTGAACAAACCGTCACTTTCCCGATCGAAGTTGCTCAGCAGATCCTTGGGGTCATCGAGGCAGTATTTGGGGCAGATTTTGAACGTGTCCATGGTGCAACCGATATCGAAATTTTGATTGAAACGTTTCGTGTGGTTTTGGATGGACTTACTCCAGCACAGCTTGCCAACGGCATCAAAAACATGCGTAGTGAAAAATGGTGTCCAACGCTTTCTGAGTTCAGACGTTTGTGTTTGCAGGATGATTCTTGGTGGACAGCGGAAATGGCTTGGGCAATGGCACTGAATTGGAAAAAGGACAACACCAAACCAATCACAAATTTGACAAGAAAAACATTGTTCGAAGTGTCTGAAATCCTTACAACACAAGGGCAGAAGGCAGCATACAAGCCGTTTATCGAAACGTATGAATTTAATTTACGTGAAGCGAAAAAACAGAATCGTACGCAACTCATGTGGGTTAGACCTGATCGTACAAATAGTGAGGAAAAACAAAAGGAATTTGAGGAAAAACAAAAGGAAAGATCTAGAACAGTATCACCAATGCCAGCGAATCTAGCAGCACAAGTTGAGTTGATTTACAAACGTGCAGGGAAAGTATCATGACAATGCGTTGGAGCGAACAAATGCTAGAAGCGCATTTAAAAGCGCACAGAAATAGGTCTAATCTCTCGAAATTTCGACTTAAAAGCGAAAACGATGCAAAGGTACAGCAAGCTAGGAAAGATATCGTACAAGCGAAATTAGAGCCAAATACGGAATATGACAAAAATCAAGTTTTGTTCTGTGAAGTGGCAGCAACACCACCGTCTGTAAATCACTATTGGGAGAGAAATGGCAAAGGAATGAAATTAACGGATAGAGCAAGGCAATTTCACGCTGTGATGATGGCTCTTGTACCAGCTTTAAGGTTGTCATCACGTTTGAAGCTAGAAATTGTTTTTCACTTTCCTGATCGTAAACGTAGAGACATAGATAACCCACTTAAAGCAACGATCGACAGCTTAGTGAAGTGTGGATTTTGTGATGATGATGAGCAGTTTGATGAGCAGTTTGATGAGCTGATTGTTAAACGTGGTGCGGTCGTAAAAGGCGGTCTTATTCGCTTAAAAGTCTGGGAATTATAGGGGGTGAGGATGTCTGTAGTTACAACTAGAGGTAATGGCTTTTTTGAAATTTTAGGTGGAGAGAAAGGTACAACACAAGCGTCTGTGTATGAATATTCGAACTCTCCTCGCGCGCGCGCACGTTTTGTTGCTGCACGTAAACAAGCTAAGGCTTTCATTGTCAAAAAACGTGGCTACAGATGTCCTGACTTCAACCGAATTATCCTGGATCTTCGTAACTTGGGTTGGTCACACGAAAAGATAGCGCATGTACTAGATGTTTCAAGCGCTTCAACTGTGTCAGCTTGGTCAACAGGTACAAAGCCATTTTATGAAAATGGTGAGCAGCTCATCATGCTATGGCAAGAGCAAACAGGCATTGATCGATATCCACGTGAAGATGAGTGGCTCACATATAAATACAAGGTTGGTCAATTGGATCTATTAAACATATTGGATGGTGTGATTGAGCAGCTGGACGATGCTTTAGCTATGCCAAAAATTAATCATAATGAATATAAACATGGTGATCTTGTTGTGTATACGGTTGGTCAGCCAGTACTTCTTAGAGTTCACAAGAATCACGATATTGTACTTGTTAGTAAGTTTGGATCATCAATGCCACCAAACGCGCCGTCAGCACAGATCCGTAAAGCAACTAAGAAAGAAATTGTGTATGCAATCAGGAAGTGGAGAGAGAAGGAAATTAGGAAATGACAACTATAAACAACTTGATTGAAGATGTTGGTGGGATTGATTTCCCAATTGAATTGGCAATAGGAATGCTTCAAGCAGAAAGCAAAAGATTGGAGTTGGGTTTAAAAAGCTCAAAGAGGAATGAAACCAAAATGACTAAATTTGAGCAGTGGTTCACTGATTATCACAACAACAATGAAGCTTATGCTGAAACAATCGCAAGGGATGCTTTTGAGGTAGGTCAGCAATCAAGACAGGCTGAGATTGACCTGCTTCAACAATATAACGATGACTTGGCGAGAGGTCAGTGTTGTCTGTATAGAGAGTTGAAAGAGAGAGATAAGCGGATTGAAACAGTATTGAAAATGCTAGAAGGTGATTTGAAATACGTTGAGCAAGATCGACGTGAAAATTTTGAATTTCTGCAAATGGCAATGATTCGTTGCTTGAAAGATGACATAAAACGCCTGCGAGGTGATGATGCCACCTGACACCACTCACATCGAACATGACGGCACATATTGGATGCAAACCAGTAGCAACGAATGGTACTGGTGGCGTGAGGGTTGGGGGTGGTGTCAGTATGTTGGATCTAAACCTAAAAGTTTTTATGATAAGTTTAAAACGATTTAACAAGAGAGTAATTCATGAAAATTTGCATAAGCACACCGACTAAAGAAGCATTTGATCAGGCTCAACTTGCATGCTTTAAGCATGGTTGGGATTGGGAGTCGGCAGGAAGTGATTATATTGAGTTCGGCAGTAATGAATGGAAAACTGAACCTGAATTTGTTTTAAATGATGATTGTTGGCATGAAACAGTTAGTCATTTGTGCGTAATCGATAAAACACTATGTATTTCTTATGTTGAAGATGGTGATCCAGTAGAAGATGGCTTTGAATTAAAAACAATTGAAGAATTAAAACTCATCAAATAATCACCCAACCAAAGCTAACTACTCACTCTGCAAACTAGCCCTATCACAACGATGGGGCTTTTTTTATGGCACGTACTCTTAAAACACCGGGCGAAACCACCACTACAGAAACCGAAGTAGATACATCAAATGTACCTACATTGGATGCAGCTACATTAAATGCTACTACTTCCGAAACAGAAGCAGAGCAAGCCAAACCAGAAACCACTACTTCTGAAACCGAAGTAACAGCATCAAGTTACCTTCTTAAACAGATCCTCAATAATCAGGCTCGTATCGAAAAGAAAATTGACTCCTTGATCAAAGCAGGGGGTATCGAATCCCTTGTACCTAAAAAGCAAAAGTGGGTACAGGGTAAACATGGCATGGAATTACAGGACGTTTGATTATGTGTGGCGGAAAAGTCGTTAAACAAGATCCTGAGGCAGACGCAAAGAAAGCAGCAGAAGAAGCTGCAATCAAAACCAATGCTAAGACTGCACAGCGTAATAAGTCACTTAGTCAATCAGTGCTTGCAAGTTCTGATACAGCTCAACCAAAACAGAAAACAACCTTAGGCGGTGGCTAAATGAATTTGACTGTTCAGATGTGCCAACGGCACGGACAAATGAAACTGCAACGATCAATGCACGAAGCTCATTGGCGTGAATGCTATAAGTTTGGTGCACCTGAGCGTCAGCAAAGTTTTGATGGTGGAGAGGTCAACTCAACACGTGAAACTGAACGCGCTGATATATACGATTCCACTGCTTCTGAGTCTGTTCAGTTGCTTGTTGCTTCAATTATGTCGGGTGTCACTCCGTCAAATGCGCTTTGGTTTAAAGCTGTGCCTGATGGTGTGGACGACATTACAGAAGTGACAGAGGGTGAACGTTGGCTTGAAGCGGTCTGTCAATTTATGTGGCGCAATATTCACGCTGCAAACTTTGATAGTGAAGCACCTGAAACCGTAACTGATGTGACCGTGGCAGGTTGGGGTGTTCTTTTTGTTGATATTGATCGTGAAGCTGGCGGTGGTTATGTCTTTGAGTCTTGGGCTATTGGTGATTGTTTTCTAGGTTCAAGCCGTGCCGATGGAATGGTAGATACAATTTATCGTGAACACATGATGACTTGTGAGGCAATTATCAACGAATACGGCGAAAAGAATTGTCATCACTCAATCTTAGAAGCTGCTAAACGTAATCCTGAAGAGCGTTTTAGAGTTCTGCATGTGATTAAACCAAGAAAAGTTAAAGGCGCAGGGCAGCTTAGTAAAGATATGCCTTTCGCTTCATATCACATTGATCTCAATAATAAACACATGATGAAAGAATCAGGGTTCCACGAATTCCCATGTGCTTGTCCACGTATGCGCCGAATCCCTAATTCAGTCTATGGTAAGGGGCAAATGACAGTCGCTTTACCTGATGCAAAGTCTGTAAATCATCTCATGCGCAAAACGCTTGAATCTGCAGATCTTGCAATTGCTGGTATGTGGATCGCAGAAGATGACGGCGTACTCAATCCGCATACAGTCCGTATTGGTCCCAAGAAAATCATTGTGGCAAACAGTGTTGATTCAATGAAGCGTTTGGATGATGGATCTAATTTCCAAGTATCTGAGCTGCTTTTAGATCGCTTGCAAGGTGGTATTCGTAAAAAGCTTATGGCTGATCAGTTGCCACCGATCGGAACACAGCAAATGACAGCGACTGAGATTAATACACGTGTTGCAATTATTCGTCAGATGCTAGGTCCTTTGTATGGACGTTTCCAATCTGAGTACCTGATTCCACTTTTAGACCGTTGCTTTGGTTTAGCGTTGCGTTCAGGCGTTTTAGGCAATCCACCACAAGAGCTTCAAGGACGCAATCTTTCATTCAAGTTCATGTCACCAATGGCACGTTCACAACAAATGGAAGAAGTTGTGGCAACTGAACAATACATTGCAAGTATTGCCAATGCTGCACAAATCGATAACACAATTTTAGACAACGTTAACTTTGATGCAGCAGCTCAAGTCATGGCAACAGGGCGAGGTGTACCAGCAGCTATTTTAAGAAGTGCCGAAGAAATTCAAGATCTACGCAAAGCACGTCAAGAAGCTCAGGAAAAACAAGCTGAAATGAAACAGCAACAAGCCATGCAGCAAATAGCAGGTCAAGCAATGGCAAAGGGTATTGAAGGGCAAATGGCACAGCAAATGGGTACTGAGGTGATGCAATGATTTATTTCTTAATTGTCTTGGTACTTATCTTTGCAATAGCAACTGTGATCTGTGGTCTTGGTTGGTTAGAGGCTCATCGAGGGTTAGAAGAGGAACGCTTAGTGAATCATCGAATCAAAGAAGATGCACAGAATGTAGGTACATCAAATGACACCACTTCTGTTTCAGAAGTGGAAACAGGTCATCAAATTAAGCGCAAGTTTTATCGAAAGCCTACCGCGGAAACATATCGAAATGTCTTTGATTTTGACATTAACGGACAACGAATTTTAGAAGATCTAACCAACGTATTTTGTCGATCGACTTATGTACGTGGTGGTCAAGATGCAGAACGAGAGTCTTGTTATAGAGCTGGGCAATCGTCCGTTGTAAACCATATTTTGGCAAAAATTAATCAAGCCAATGATCCAAACTTTAAGGAACAATCAGATGACTGATGAAAATCAAAACACAGATACACAAAACACTTCAACAGATGAAACTACTCAAACAAGTTTGTTAGGTGGGCAATCAGATCAAGATCAGGGCAACAATGATCAAAGCCAAACAGAAACAAATACAACATCAACCGCACCTGAGTCGATTGACGGTTATAACGTGGAAGTCGAAGGCTTTGACTTTGAAGAATTTAAAGCAATTGAAGAAAATCAGGCATTTTTAGAACGCGCACGTGAAGCAGGTTTAAGTAATGAAAGCCTGAATTTCTTGCTAAAGGAATATAACGACATTATTCCAGGGCTGATGGAAGCCAATGCACATTTAGACAATGAAGCATGCGTACAGGCAATGACTGATGTATGGGGTAATGAGACACAAGCCAATTTTGGTTTTGCACAAGCTGCTGCAAACAATGCAATTCAAAACGGCATCTTAACGTCAGAAGAAGTCAACAGCGCAGCCTTTGGAAATAATCCAGCCGTACTCAAAGCTATGGCGTATTTCGGTCAGCAACTTGGGGAAGATCTACCCCCTCAAAACACACAAGCAAACACAGCTACCAACCTATCAGAATTGATGTCATCGGAAGCTTATTTAGATTCGTCTCATCCTGAGCATAAACGGGTTGCAGCACAAATCGAAGCTCATTACGCAAAATCATATAAAGATTAAAGAGGTAAAAAATTATGTCTCAAGATTTCGCAACAAATAAAGGGATGCTTACATCAGCTTTTAAGCGTCAGTTTCATGATACGTTTGATATTCTTTGTGCTCAAACAGAGAGTGTCTTACAAGGAACGGTAAAGGATCGCGGTGTAATTCAAGGTGCATCTTTTACGATTAACGATATGGGTACTGTTGAAATGAAAAAATCAACAGGTCGTTTCCAAGATACTGATTGGTCTATTCCTGAATCTGGTACACGTCTAGCTCTAATGGAAGACTATGATTTATTTGTACCAATTGAACCCAAAGATGCCCCAAAGTTATCAGCACGCCCTGACGATAGTTATATGCGACTTTGCTTGCAAGCGGAACACAGACAACGTGATCGTACAATTTACGCTGCTTTAGGCGCATCAATTAATCGAAAAATTGTAGATGGTGAAACATATACACCAACTCCATTACCTGCGACACAAATCATCGGTGCAAGCGCATTACCATTTAATAAAGCAAAGCTAGCACGTGCACGTGCATTATTCCGAAAAAATCATGTTGATAAAGATCATGAGCTTTACATGGTGTATGACAGCAATATGCTTGAGCAGATCCTTGTAGATGAGACATTAACCAAATGGGATAAGGATACGATTCAAGCCATTCAGGATGGTGATGTTGCTAAAAAGTGGGGTGGCTTCATTTGGTTGCCATATGAAGAGTTAGCGGATGGTGCAACACCTGTAACAACAAAGCGTACATTTGCATATGCGAAAGGTGGTGTTCATTTTGGTCGCGTATCAATTAATGACTTCGATATCACTGTTCGTGGTGATAAGAAAAACGTTAAGCAAATTGGTGGCATCACTTCTTATGGTGCTGGTCGTGCCAATGAGCAAAAAGTCGTTGCAATTGATTTTGTAGTCTAAGTTTTTGCTCTGCATCTTCGGGCGAGGTGCAGGGCTTTTTTATTATTTAAGATAGGAAAGTAAAATGATTAAAGGTATTACAGAACAAGAGTTAGCAGCAAAAGCAGTAGCACCGCGTGTAACTGCTGATCAAATTAATGCATTAATGGAACGTGTAACATTTGTTCCTGTTATGCAGCCAGGTGGTACAACTTCAACATTTGTACATGCATTTCTTGATGGTAGTTTCTTTTTAGCTACTGGTTTTAGTGCGTGTGTAAATAAAGCAAATTTTGATGAAGAAATCGGCTTCCATATGGCACGTGATGACGCATATAAAAAAGCGAAATCTAAGCTGTGGGAATTAGAAGGTTATCGTTTGTTTGCTTCTCAGAACAAGCTTTAACACCCAACCGAACCACATTAAATCCCAGTCATGATGTTCAAAATGATTGGGATTTTTATTATGTCTACAAAAGTATCTATCTGTAATGAAGCGCTGAACTTGATTGGATCACAGTCGATCATTTCATTTGATGAAGCAAGTCACAGTGCCAGACGTTGTGCAACTCTTTATGATCAAACGCGCAAGACATTGCTACGAATGCATCCATGGTCGTGTGCTAAAAAACGGATTCAACTCGCACCAACTTCAACTTATCCAAGCTTTGGTTATTCAAATGCATTTGTCCTACCTAAAGATTTTATTCGCTTGATTGATGCAGGTACAAAAGAGTTTGAAATTGAAAATCGACACATCTTGGCGAACACAAATATCATTAATTTGGTCTATGTTTTTGATAATGATAATGAGCAAACATGGGATTCATTGCTCACTGAAAGCATGGTTTATTACATGGCTTCAAAATTAGCCAAAGCAACAACAGGTAGCAATTCAGAAGCTGATAGTGCTTGGCAAAGGCTTCAAGTGACATTAAAACAAGCACGTGCAATCAATGGTCAAGAACGACCAAGTCAAAGCTTTAGTGATGATTACGACAGCACTTCATTAATTGGAGTGCGCTACTAATGCCTAAATACAGCCTAATTAAAAATAATTTTAGCTCTGGTGAGTTGTCACCAATTTTAAGCACTCGAACCGACGTGGCGCAGTATTCTAATGGTGCACGTACACTTTTGAATGTTATTCCATTGATTGAAGGTGGAGTAAAGAAAAGACCAGGTACATATCTTCGCTCAATTATGGATGGTGCTAAACGACTGTTACCTTTTGTCAGCACATCAAAAGATGCTTACTTAATCATTCTGAAAGAAAAACAATTGTTGGTGTACAACCCTAAAACTAACACGATCATTAAAACACTCACTACACCTTATTTAGCTGCTGCAACTTTAGAGCTGCATTATGTGCATACACGTTATGTCATGTACTTTACACATCAATCGTACCCAGTCCATTTGCTTGAATGTTCAGAGGACTTTACGAATTGGGAATTTCGGGCGATGTCGTTTGATATTCCCCCAATTGATGAGGTTACTACTACACCAAACGTTGCACTAACACCAAGTGATAAAGAATTAGGGATGACGATTTCTTTGATTGCTGCTGAATATCCAACTTGGTCGAATACTGTGACTTATTTTCAGAATGACCGTGTGATTTATGCAAACAAAACATGGCGTGCAGTCACTGATAATACCAACTCAGCACCAACAGCGAGCAATGTGAATTGGGATGAGGTGACAGGATCAGAAGCGAATGTATTCACCAATGCACATCTAGGTGCAATTATTGAAATTAATGGCGGTCATGTACGTATCACTGAAGTTGTTAACTCTGGAAACGTTATGGGTGAGGTTGTTGTTGAATTAACTGCAGTCGTTCAAGCAATTGCAAAATCATGGGTGCTTAAAACCGCAGCATTTAACGCAACTTTAGGTTATCCAAAGTGCTGTACTTACTTTAAGCAGCGTCTAGTTTTTGCAAATACTCGAAAGTTCCCCAATAAAATTTGGTTCAGCCGTATTGGTAACACAACCAACTTCTTAGAAACAACTGACGATGCTGATGCATTTAGTGTCGTTTCATCTTCCGACCAGTCTGATTCAATCACATTCCTAGTGCCACAAAAGGGATTGGTAGCTCTGACAAGTGGTGCAGAATTTCTCATTGGATCTGAGGGAGTATTATCACCAACAACTGTGCAAATTGATGAAAATACAGCTTATGGCGCATATCCTTTAACACGCCCTTGTCGAGTGGGTAATGAGATTTTATTTGTACAGCGTGGCGGTGAACGTTTACGTGCATTGTCATATCGATATGAAGTTGACGGACTGGTATCACCTGAGGTGAGTGCAGTCGCTGGGCATATTGGTGAAACGCATAAAGGGATAAGTGAAGCAACGTATCAGCAAGAACCTGAATCGCTTGTATGGTTGGTTTTGGGTGACGGCAAAGTTGCCAGTATTACATTCAATCGAGAGCAAGAAGTAATTGCTTGGGCACAACATGATTTTGGTGGTACAGCACTATCAATGTGTTCAATCCCGACAGAGTTAGGCTCAGATTATTGTTATATGTTGATCAATCGTAAAGGTAAGGTAGTGTTAGAAGAGTTGTCTTTTAATGCATATACTGACTGCCAACGTACAATAACAATGACGGGTGATACTTTTGATAATCTACAATATAACTTTCTTGAAAATTTAGCTATTTATCAATCTTCAAATACTTTTCAGTTCTATATTGATTATAAGAAAAACGGTGACAAGTACACGTTAAATCACATCATTGATAAAACTCAAAAAACATATTATGTCGGGCAAGGGTTTACTTCCGAAGTTGATTTATTTCCACCTGAACTGACTCAAGTACCACAATCATCTTTATCGAATAAAGCAAAAATACAGTGCGTTTGGCTTTTCTTTTATAAGACACAAGCACCAATACTAAACGACAATATTTTAGAACTTTATAAATTCCCTGAATCCCCTATGAACTCGCAAAAACCTTTCACTGGTCGGCATTTGTATGAGGGAGGAGACTGGTCAGATCTCTATGACGTAAAACTCACGATAACACACGACAAACCGTTGCCATTTCATCTGCAAGCTATAGCTATCGATATTTCAATCAATGAGCGTTAGTCATGAAAATACGTGTAGCAACACTGAATGATATACCAGTTTTATTAAAGTTTGGAGCATCCTTTGTCCAAGAGTCACCAAACTATAAAAATCGTGAATTTATTGCACAAGAAGCACAGAAACACTTTGAAGATTTGATTAATGGCCAAGGCGTTATTTTTGTCATTGAGCATCGCCAGGAAGTGATTGCAGGCTTTGCAGGTAGCATCGGTAAAGACTGGTTTAACAATCAAAAAATTGCCATTGATCATGTGATGTATGTACTTCCTGAATTTCGCAAAACACGTGCTGCTTACTATCTTATTCAAACTTTTATTGGGTGGGCGGCTGGTATGGGGGCAAATCGAATTCAGTGTGGTACCACAACAGATGTGGAGTCAAAAGGCTGTATTCGTTTGTATGAACACTTTGGATTTAAGCAATACGGCACAGTTTTGGATATGGAGCTATAAACATGTCAGAAATCATTTCACCTGATAACACCGAGCTTTTGGCGCACATCTTAGGCGACATTCAAAACAAGGCTTACATTGATGTGGTTCGTGATGTTCAACAACAGATTCAAGACAGTGCTGAATTAATTGATGTACCTATTCAAAATCATTTTGCACCAGGTGTTTATCTGCGTCAGATGGATGCTAAGGCTGGAACGCTCGTTGTAAGTAAGATGCATCGTACTGAACACATGAATATTTTACTCACAGGCTCATTAACCGTTGCGACTGAAAATGGTATTGAGCTTATGAAAGCGCCAGTGGTTTTAAAATCCATGCCTGGCACAAAACGAATCGGCTATTTTCACGAAGATAGCTCATGGATCACTGTACATCCAACAAATAGCACTGACTTGGAAGAAATCGAAAAACAAGTAATTGTTCCAGATCATGAAATCGATCAATTCCTTGCATCTTTACCCAGTAAATGTAAGGAGATCGAATAATGTCATGGGCAGCCGTAGCAGCAGTTGCAGCAGTAGCAGGTGCTGCAATTAGTGGGTATTCCGCATATTCATCAAATAAAACAGCAGCAGAACAAGCGGAAGCAGATGCAGAGGCGCAAGTAAAACAAGGTCGTGTCGAAGCTGAACGTATTCGCAAACAAAAAGAGAAAGCTCAATCAGCAGCACGTGCAGCAGCAGCGGAAAATGGGCTTGATGTGAACGAAGGCACTTCTGTTGTGATCAATGATCAAATTGAGCGTGACGGAACATATGACGAAGAAATGGCGCGACTGACAGGGTTTAATTCATCACAGAAACTAAAAGCAGCAGCAAGTGTTTATCGTAGTGATGCGAATACTGCAGCAGCCACAGGTGTTTTAAATACGGTTTCAGCAGGTGCCAGTGCTAAAGGTGGGTGGAAATAATGGCTAGAATCCCGATGGGTAATTTCGGTCAGTCTATGCCACAGGCTGAACGGACTCAATTACCACAGTCTCAAAGCGGTCAAATGATCGCTAATTCACTGCAAAATGTATCGCAGGTTGCACAGCAGTTTGATCAGAAACAACGTGAGCAAGAAGCGCAACAGAAGCAAATTGCGCTGTATCACGATAAGTTAGCAACTGATGAAGCCAAGATAAAACTTGATGATGTACTCACAACCGAAATGAGTGATCAGATTGTATCGATTAAAGATCAAGTTTCTAAAGGTGTAATCAGTGCTGAAGAAGGTAAGACACAGCTTCAAACTTGGTCAAAAACGAAATATGATGAGTTTGCGCCCACACTTCCAATGCATTCGAAACATGAGCTAGATGCATATTGGAACAATAATATTCAGCGTCAAGAAAATGATTTTTTACCACTGCAGTTACGTGCGGATCTACAAAAGTCATCACAGTTAGTTGACCGTGCTTTTGATATTGCTACTCGTTATGATGAGCAGCAAGGGCGTGAATATCTTGAAACTTATTTAACAAATTCGAATTTACCTGAAGCTGATAAGTCTGCCTATCGTCAAAAATACAACACAACACGCAATCTTATGTCGATTGATGGGCGTATTAATACAGCTTTAGAAAATGAAAGTGTTGAAGATTTAAACGGATTGCTTACTGATTTAAAGGGTGGGCAATATGGTTATGTTGATGGACCAACAATCCAGGATAAACAAAAACAAGTTTTAAGCCGTATCGATGCACTGAATCAGAAAAAACAAGTTGAAGAAAACAAGCGTGTCACAATGGCAGGTAAAGTTTTTAATGAGTTTAAAGCCAATGTTTTGACTGGTCGTGCAATAGATTCTGAATATGCATCAAATGTAGGTACATCTGTTGTAGGTACTGAATACGAAGGTGAATATCAATTTTATAAAGCACAGTCTGAAAATTTTCAAAAATTCAGTCGCTTAAAAACAAGTGATCAATCAGCTATGATCAATCAGCAAAAAGCCAAAATGAAAAATAGTTCTTCTGCAGAAGCTCAAACTGAAGAAAAAGTATTGGGTGTTTATGAGGAAATTTATAAAGATAAGCTCAATACAATCAAAGAAAATCCAAACCAAGCAGTACGTGAAGCAGGTTTACAACCACACGATTTGACTGCAGCGGAATTAAAAACAGATTCAGGATCATTTGCTAAAAAAGTGGTTGAGAACGGCGTGAATCAGATTGCTTTAAAAGATGCCAACATTAAACTCCAACCTATTTCTAGTGAGGATCTGCCAGAAGCTAAGCAAGCTTTTGAGAGTCTTGGTGTGAATGGAAAGCTTAATTTTATTGGCAGTTTGATTGGTCAGTCTAAAAATCTACCCGATGGTCATAGAATTTGGGGAGCTACTTTAGGGCAATTGGGTGGTGGCGATCAGTCTTATATTTTGGCTGGTATTGCTCGTTTATATGGTTATAAATCCACTGAAGGAGAGGATGTAGCAACAGCAATTATCAGTGGTACACAGGCGCTTAAAAATAAGCAAATGATCATGCCTAAAGATGAATTATTAAAACAAGAATTTTCAAAATACGTGGGAAATACTGCTAGTGGCCAAACTGCAAATATGACCTTTGCTGGCTTTAAATCTATATATGCACATTTGGTTGAACGCGATAATTATCAGCACAAAGACAAAGATGACATAAGTAAAGATGCTTTGAGTACGGCATTAGATTTAGCAACTGGTGGTGTATATGAGCAAGACATGAAATATGGCAATGAAAAATGGAAGGTATCAAAACCATACGGCATGGCAAATGATGCTTTTGAAACCAATGTCACATCTGGTCTTAAATATATTTCATCTAAAACTAATATTAGTGTGAATGATCTTGAATCGTTACGTTTAAGACGCTCAGATCAACGATCTGCTAAGGGTGAAATTCAATATGATTTAGTCAATGCGCGTGGCAATCCATTGATTGTGAATGGTGTCGTCTGGCGAATTAACATGAAAGGTAAAACCAAATGAGTAATTGGCTATCAGAATTTTCGGGTGAAGATCAGCAACAAGTAGATACATTAAATGCTACTGGTATCGCTCATAAACCTACGCAGCAAAAAACACCTGGTCTTTGGGATGGGGCTGCATTGGCAGTTCCTAAAGGCATGGTTGCAGGGACAATCAAAGTTATTGATACGGCTGCAAAACCTTTTGAGCGTATTAAAGATCATGTGCAATATGCTTATGATGATATTGAAAAAAACGGCATTGATGGCGGTATCAACGTTGCAGATCCATCATTTAGTGAGGTACACGAAGCTAAAAACAAAGTTAGAAAACAAGAATTGGTATCTGAAATTGAACAGCTTCAAGATGCAGAAAACACAGGAACTATTGGGAATATTGGTTTTTCAGTTAGTGATTACTTAACACGTGCTGTTCTTGGTAGTGCTGCAGGTGGTATTGGTGGGGCTGTAGCAGCTACAGGTGCATCTGAAACAAATTTCGTATATGACAACCTTACAACTAAAGGGGTTGATGAGGGGACTGCATTAAAAGTTGCTTTGACTGACGGTGTTATTGCCGGGGGTGCGACTGCTTTACCCATTACCTATGGTTTTAAAGGTGCTGGCGGCTTACTTGCTGATGCTGGGCTATCCATTGGCGGTGCAACTGGGATCATGACCGCAGGGCAGTGGGTTAGTGGTAATATTTTAGAATCAGCAGGTTATAACCAACAAGCTAAATATTATGAAATCACAAAAGAAGGCGTTGCAACCAATCTTATTCTGAATGGTTTATTTTTTAGTGGTGCACGTGGTTTAAAACATTATCAACAAAAAGGTCTAAATGAAAATGTAGATGCTGAGATTCGCTCATTAGATGCTGATACGGCGGTAGCACGACAAGATCTAGCAGAACATACTTTGGTTGCTAACGAGCTTGATTTAGATAATATCTCAACACCAGTACGCACGACAGATCCAATCCAACACAATAATAATTTAGTCAATTTAGATACTGCACGATCGCAAATTGAAAGTGGCCAACCTGTCAATGTACCTCATAACGTGCAAGGCGCACCCAAAACAACCGTTTTAACTGCTTCAAGAGTTGCAAGCTATACTAACAAGCCTTGGGCAAAAACAATCGCAACTGAAGCAGAAAAGCGTGGTATTGACCCCATCAATGCGGTGGTTATTTCTCACATTGAAACAGGCGGCACGTTTGATCCTAAAATCCAACCCAAGGATAGAAATGGAAAGTTGCTTTCTAGTGCTAAGGGTTTGTATCAAACACTTGATAGAACATTCGATTCTATGGGTGGTGGTGATCGATGGAACGGTAATGATCAGATCCGTGCTGGCTTAAACTACTACCAACACAATGCCAAAATATTTAAAAATAAATTTAACCGTGATCCGTCAGGGCTTGAAGTGTACTTCATGCATTTCTTTGGTGAAGGTGGTGGTCCTGTATTCTTAAAAGCTGGTGATGATGAGTTGTTTGTTAATGTGGCCACACGTTGGAGTAAATCATATAAGAATAAAAAAACAGGTCGAATGATTACTGCAGCAGAACAAGGGACAAGTATAACCAAGTCACATGGCTTTAATGGTATGACCGTCGGGCAAGTGAAAGCAAAATATCAAAAAAGATGGAATGATATTGCTAAAAAATACGGTGGTGATGGTTCAAATATTCAGACTGTTCATGCAATGGACGGTACAAGTTACGATGTTTCCTATGATGTGAAATCACTAGGCGAACTAATCGCATCAAATGATACGGCTTATGGTGTAAATCCACGTTATCCAGCCGAACTACAGCCACGTGATCGGACACGTGAAGCATCACGTCAGCAAATTGAAAGTATGGCCAACGACTTAAAACCTGAATTATTAGGTGAGTCCTATAAGTTGTCAGACGGCGCACCAATTATTGGTTTTGATAATGTAGTTGAATCGGGTAACGGTCGAACATTGGCAATTAATCGCGCATACGAAACAGGTAAAGCCGAAGCATATACAAAATTTGTAAGTGATTTTGCTGCTGCTCGAGGTTTAGATATTTCAGGCATTGAAAATCCAGTTTTAGTACGTACACGCTTGACTGATACCAATCGTGCAGACTTCGCAAAGCTTGCAAATGAAAGCGATGTAGCTCAATTCAGCGCAACAGAACGAGCAAAAACGGATGCTGATCGTTTACCTGATTCATCACTTTTGAAGATCAATAATGACGGTTCGATCAATCTCGAGAGTTCAATGGACTTTGTTCGAGGCTTTGTGGATCAACTTCCACAGTCAGAACGTGCAACAGCAATCACACCTGAAGGACGTTTATCACAAGAAGGAAAACGGCGTATTGAATCTGCCCTGGTGCAACGCACTTACGGTGATTCAAACCTTGTGACACGACTTGCTGAAAATCTTGATGAAGATGGGAAAAATATTTTAAATTCTTTGCTTCGTGCTGCACCACAACTCGCACAGCTTGCAGATTTAGTGAAGCAAGGCGGTAGACATCAAAATACAATTGCATCCGATCTAGCGCAAGCCACGCAAAAATATAGTGATATTAAAGCCAGTGGTTCAAATATCCGTGACTATCTTGATCAAGGTCAGCTTATTGATGACGGTTTATCTGCAGGTGCACGTGACTTCCTCAATGTTTTTGACAGCAATAAGCGAAGTGCCAAAGCCATTGGTGACAACATTCAATCCAAAATTAATGAAGTTGAAGCAATGGGGGATCCACGCCAAGGCAGTTTGTTTGGTGAATCACCCGAAGAAAAAGCAGCTTTAGAAATTATTGCCAATAATCCCAACCAAGAAATCACAGTTTCTCGTACCAAGCCCGATGGTGAAGTGGAAGAAATCACAATGACTTTACGTGAGCGTTTGGATGAATTAGACGCTGAAGCAAAGGCAGCAGAGCAAGATGTTTTAGCAGCACAGACAGCGCTGTCTTGCGCTTTACAGTTTGGGTAAATGTGACTATAACTATTTTTTACTTATTTTTAGAGTGGTTATATGAATAAATTTATAGGCGGTTTTCAAAATGGTCAAGATTTTCCTTTTGACCCTGATAAATATGAAGGTAGCACTTTCAAAGCTGGTGATATAAAAACTGGGGAATCAGAAACTTATAGAAAAGTTTTAGTTGGTGAACACACTTTTTGGGTTGTTGAAAGTATGCCAAATGAAGTAGCAAACGACAGAATTAAAAAAATTCTAGGGGTTATTTAAAAGACACCTAACAAACCCTACCCCAGTCAATGCTCAGATAGTGGAAATTATCTGAGCATTTTTATTATGAAAGACCAATGTAAACAAGCCGTAGCACAGGCATTAGGCAAACAAACACTAAACGCTCAAGAAGTCGCAGCAGTTGAAAAAAGCATTAATAAAACGATGCAAAACTTAGCACGTGAAGATCGTCAAAAATGGCAAAACATGAGCCTAAACGATCGTATTTCTGCGGCTGGTCAGCGTATTGCGGATGATATTTTAGGCGAGGTTAGACGTAAAAATAGGATTGCTGCAAATGACATTATTATTCAGGCACGAAACTTAAATCAGTTAGATCACCCAACCTTACCAGCTTCCCAAGTTGTCGATCGTATGATTGCACCTCATGGTGACATGTCAGGCATTAAGTCTTTTAGCTCACAGGCACGTGCCATTGCAGGGATTTATCGTGGTGAGCTGATGGACTTTTATACCAATATTAAAGGCGGTATTGGCGTATGGACTGATAAAAAATTAGTGCATGAAATTATTAAAGAGCGATTTGGTGAAAGCTCAGGTAATGCATCGGCAAAACAGATCTCAGACAAGATGGGCGAAGTCTTTGAAGGGATGCGAGAGCGTTTTAATCGTTCTGGTGGAGACATTGGCAAGCTTGATAATTGGGCATTACCTCAAACCCATAGCGCACAGAAAATGGTGCAAGTAGGTAAAGACCAATGGGTACGTGATGCTGAAAATGTGATTGATCGTGAAATGTATGTCAAAGAAGATGGTTCTTTATATTCTGATGCAGAAATCAAAGCATTATTAGAATATTCATACGATTCGATCACCAGTAATGGTGCAAACAAATTAGAGATTGGGCGTAATAATTTTGGTGGTAATTCCAAAGTCACTAGCAAACATAGTGAAAGCCGTGTACTACATTTCAAAAATGCTGATGCTTGGCTTGAGTATCAAGAAAAATACGGCGGTATGCAGTTTGTAGATCTAGTTGAAGCACATGTGAATGGATTATCTAAAGACATTGCATTGGTCGAAAACCTAGGAAGTAACCCAAAAGGTGCTATGCGTATTCTTATGGATGCAGCACGTCAAAAAGATTGGGAAAAAGGTATTGATCCAAATGATACTAAAAAGGGGTTAAACCGTTCTCAAGTCATGTTTGATGAGTTTATGGGTGCAAACATGCCTGAAAACGAAGTACTGGCAAACATTGGTTTAACTTATCGCTCCATGAACGTTGCATCAATGTTAGGTGCTACTACGCTTGCATCACTGACTGACCAAGCGATGACACTTAAAACAGCGCAGATCCATGATATTGCGTATCGTAAAATTTTTGGTGAAATCATTAGCCAACTTAATCCGAAGAATAAGGCAGATCGTGAGCAGGCACATAGCTTAGGTTTAGCCACTGAAGAAATGTTAGGTACAATTACACGCTGGTCGGATGATGGTCTAACCTCAGTGCATGGTAAAGCTGAAAAGGCTGCAAAATTATCAAGTTCATTGGCAACTCAAGTATTAAGACTATCGGGATTAAATGCTTTAACCGCAGCCAATAAAGTTGGTTTTTCAAAAATGCTTATGGATAAGTACGGTCGATTGACACGTGAAAAGTCATGGAATGATTTAGAAGCAATTGACCGTGAGCTGCTGCAAGGTACAGGTTTAAATGAACGTACATGGGAAATCATGCGTTTGGCTGAGCCAGTGTTAGATCGTAAAGGTAATCAACTCATGAGCGCCAGATCTATCTATCAAATTCCTGATGATAAAATTTTAGCTGCTATGGATGGTGATGTACGTAAGTTAGTTGATGATATTAACAATCAAGTTAATGAACTTAACACTCGAAATACTGAAGATGATTTAAGAGTCTCAAATAGATCACAGCGTTTAGATGATACTAAACGTCAATTATCACAACGATTACAAGACTATGCGAATCGTAAGGATAGTCAAGCTATTGCTGAGAAACAGGCATTACAGGATCGAATGGATTTATTAGATGCTCAAAAAGAGGCAGCAGCAGCACAGGCTGATATGAATACATATCTACGAACACTTACAAATACCGAAAATTTAAAGGGGTTTATGGATGGTATTACACAAGGTAAGGCAATTGACCGTATAGCTGATAGTGCTAAAAAATTAGGAAAGGAATTAGAATCTCTGAACAACAAAGTTCATCAGAAAACAAAAAAAATATCAGATACTGTTAGTAGGAATGATAAGGAAATTCAATCTAAGTTTAATGATTTTAGTGGCTTATTGAATAGCAAAACAAAGCTTACACCTGAACAGCTCAAAGTGTATGAAAGCAAGTTAGCCGATCGCTTAAATTCATTTGCAAACACACGTGAAGTTAAAGCTATGAAGCAAGTTGATATTTTAAATGAATACAAATCTTTGGTTGAGCTTAAACAAAGTCACATTACAAAAGAATTTGAGATTAAAAAAGCTGTTGAGCAAAGCAAGCTTAAGTCAAAGACGGATGCAAAACTTGATAGTTCGATTACTTCACAAGCTCGTCAAAACTACACAAGTGGTGAAAGTATTGGTAAACGGATAGGCAATGCTGAACGTCGTATGGTTGAGTTACGTGCGAAAATTAAAAAAGCTGATAGTGAAGCAAATAAGGCAATTCAAAAAAAATATAATGAATTGGATAAACGTATTCAAAAATTAGATAATGAATTTTCTGAATATCAAACACGTGTTAATGAACGTCAGTTAAAACGTGAACAAGTATCCGATCGGTTAACAAAAAGTATTGACGGTGAAAAAAAGGAACTTGCTAAAAAATTACGTGACGAAGCAGCTTCACGCTTCCAAGCGCATTTATTAGATGAGCAAGGCATGGCTGTCATTGAAGCTGGTCTACGTGAAAAAACGTGGATGACTGGTGGTTTGCGTAAAGGCACTGCAATGGGTGAGATTCTACGCTCAATGCTGCAGTTTAAATCATTCCCAGCAGCCATGCTTATGCGTCATGGTAGCCGAACTTTTAGCAGACCATCGACAATGAGCAAAGCAACTTATGGTGCTTCACTGGTTGCGCTAACATCGTTACTTGGTGCATTTGTAGTACAGCTTCGTGAAATCGTAAACGGCAATGATCCACTCACCATGTGGGATAGTGACGATCCTGAAAAAACAGTCGACTTTATGAAACGTTCGATTGCCCAAGGTGGTGGTTTGGCGATCATGGGGGATATTGTTGTGGCAGGGATGGACCCAACAGGGCGAAGTACTGAGAATGTTTTAACTGGTCCTTTTGGATCTGATGTGAAAACTGCACTCAATGTGACTTTAGGTAATGCTACTCAACTCGCCAATGGCATTGAAACCAATGCAGGGAATGAGGCTTTTAAAATGGTCAAAGGAAAAATACCGGGACAAAATCTATGGTATACAAAAGCCGTTATGAACCGTATGATTTTTGATGAATTGCAAGATACCATTGCACCAGGATATCGTGAAAAAGTTTTACGGAAAGCTGAACGGCAACATGACAAAACACGTTTTTGGGGTGATGATCTTTCTGATATACAAATGCCTGACTTTGAACGTGTAGTCCAATAGTACCCAACCAAACACAAGTCTTTCACAGCAACACTAGCCCTATCGAAACATGATGATAGGGCTTTTTTTATGTCAGATGAAAAGAAAGAAGGTCATTTAAAACCTGAAACTAAAGAGAAATTAAAACTATGTCTTGAAATGGCTAGTAGCGATGCAGTTGATTTAATGACTGAAGCATACGGACAGGATATTTTTTCAAAAGAGGGACGAGGGGACAAGGTGTGGCTATACAAAGGGGCGAAAGAAGCACTCACTTGTATGGAAAAGCTCAAACGTATTTTACATGATGATGAATTTACAAAAGGTAATACGGATGACAGAGCAATAACACCTGAACAGCAAGCAGCAGCACTTTTAGAAAGTGTGACCAAAAAGCTTGGTGAGCGTAAACAACGTCCAAATCGACCAAGCTAATGATCAAGGTTTCATTTGCTGCGTTCTACCTTGTTTATGCTGAAACATTAAACTGGGTCGTGCCTGATTTTCACTTAGATGTTTGTGATTTCTTAGAAGATTACGGCACGCTTGGCTTATTGATGATGCCACGTGGACATGGTAAATCAACGATCTTAGATATTTATAATGCATGGAAACTTTATAACAATCCTGATCATCTCATTTTGCATCAGGGCGCAACAGATCCTGATGCTTATAAAGTCAGTCGAGGTACTGAACAAGTATTAGAACGTCATCCTTTATGTGTACTTTTCAGTATCAAAAAAGCACGTGGGGAGACACAAAAATGGTGGGTAACAGGTTCAACTGATGTGCGTCATGGCTCTATTCATGCACGTGGCATTTTATCCAATGTCACAGGTTCACGTGCAAATGAAATCCAAAATGATGATGTTGAAGTTCCTAGCAATATTGGTACGCCTGAATCACGTGAAAAACTGCGTTATCGCCTATCTGAGCAAACACATATTTTAATACCAGGTGGACAGAAACTTTTTGTTGGTACACCACACACACATGATTCTTTGTACACCCACATTCAAAAACTAGGTGCAAAATGCTTGGTGCTTAAAATGTTTGAACATGAAAAACGATTTGAAAATGTATTTGAAGCCATTGTTGATTTTGACCCGGTTTATATTTTTAGTGGTATTGGTAACCAGGCAAAACTTTTAAAAGAAGGCATTAATTATAAGTGGGTACAACAAGGTAAAGCTTACAAAATTATATTTACAGAACAGCATTATCTGATTGATGTGTACAGTGAAGCACTATGGCCAGAACGCTTTACACCTGCAGTCATGGAAGAGCGACGCAAAGAATGCCGAACAATCAATGAATGGGATTCACAGTACCAATTACATGCCAAGCCTACTGGTGATGTACGCCTTGATCCTGAAAAACTGATTGCTTATGACTGTGAGCCAATATTAAGACGTGCCAATGGTCGCTACATTATGATGTTAGGTGAGCGTCAAATTGTAGGGATGACATGCCGATGGGACCCAAGTTCAGGTAAGTTAAAATCGGATGTTTCTGCTGTAACGTTGGTTCTGCATGATGATCTTGGCAACAAGTACTGGCATAGATCTATCGCATTGAAAGGCGAAGTCATTATCACAGATGATTTTGGTGAAGTCACAGGTGGCCAAGTATGGCAGTTATGTGATTTGATCGAAGAATACAACATACCAAGCGTGACCATTGAAACCAACGGCATTGGTAATTTTGCACCAGCATCCTTAAAAGCAGCGTTGAAAAAAAGAAAAATTCGTTGTGGTGTAAACGAGAACCATTCTACAGGGCAGAAAAATAAACGTATTTTAGATGGAATTGAAGGACCTTTGGTTTCAGGCTTGTTGTGGGCACATGTTTCTGTACTTGATACACATGAGGGTGAAAACACTTCTGTTCAATTCAAACAAATGCGTATGTTCAACCCTGCTATTACAGATCAAGAAGATGATTATCTTGATTCCCTAGCTGGTGCAATCACTGATTCACCTGAACGCATCGGGAA
This sequence comes from Acinetobacter sp. R933-2, assembly GCF_030325485.1. Lineage (NCBI taxonomy): Bacteria > Pseudomonadati > Pseudomonadota > Gammaproteobacteria > Moraxellales > Moraxellaceae > Acinetobacter > Acinetobacter sp. R933-2. The sequence continues at coordinate 275,530 of NZ_JACAIJ010000004.1, forward strand.
AATACACAGACAAAACGAAGCGAATGCATCGCCTAATTGGAGAACGGACGGTGGTGTGATTGAAGCCACCTTAGATTTTGAATATTAAGGTGAATTTACCATGGCTGTATCAGAGCAAACACCCTACCAAGAATTTATTGCAAATGGAACTACTACAGTTTTTCCCTTAAATTTTGATGCTAAAGAACAAGATCATCTTATTGTTTTAGTTGATGATGTAGAACCACCAGTGGGTGATTGGTCATTTGATTTTAATACTGATCAAGTGACTTTTTTGAAAGCACCAAAAGCCAATTCGGTTATTAAAATTAGACGTGATACACCACTTAAACGAGATGGTAGTTATAAGACTTATGACAACTCATTTCGACCAGAACCCGTGAATGAAGATCTTGATTCAATTTGGTACAAGCTGCAAGAAATGGGCGTACTGAATTGGATGATCAATAATGATATTAAAGACTTGGGTGCTTATGTTGATAGTTTAAATGATGAAACTAAAGCTGCATTTTTAGCAATGATTGAAAAGCAGGGTGTTTCAATGCAACAACTAGATCTCTATGTTCAGGGGCTATATAAGAAATTAGCTAATGTTGCTGTAGAAAAAGGCTGGTTGGCAGAGTTTATTGCTGATGGAAAAGAAAATCAAAAACAAATTAATGATTTAGCACGAATTGGGCAGGCAAACCGATGGAGATCTGATAAGTTTTACTTGTTTGGTGAAATGGTTTTACTTGAAAATGGGAAGCAAGTAGTTTCTGTAATCGCAGAAAATAAAAATGATCCAAATCTAAATATGACAGGTTGGAAATATAAAGACGCAAAATTTACTTTTTTTGATTTCGGATTTTTACATGATGAAGATTGCACGAATCAATTAGAATATTTAGCTCAATACATTAAAAATAATGACATTGTTATAGAGGATTTTAGCGGAGAGATATATTTTTTTAAAAAAAATATAATAATTTCAGCACCAGGCAAGAAAGTTAAAATACATACAAATTGTATTTTAAAGTCAAATAACTCTTTTATTACATTCACAGGAGATATTGAAGAAGTTGGAAGTATAGTATCTGTAGTTGATAATAAAGTAACTTTAGATATTGTATCTAATTTATTTGAATCAGACATTATTGCAATACAGAATACAAGAGAATATAGCTTTAATAAATATCGTCCGTATTATTTTGATGGAGAAATCAAAGAAGTAGTTTCTGCTTCTAATGATATTATTACTTTAAATCAGAGTTTAGAATCAATTTATCCTGGAGGGATAGAAGATAAAGTTTATAAAATATCTCCTATCTACTTAGATATTAATATGATTGTTGAGGGAAATGGATTATCAGCGATCCGTTTTGCGCTGGCATCAAACAGTACAATAAAAATCGATGCTAAAAACTTATTAAATATTGGTACAGCATCGTATGCTTGTATCTTTGATCGCATTTATAAGTCAAAAGCATCAGGATCGGCAATAAAAAAAGGCAGTGGAACAACTGGGACTGATTATGGCTTTATTGCTTCAAACTGCCAAGATTTAGATATTTATGTTGATTACGCTTATGCGCATCGTCATGCATGCGCAATGGGTGGGGC